>NZ_JBEZYD010000008.1:0-407323 GCF_040638335.1 Nonomuraea sp. NPDC026600
CGGACGAGCCAACCCCGACCTTCTCCGCATCCGCGTGCTGCACGGTTACTGATCACGGAAAGTGGGCCAGACCCACACGCACTTGGCCGTTGACACCCCGCGCACTCCAGGCGGGAGCGCTCCCTCCGCCGCTGCGGCGCTGAAGCATCTCGACTGACAGGAAACACACGTGAAGAAATGGCCTGCTGTGCTGGCGGTCTTAGCGTCTTCGGCTCGCTGTGTTTACCTGAGTAAAGCGGACATCGGCGTAGCCTCGTCGCCTGCCGACCGAGGCCGGGTGGCGATCTGGTGGAAGCCGATGCCGCGTCCGTCCGGCGAGCCGGGCGGACCATGGTGGAGAGCCGCGTTGTCGGGGCCTGACTTCGCATTCCTGGAGGGAGTGCGGCTCTTGGGCCACCGCCCCGCCGGACGCTGTCCCGTTGGTGTGGGCACCAATGGGGGCGGGGACCGGGCGCACTGTCAGGCACCCGGCTGTCACTGACCATTACCGCCCGATCACCTTCAGTCGCAGTCGATCGGCCCAGAGAAACCGATCACAGTTCTTCGGGCGACCACAGGTTCGCTTGGCAAGCATCGGCAACAGTTCATACCCTCGATCGCCGCGACGATGGTCACCGGGGGTGGCGGCGCGAGCCGTATCGGATGATCCGAAGATTGAGACGGGGTTGGCCAAGCAGTTGTTCGCCGGTGGAACGGCCCGAATGATCGTGACCGCCAGGACTCAACGCCACGGGGTACTCCGGTCCGTGGGATGGGTCGACGCCGCAGGGCACGCTCTGGAAGGCGACCAACGGTGAATTCCGGCGCGAGCGGGCGGTCCTACGTCTCGGCGTACTACCTGAGCCGGTGGGGCGACGACGAGGCCCGCGACAACAGCGGCGCGGTCATCCCCGACTGCGGCTGACGCCGCGCCCCGGCGACTGACGCCGCCGGCTCGGCCCGGCCGGGCCGGCGGCACATTGTGAATACGGGCTGTGAACATATGTCAACAGGCAGGCACCAAACGGCAATCTAGGCAAGAATCGGTGGAGACCGAAATCGAGGAGGTTTCCCGTGCGCGCAGTTCTTGCCGCCGTGCTCGCGACGTTCACCCTGTTGGCCACCGGAGTCAGTCCGGCCAGTGCCGCATCATCCCTGTCGGCCCTGCCCGGTGGAAAGGCCAACTTCGTGGTCACGCAGGGGTTCCTGCGCGCCGCGTCCACGCAGAACTGGGTGCGCCTGGGTACCTACCAGTTCAAGACCAACGGCACGGTCAGCGCGAACAGCTACCTGTGGTGGCAGCGCAACCCCGAGGGCAGACAAGCCACCGGTGTCGTCCCGGATTCGAGCTGCGCGACCAAGGCAGGCGGCAAGAGCACCCGCGTACGCGCCTGTGACGTCCTGACCGCCCCCGGTTACACCGGCGCGCCGGACGAATCCCGTACCGGGACCTACAGCGTGGCCGGCAACGTGGTGAGCATCCGATGGAAGATCAACCAGACCTGGACCGAGCAGTGGCGCGTGCGGCTGTCGCCGGACGGCAAGCTCGCCCAGTTGCAGTTCGCGAAGAGCACCCTGGCCACCCACGGCTACGGCTACGGAAGCAACGCCTCGCTCACCACGCGCCGCGCGATGAGCTCCGTGCGGGCCTTCCCCGGAGCGCTCCGGCAGGACCTGGTCTCCTGGTCGGGCAATCACATCGTGAACTCGGCCAGCCAGCCCTTCAGCCAGTCCTCCTTCCGTAGCTGCGCCACCACGACCTGGTGCCTGACCTATCTGCAGCCGGCCTCCGCGGGCGCCTGCCAGAAGTCCGGCGGCTGCCCCAACTACGGCGGCGGCACCAAGGCGAACGTCAGCTCCATCCAGTACTACCTCACCAAGATCTCCAACACCGATCGCCGTGACACCCTGTGGCACTGGTGCACCTGCCTGGCCATGGAGCGCAAGACGTTCTGCTACTCGGGCAACTCCCACATGAAACCGCTGATGCAGATCATCGACGACAGCGGGGCCTTCCGCGGCTGGGTCGGTGCGGAGGCGTCCTTCTACCCCGGCGGGCCCAGGACCAAGGACATGATGGCCGTCTTCCGCCTCACCGACTTCCGCTGACGCGCGGAGCTCCGCGCCGGTCCTAGGACTAATTGCCGGTACGGGTCCAGGACCCCCGCCGGAGGTGCGGAGCCGCAGGTCATCGTAGGTTCGTCGGTATGACGAGGAACGCGTTGACGGCCGGCCTGGTGGCGATGGTGTCGCTGGTGGCCTTCGAGTACATGGCGGTCGCCATCGCCATGCCGGTCGTGGCCAAGGACCTCGGCGGGCTGGAGCTGTACGGGCTGGCGTTCAGCGGCGCGATGGCCGCGAGCGTCATCGGCACGGTGCTCGGCGGCCGGTGGGCGGACGTGCGCGGTCCTCAGGCTCCGCTGTGGACGGGGGCGGCGGGGTTCGCCGCGGGGCTGACGGTCGCCGGGCTGGCGCCGACCATGGAGGTGCTGATCGCGGGCCGGTTCCTGCAGGGCTTCAGCGGGGCGCTGGTCAGTGTGGCGTTGTACGTGGTGGTGGCCAGGGTCTACCCCGAGAGCCGGCATCCCAAGATCTTCTCGTTGTTCGCGACCGCGTGGGTGGTGCCCTCGATGGTGGGGCCGGCGATCGTGGGCGTGGTGACCGACACGCTCGGCTGGCGCTGGGTGTTCCTGCTGGTGCCGATCCTGACCGTGGCCGCCGGCCTGGTGCTGCTGCGCGGGCTGGCCGGGCAGCCGGTGAGCGGCGGGCAGAGCCGGCCCGCCCCCGGCCTGCTCGGCAAGGTCGGCTGGGCGGCCCTGACCGCCGTCGGCGCGGGACTCATGCAGTACGGCAGCGGCGGCGGGCGGCTGCCCCTGCTGATCGCCGGCCTGGTGGTGCTGGCCGTGGCGCTCCCGAGGCTCCTTCCCCGCGGCACGCTCCGCGCCGCCCGCGGGCTGCCTGCCGTGGTGGGGCTGCGCGGTCTGTCGGCCGGGGCGTTCTTCGCGGCCGAGGTGATGGTGTCGCTCATGCTGGTCGACCACCGCCACCTGCCCACGTGGGCGTCCGGGCTCGCGCTCATGGGAGGGTCGCTGACCTGGTCGTTCGCGTCCTGGGTGCAGGGGCGAGAGCTCTTCAGCCAGAAGACGAACCTGCGGTTCGGCTCGGCCATGATGGCGCTCGGCATTCTGATCATGGGTACGGTGGCGTTCACCTCGGTCCCGGTGGCGCTGGCGTATCCGGCGTGGATCATCACCGGATTCGGGATCGGGCTGGTGTACCCGACGCTGTCGGTGCTCACGCTGGAGCTGTCGGCGCCGGGGGAGCAGGGCGAGAACAGTTCGGCGCTGCAGGTGGGCGAGTCGGTGGTCTCGGTGGTGGCGGTGGCGGTCACCGCTGCGCTGTTCACCGCCTCGGGGTCGGGTTACTGGGCGGTGTTCGCGGCCACGCTGGTCATGGCGCTGGCCGGGCTGGCCATCGCCGGCCGGTCGATCAAGGACGGTTCGGCCACGGCGGCGGAACCGTCTCCAGAGTGCCTGCCTCGACCTGCGTGACGTCCACCCCCGGCAGGACAGGGCGCCTCAGTTCCGCTCGGCCAGGCATCGGTAGAGGGTGTCGACAAGTCTGGCGGAGAACGCGCCTGACATGGCCAGGTGGCTGCGGACGAAGCCGATGGAGACGCGGTTCACCGGGTCGCAGATGCCCATCTCGCCGCCACCTCCCTCGGCCCCGTACGCCTCGGGGGTGGGACCGTAGCGCGGGGGTTGACCGGGAGCCGCGAAGTTGCCGATATAGCCGAGAGTTCGCGGGACGAGGAGCGCGCCCGGGCCGTCCTCGCTGATCGCGTCAGGGCTCTTCACCCGGACCGTGCCGAAGGCCGCCACGGTCTCCGGTGACAGCAACCGCACGCTGTCCAGTTCGCCGCCCATCGCCAGCAGCGCGAAGAGCCGGGCGATGCCGCGGGCTGTGGAGGTGCCGTTGACGGAGGGGATCTCGGCGGCCAGCACACCGGGGTCGGCGAAGAACGTGTCGACCCGGTCGAGGAACGTGGCGCCGTCTCTCGCGGCGAACGCCTGGCCGGCCAGCGTGTCGGGATCGCGGGTGCGCGCCTGCCGCGCCTCGTGGAGACGTTCGGCCTCCGGCGGGAGGCCCGCGAACGAGAACGGGAGGACGGGCGCGACCAGCGGTTGTTCGGCCGGTGGCGTGCCGATCCTGGTGTCCAGCCCGAGGGGAACGGCGATCTCCTCGTGGAAGAAGTCGCCGGCGCGCCGGCCGGTGACGCGGTACACGAGCTCGCTGAGGAGCCAGCCGTAGGTCAGGGCGTGGTAGCCGTGACTCGTTCCCGGCGTCCAGGAGGGCGTGGCCGGGCGATCCGGTTCCGCTCGATGTCGCGGAGCGTGCGCACGCTCACTCTCGCGCGTTCGCTCACCTCAGCCTGCGTCAATCCCGCCCGAAGCCTGACCACACGCAGTCGCCTGCAGAACGACGCCGTCACCACGTCCATCGGGTGCCTCCCCTTGCTGCCGCGACACCTGTGCATTCTTGACCGGCCTCAGGGAGTTCACCAGGTAAAAGACCGGACACTTGGGGGACTCTCGATGCCGGCCCGCCCACGTGCGGGAGGAAGGTCGCCAGAGCCGCAGGGCTGGGCACGCACTCACTTTGACGCGGTGCGGGTCACTCCAACTGGTCCGCCGTGTAGTAGTCGCCGCCGATGATGATCCGCTCGTAGTTGGACTTGTCGACGATGAGGGGGTTGAGCAGGTAGGACGGGACGCCGTGGTCTTTGGTGTTGTTCACCTCGGGCTTGCCGCCCTTGAGGACGGCGTCGGCCATCACCACCGTGGCCTCGGCCAGCTTGCGGGTGTCCTTGAAGATCGTGGAGTACTGCTCACCCGCGATGATCGACTTCATCGACGCCGGCTCGGCGTCCTGGCCGGTCACGATCGGGTACGGCCGGCCGGAGGTCCCGTAGCCGTTGCTCTTGAGCGCCGCCAGGATGCCGATCGACAGGCCGTCGTACGGCGACAGCACGCCGTCCACCTTCTCGCCTTTCTTGCCGCCGGCGTAGGTCTCGGCGAGGATGTCCTGCATCCGCTGCTGCGCGATGCCGGAGTTCCACTGCGGGGTGGCGGCTTGCCTGAAGTCGGTCTGGCCGCTGGGGACCTTCAGCGTCCCGCTGTCGATCTTCGGCTTGAGCACCGACATCGCGCCGTTCCAGAAGATCGTGGCGCTGCTGTCGACAGGGGACCCGCCGAACAGTTCGACGTTGAACGGGCCCTTCGCACCCTTGTCGACGCCCAGCCCGGCCAGGAGGGAAGTGGCCTGCTGCACGCCGACCTTGAAGCTGTCGAAGGAGGCGTAGTAGTCGACGTTCGAGCTGTCGCGGATCGGCCGGTCGTAAGCGATGACCGGGATCTTTTTGGCGGCGGCCTGCTGGAGTTGCGAGGTCAGCGCGGTGCCGTCGATCGCGGCGACGATCAGGAGCTTGGCGCCCTTGTTGATCTGGTTCTCGATCTCGTCGGCCTGGGCCGGGACGTCGTTCTCGGTGTACTTCAGGTCGACCCGGTAGCCGAGCTTCTCCAGCCGCGACTTGACGATGTCGCCGTCGCGCGTCCAGCGATCGGACGACTTGGTCGGCATGGTGACGCCGACGAGAGCCTTCGCGCCGCCCGCGGATGGCGGCCGGGCCCAGATGACGCCGTTGGCCAGCACCGCCACTCCGCCGAGCACGCCGAGCACGCCGAGCACGCCGAGCACCGCGAGGAGTGGGCCTCGCCGTCGAATCCGCGCATCCGGAACGGCGGGAGGTGGGCTGGGGTTCTGCTGGGTGTAGGCGAGGGTCGGGTCGTGCGGTGGGGTGGTGTTGGGCGGTGCGGCCGGGGGTGGGGTGGCTTTGAAAGGGGCGGCCGGGGGTGGGGCGGTGTTGAGGAGAGCGGCTGAGGGTATGGCGGGCTGTTCCGGCGGTACGCCGAGGAGCCGGGCGACCTCGTTCTGCTGGCTCGTGATGAGGTCGTGCACAGGGGTTGGCCAGACCTGCGCCGACGGGGCGAGCCGGCCGACGGATTCCAGGAGCTGGGCCGGGCTTGGGCGGCGAGCCGGGTCCTTGGCCAGGCACGGCTCGATGATCTCCCGCAGAGCTGCAGGAACCGCGGCGAGGTTGGGTTCCTTGTGCACCACGTTATAGAGGGTTTGCGGCATCGAAGGCCCGGCGAACGGGCTGACGCCGGTGCACGCCATGACGAGCACCGTACCGAGCGAGAACACATCGCTGGCGGGGGTCAGCGGCTGCCCTTCGGCCTGCTCGGGAGACATGAAGTCGGGCGAGCCGACCAGCCACCCGGTGCGGGTGATCTGGCTGCCTTCTTGGCTGTCAGTGGCCCGCGCGATCCCGAAGTCGATCAGTCGAGGACCGTCAGCGGCCAAAAGGACGTTGGACGGCTTCAGATCCCGGTGGATCAACTCGGCACGGTGGATCTCCACCAGGGCGACCGCGAGCCCCGCCGCCAACCGCCGTACCGGCTCCTCCGCGAGCGCCCCCGCGACGTCGACGGTGTGACTCAGCGAAGGTCCGGGCACGAACACCGACGCCAGCCACGGCAGGGGCGCGTCCTCGTCCGCGTCTATCACTGCGGCCGTGTACGCCCCCGACACCAGCCGCGAGGCGTTCACCTCCCGCCGGAAGCGGGCCCGAAACCCCTCGTCCTCCACGAACTGCGGGTGCACCTGCTTCACCGCGACCAGCCGCCCGTCCGAGCCGCTGCCGAGGAATACCCGTCCCATGCCACCCCGGCCCAGCTCGGCCAGGACCCGGAACGGCCCGATGGCAGCCGGATCCGATGCTTCCAGCGGTTTCATCCACATCCCTTTCGGCCAGGACGAGTGAGGCCGAACAAGCCCTGCTTGAGAAGATCGAGAAGAAGTTTATCCACAGACAGTCACCAATGGTGACAAAACGAGTCAACCGCCCCAGCGGTGCTCGGGACCGAGGCCCTCGCCACGGTGACGTCCATTGCCGCAGGACCGGCGACAACGTCACCTGGGTTGTACTGGCGAGGCCGTGCGTCCCGGCCCGAGGTCGTCAGGCCGCGGGGATGCCGGAGTCGGTGCGATCGGCGTCGATCAGGTCGCTGAGCAAGGTGACGATGGTGGCGGCGAGGTCCGTCAGCGTGGTGTCGGGGATCGCCGGCTCGCGCTCGAATGCGCGCTGGACGGTACGCGCGAGCAGGTCCGCCCGTTGTTCCGGGCCGCCCGCTGGGGCGGCGCCTTGGGCGCCTTCGGCGCGCAGGAAGCCCTCGAAGGTGGCCTGGTAGGCGTAGCCGAGCTCGTCGGCGTGCATGTCGTCGCGGAGCAGGCCGTGCTCGGCGAGCAGTTCGAGGTAGGCGCGCGCCATGTTGCCGTGCCGGTCGTCGCGGGCGGTATCGGGGGAGCTGGTCAGCTTGCCGAGCAGGTGGGGGTCTTGCAGGAGGAACCCGTGCAGCAGGGGGCGGTTCGTGATGGCCAGGAAGTAGGCGCGGGCGAAGTTGCGTAGCAGGCATGTCCGCGGGTCCTGCCGCAGCGCCTGACGTAGCTCGTCCATCGCGTAGAGCACCTCGCGCGCGAAGACCGCGCCGAACAGTTGCTCGCGGGTCTTCCAGTGCAGGTAGACGGTGCCCTTGCCGATGTCGGCTCCGGCGGCCACGTCGTCGATGGTCACCCGTCGGTAGCCGTGGCGCAGCAGCAGGTCCGCCGCCACGTCGAGGATCCGGGTGGCCCGTTCGGCTCGCTGCTGTGGGTCGCGGAGTCGTTCGGTGCTGGTGCTCACGCAGGGACCATATGACCAGATGCGAGATTTGGTCAACCATCATCTTGCTGTTGACTAACTTTCAAATTTCGTCATATGGTCACGTCGAAACAGCGGCACCCCTTGAGACAGGAGCGAGTCATGAACACTCACGGCAAGACCATCCTCGTCACCGGCGCCACCGGGAACCAGGGCGGCGCAACCGCCCGCCACCTGCTCGCCGCCGGCTGGCGGGTTCGCGCCCTGGTCCGGGACGACACCGTGCCGGCGGCCGCCGCGCTCGCCGCCGCCGGCGCCGAACTCGTCCGCGGCGACCTGGACGACCGAGCCTCCATCGACGCGGCGATCCGCGGCGCGTACGGCGTCTACAGCGTCCAGTCAGCCAACGACAACGAGATCGCCCAGGGCAAGAACATCGCGGACGCCGCCAAGGCCGCGGACGTGCGGCACATGGTGTATTCGTCGGTCGGCGGCGTCGAGAGCCAGAACCGGTTCTACGTGGAGCACGGCTGGGGTCCATCGACAAGTGGCAGATCGAGGAGCACCTCCGTGGTCTGGGGGTGCCCGCGACGATCCTGCGCCCCGCCGGGTTCATGGAGGACTTCACCAGCCCGGCGCGGTTCTTCCAGAACGGCTCGCTCAACGTGCCCTGGCACGACGACCTGGTCATGCAGCTCGTCGCCATCGACGACATCGGGGCGTTCACCCCGCTGGCCTTCGCCGAACCAGCCGTCTACCTGGGCAAGACCATGGAGATCACCGGCGACAGGCTGACCGCCCCGCGGATCGCCGACGCGCTGAGCACGGCGGCCGGTCGCCAGGTGCCGCACACCCGGATTCCGCTCAAGACTCTCTGGGAGCACAACTCCGAGGTCGCGAAGGTCTTCACCTGGGCGAACGAGACCTACTACGACACCGACGTGGCGCCCTTGCGGAAGGCCCATGCCACCCTCATGGACTTCAGCACCTGGCTGGACCGATCAGGCAGGGCGCGGCTCCTGGCGCAACTGGACTCCCTGCCGGCGTAACCGATCGAACGCTCCGGCCAACGCGACTTTCAGCGCCGGGGGAGTGACGCGCAGAATCTACTGTCTGCGCAGCAACAGGTGGCCTCGGCGGAACCGTTCTTCCTCCAGGGGCTCACGCAGCATCCGGCCGACCTCGACGAACTCCGCCTCGTGCGCCAGCCCGGCAAGGTCGTCGATCGGCCACCGGTAAGCCGGCGCCACCGCGTGGTCGAACACCGTCACCGGGTCGCCCTCGGACTCGAAGAAGGCGAGCAGAAGGTGACCCCCCGGGGCGAGCACCCGGCGGAACTCGGCGAAGTACGGCCGCAAGTCCTCCGGCGGTGTGTGGATGACGGAGTACCAGGACACGACACCGCCCAGCGTGCCGCCGGTCAGGTCCAGAGCGTCCATCGAACCGACCTCGAAGCGCAGGTCCGGGTAGGCCTGGCGGGCCAGGTCGATCATCACCGGGGACAGGTCGACGCCGAAGGCGTCCAATCCCAGGTCCCGCAGGTGCGCTGTCACCCATCCGGGCCCACAGCCAAGCTCGGCCACGGGCCCAGCGCCGGCGGTCCGTACGAACTCGGCGAACGCGGCGAGTATCGCGCGATCCAGCGGCACCGTGGCGAGGTGGCCCCGAAAGAGATCGGTATAGCGAACGGCGACGGCGTCGTAGGCCTCCGCGGTGGCACTCAGATAGGAGGGGGATGTGGTCACGACGGACGATGCTAGCCCGTGGTCCGCGTCGCCGTGCCGGGACGGCGGCCGACGATCTCCGGCCTCGTGCCCTGTCAGCTCCGGTGACCGGCCAGTACGTCTCGGAGTGCTTCGCCGAATGAGGTCTGGGGGAACGCCTGCCGCCTGCTGGTGTAGGAAGGTAGGTCCAGGGCGCCGAGTGCGCGTTCCACCTGCCTTCCCGTACGCAGGGCGAGGACGAGGGTGACCGTTGGTTCAGCCCCGGCCTCGGTTCTGTGGACCACCTCCGCCGGCTGCGTATAGATGCTCCTGGCCACGTGACGCGTTCTGCGCTCGTGCTCGATTCTGGCCAGGGCATCGGTGCGGGTCACCCGGTCGACGGGGCCCTCGCCGCAGATGTTGAAAACCCGGAAATCCGCGCTGGACGGCTCCGCCACCTCGACGACGCCGACTTCGATGTTGTCGAGGCAACCGTGGGCGATGTAGCTGATGAGGTCCCACGTGTGATCGTGCATGGGGGACACCTCGTCGGCCGCCAAGCCTCGGCGCTGGGCGACCGGGGGCCACAGATGCAGTCGAAGTGTGGCGTGTCCCCATCGGGCGAGCGGCGTGTAGATGAAGCCCAGAGGATGCAGCAACGGCTCCACGTCGTGACAATCCTCGGCGAGGTCGTCGATCAATGCGGAACACGCCTTCTCAAGAGGCTGAAGGTTTTGCGTCTGAAGGAGGTTGGCAATCTCCGTAAAGTCAAACCTGTCGGCCAAACGGGACACGGATCTCCCCACGACGTTGCACCGATAGCTGCACATCCACGCATCCGAAGATCGCGAGACGCAGGCTACCTTAGGAGATGAGCCGCATCTCAGGGGACACGCCAGTCAGTCGCCGTAGGGGTTTGACGGGGCTGACGCCTGCTGGATGATGCACGCGACGTCATGGTCTGTATGGGACCGCAGGGGAAGATGGAGTTGCTCGAAAAGCTGTCTGATTTCCGCCATGGTGGGTGATTCTGCGAGCATGATGTCAGCGGCGGCGCTGAAGCTCACCAGCCGGCCCTGCCGGAAGCTGATCGACAGGTGTGTCAAATAGTCCGCGTAGAGTTTCGTGTAGCTCCGGATCCGGTACGCGGGCCACCCTTTGTCGCGGACGGTCATCAGGAGATAGTCGTCGCAGCGATCGAAGCGTTGGTTCGACCAGACCGAGGATAGCGACAACTCTATGTCCAGGAGCGAGCTCTGACTGTACCGGAAAGCCGCGAGAATGGTTGCCAGGCAGGACAGCTGAATATTCTTCCCGGTGCCTTCACCGTTGTTCTGCGGCCATAGTTCGCGAGTGATCTGCTGCTGGTATCTGGCATAGGCGTCGCACAGCGGTAAATCGTCTGGATCAAGGATTTCAATGCGGACGCGGATGGGTCTGCTGCGCATTCGCGACAGCCGGGCGAGCTCGGGCAGGGTTTTGGCCCGAAGGTAGGTGCCGGTGCCCCCCTTGAACTCCCAGAAGGCGCAGGCTCGACGGGCGTCCGCGAAGGCTCGGCTGATCGCCGGCCCGGCCAGGACCTCGACCTCTGCCAGACCTCTGAGAAGTCCGCGCACCGGCGCCAGCTCTCCGCTGAGATCCTGTGCCTCCCGGTGCTTGCCGAGCGTCGCGTCGAGCTCGTTGACGAGGTGGGAGAATTTACGCAGCACCGATTCGCCCGTGTCCTGCTTGCGCCAGCGGTCCCTGAGCAGTGAGAAGGCCAGCACGGCCAGCGTCACCAGAATCGCATTGTTCACCACGTCGATTGAGACGGTTTCCAGCACTCCGAGAACACTGAAAACAACTGCCAAAGCAAGCGCGAGCGCGGTGTCGGCCTGTTCCTTCGCCCGAATGAGCCACCGCCGCATGGCGCCACCTTTGGGAAGATCACGAGACCCGACCTCTCTGGAGAACTTCTACCCGAAAGCGCCATCAGCCAGACATGAACTGTTGCTCGCATTATGCGCGGCAGTCACATCACGCCCTGCATTCTCAAATACCTCTTTTATTCGCAAGCTCTCCGAGTCTGTTGGAGCACGGCGCGGATCATTGGGCGGCGCGTCCAGCAGGACGCCCGTCCAGCCCGGCGGTCCTCCGGTCAGCTCGGGGTAGCCGTTCATCGCGTCCATGAGCCGCCAGCCGTGCGGCCGCTGGGTGGCGCTCTTCACCGCCGCGACGAGGTTGACGCGTTCGGCGTTCATCCAGGCCAGTGCGGCGGCACTGTCCGTGAAGCCGATCGGGCGATCGCCGCCGACCGCGGGTGCGGGTGCGGGTGCGCGCAGCGTGTGGGGGTGGGCGAGGTTCCCGGCCTCTCGCACGACGCGCAGGTACCAGTCCATGAGCGCGTCCAGTGCGCGGGTACGGTCGGGTTCGCTCTCCTCGGCCCGGGCGCGTTCGCGGGCGTACTCCCGCATCAGGTCGTGGAAGGTGTAACGGCCCGGCTCGCCCTCCTCGACGAGGTGGGCGGCGGCGAGCCGGCACAACAGGTGATCGGTCTCGGCCAGGGGCGCACCGGAGAGCGCGGCGGCGGCCTCGGTGGTGAACGTAGGCCCGGGGATGAGACCGAGCAGCCGGAACAGCCGCCGTGACGGCGGATCCAGGCGGTGATAGGACAGGTCGAACGCGCCCCGTACCGCCGCGTGCGGATCTCCGACGACCGCCAGCGAGGACAGCCGGGTCACAGTGAGCCGGCGGACCTGGCCGGCGATGCCGGCGCCGGGGCGGCCGAGGACGCCGGCCGCCGCGATGCGCAGCGCCAGGGGGAGGTACCCGCAGACTCTGGCCAGTTCACGGGCGGCCTCCCGTTCGGCCGCCAGGCGCTCGACGCCGAGGAGCCTGCCGAACAGGGTGCCCGCCTCGTCCGGGGCCAGCATGCCGAGCGGAACGGGGACCGCGCCGTCCCGGGCGACGAGGCCGGCCAGGCGGTCCCTGCTGGTGATCACGGCGGCGCAGCGCCGGCCACCCGGCAGGAGCGGACGGATCTGCTCCTCGCTGCCGGCGTCGTCCAGGATCACCAGGATCCGCCGGTCGGCGAGCAGGCTGCGGTAGGCGGCGCTGGCCTCCTCCTCCGCGGCCGGCACGCGTTCCGCGGGCACGCCGAGCCCGCGCAGGAACTGCCCAAGTGCCTCGATCGGGCGCAGTGGCCGTTCCGGCGAATGGCCGTGCAGGTTGACGTAGAGCTGGCCGTCCGGGAACCGGGAGCGGATCCGATGCCCCCAGTGGAGGGCCAGCGCCGTCTTCCCCACCCCGCCCGCGCCCGTGATCATGGCGATCCCCACCGGGTCGCCGCCGGTCGCGACCGCGTCCAGCAAACCGAGCTCGGCCGCCCGGCCGGTGAACTGCCCCGGCTTCGGCGGCAGTTGCGCCGGCACCGCCGAAACCTCCGCGAAAACCTCCGCCTCCGTCCCGGCCGGGGCGGAGAGGCCGGGTGATCTGACGGTGAAGACGGTCCCCCGGAGGATCCGCTGGCGGAGCTGCAGCAGCTCCGGGCCGGGGTCCAGGCCGAGCTCCTCGAGGAGGCGGCGTCGGGTGCGTTCGTACTGCTCCAGTGCGTGCACCCGGCGACCCGCCCGGCATAACGCCAGCATGAGCAGTCCGACCAAGCCCTCCCGGAAGGGGTGCTCGGCGACGAGCGCGGTCAGTTCGGGGACCAGCCCGGCGTGCCGGCCCGCCCGCGTCTCGACGTTCAGGCATTCCTCGGTGATCGCCAGCCGTTCCTCGCCGAGGGCGTCGCGCAGCCGGTCCAGCAGCCCGCCGCCGGACACGCCGGTCAGCGGCTCGCCCCGCCACAGTGTCAGGGCCCGTCTCAGCCCGGCGGCCTGCGCCTCGTCGGTCTCCATGGTCCGCGCCCGGGCGACCGCGATCCTGAACTCGTGTACGTCCACCTGCTCGGCGGCGAGCACGAGCAGGTAACCCCTCGGGTAGTACGCGATCGTGACGCCGGCTCTGGCCAGGGCGGGCCGTAATCGCGAGACGTACCCCTGCACCATGCCCCGCGCGCCCGTCGGAGCCCGCTCTCCCCACAGCCCCTCGATCAGCCGTTCCACCGACACGGCCCGGCCCGCCTCCAGCGCCAGCAGCGCCAGCACCGCCCGCTGCCGCGGCGGTCCGAGGGGGACCTCCTGGTGTTCACGCCACGCCCGCACCGCTCCGAGCAGCCCGATCTTCAGTACGTGGTCGAGGGCCGGCAGTTCTAATCCGTCTGGCATATCGCTCCCGGTCTGGCACTCGTGGTTACACACCGCCATACGAAAGACACGAGACGCAGTCCAGTAGAAATCCTGACGAAATCAAGCCCCCGTGCTGTGCAGTGCGGAACTCTGAACGCGTTCTCGGGGGTTCATTCGCACTCGAATGACCATGGGATGAAAGTACGCGGTGCTCCCCGGAGCATCTCGGAAAGAGGCAACCTTGTCTTATCCGCACGACCTGATGAAGGACTTCGCCGGCGCGGTCAGCCGCTATCCCGACCGCCCGGCGATCACGCACAACGGCCGGACTCTTACTTACACCGAACTCGACGCGTGGGTGCGCGCGACCGCCCGGCGGCTGGGGCCGCGTCCCGGGGTGGTCGGGGTGATGGCGTCACGGTCGCCGGCGACGGTGGCCGGCCTGCTCGGCACGCTGGCGGCAGGCGGAACGTACGTGCCCATCGATCCGGCGCACCCGTGGCCGAGACGACGGGCGCTGATGTCGGCGAGCGGCTGTGCGACGGTGATCGCGACCGACCCCGCCGCGCTGGCTGAACCCGCTGAACCCGCCGAGCCCGCCGAATCCGCCGAGCCCACTGAATCCGCCGAGCCCGCCGAGCCCGGCGAGCGCCTGGTCGGCCTCCCGGACCTCCCCAACCCCGCCGAAGCCGCCCATAAGCCGGAGACGGACACGGTCGTCGCCGGGGACGATCCGGCCTACATCCTGTTCACGTCCGGTTCCACCGGCGCGCCCAAGCCCGTGGTGACCCCGAGGCGGGCCATCACCACCGCGACCCGCGCGCTGCGGGAGCTGTTCGGCCTCACCCCGGGCGACCGCGTCCTCCAGTTCGCCTCGCTGAACTGGGACACCTGCTTCGAGGAGATCCTGCCCACGCTCACCACGGGCGCGACGCTGGTCTTCCACGACCACGCCCACTCGGGATCGTTCCACCGCATGCTGCGCATGATCGGCGCCGAGCGGATCACCGTGCTGGACCTGCCGTCGGCGTTCTGGCACGAGCTGGTGCGCCACCTGGCGGACGAGCGGGCCACGCTGCCCGCGTGCGTCCGGCTGGTCGTCATCGGCGGGGAGGCGGTGAGCCCGGCGCGGCTGGCCGACTGGCGCGGGCTCGGCACCGACGGGATCCGCCTGGTCAACACCTATGGGTGTACGGAGACCACGCTCATCACCCACGCCATAGACCTGCACGGCCCGCTGGCGGCCGGAGGAGCGGGGGAGCGGGTGCCGATCGGGCGCCCCCTGCCGCACGTCAGGCAGCACCTCAGCGAGGACGGTGAGCTGCTGGTCGGCGGGCCGTCACTGGCGCTGGGCTACCGGGGCCTGCCGGAGGCGACGGCGGAGCGGTTCGTCGAGCTCGGCTCCGAGCGGTACTTCCGCACCGGCGACCGGGTCAGCGCGGCCGCCAAAAGCCCGGCCGCCGAGAGCCCGGCCGCCGAGAGCCCGATCGCCGAAAGCCAGGTCGCCGACGACGTGCTCACGTACGAGGGCCGGCTCGACCACGAGCTCAAGATCCGCGGCATCCGGGTCGATCCGGGCGAGGTCGAGGCGCAGATCTCCGGTCATCCGCGGGTGGGCGCCGTGGCGGTGGCGGGCGTCACCGTCGCCGACCACACGACGCTCGCGGCCTACATCGTCCCCGGCCCACCCGCCGACGACGACCCGGCACTGGCCGCCGACGTCCGTGACTACCTGCGGGACCGCGTCCCGTGCCATCTCGTGCCCAGCCGGATCACCGTCGTCCCCGAACTCGTCTACACGGCGAGCGGAAAAGTCGACCGGGCCGGTTCGCACCGGAGATACGCGTCCGCCACCGTTTGAGGGAGACCATTCCGTGAATGTCAATGCCGTCTCGGATGTATTTCGGCGCGTACTGGAAAACCCGGAAGTCAGCGCGGACTCAGACTTTTTCGTAATGGGCGGGGATTCGCTGCTCGCCACCCGCGTCCTGAGCGCGATCGCCCGGGCCAGCGGCGTTGAACTGGATTTCGACGACTTCCTCGACGCGCCGACTCCGGGCGCCCTCGCCAAGAAGATAGCGAGCCAGGTATGAGCGTCGTCGTCGTGGGAGCCGGGCTGGCCGGGCTCACCGCCGCCGCCGACCTCGCGGCACGCGGCGTCGAGGTCACGGTCTTCGAGGCGCGCGAGCGGGTCGGCGGCCGTACGCACGGCATCGAGGTGGCCCCGGGCGCCTGGGTGGACGCCGGCGCCGCGTACCTGGGAGACCGGCACACCGCGCTGACCGCCCTGCTGGCCGAGCTGGACCTGAAGACCACCCCGACCACCATGACCGGCGCCAGCCGGTTCGCGCTGGGCGGAGATGGAGACGGCCGGACCCGGGCCGGCCGGTTCCCGCCGCTGTCCGCGGTCGCGCTCGGTGAGCTGTTCGACGCGCTGGACGAGCTGGACCGAGGCGTACGCGCGGAGGCCCCCTGGCTGTCCGCGGACGCCGCCCGGCTGGACCGGCTGACCGCGGCGGAGTGGGCGCGCGAGCACCTGCGCCACCCGGACGCGCGGCTGTTCTTCCCGCTGTTCCTCGGCGAGATGATGGCCGCGGACCCGGCGGACGTGTCCGTCCTGCACCTGGCGTTCTACCTCCGCTCGGGCGGTGGGATCCGCTACCTGAACGCCTTCGCGGGCGGCGCGCAGGAGAACAGGATCGACGGCGGCGCGCACCAGGTGTGCCGGCGGCTGGCAGCGGGGCTGGGCGACCGGGTGCGGCTCGGCGAGCCGGTGCGCGCGATCCATCAGGACGGCGACGGCGTGACCGTCGTCGCCGCGACCGGATCGGTACGGGCCCACGCCGCGGTCGTCGCGGTGCCGCCGGCGCTCGCCGACACGATCGACTACCGGCCCGGCCCGCCGTCGCCCCGCTCCGGTGCCCGCACGGTGCCCGGCTGCGCGGTGAAGGTCCACCTGGTGTATCCGGTGCCGGCCTGGCGGGACAGCGGGTTGTCCGGCTGGTCGGTCAACGCGCGGGGCCCCTTGCTGTCCACCGTGGACGACTCGCCTGTGGACGGCGGGGTGGGCGTGCTGACCGGGTTCGTGACCGGCAGGGAGGCGCACAGGTACGCGGCGCTGCCCGCCGCCGAGCAGCGCGAGCAGGCGTTCGCCCAGGCCGCGCGGCTGTTCCCCGGGTTGCCCGAGCCGATCGGCTGCCACGTCACCGACTGGGTCCACGAGGAGTACAGCCGGGGCTGCTACGCCGCGCTGTTCGGGCCGGGGGACTGGTCACGGCTCGGCCCGCGGCTGGCGGTTCCCCACCAGCGGGTGCACTGGGCCGGCACCGAGACGAGCACCGAGTTCTTCGGCCTGATGGAAGGCGCCATCCGATCGGGACACCGGGTGGCCGCGGAGATCAACGCGATGTACCGATGGAGGAACATCCATGACTGACAGCACATCCATCGCCCCCCTGGCCGTCCGGCAGGGATTCATGACCGAGCCCGGACTGGGCGCGGGCAACTTCCTCGAGCACGCTCTGGCGGCCAACCCGAACCGGGCGGTCCCGTTCGTCTACAGCCACCACAACGACCACCGCGGCCGGGTGGTGCTGCGCGGCCACAGCCTGGTCGACCTCGCGGCGCTGCGCGACCGGTACGCCAAGTGGTACTGGGCCAACGGAGTGCGGCCCGGCGAGCCGGTGGGAATCGTGGTGGCGGAAGGGCTCGACCCGCTGCTCCACTTCCTGGCGCTCACGGCCCTCGGCGCCATCCCGACGATGATCAACGACGCGATGCGCGCCGACGTCATGGTCCGCTACCTCGACCACGTGGGCGTCGTCGGCATCGTCGCCGACGACACGACCAGGCTGTTACTGGCCTACCGCAACGCCCCGCAGACCAGGCCCAGGTTCATCGCCCTGGCCGCCGAGGTACGGGCCCACGACGCCGAGTCCGGCCGGCTGCCGGAGGAGTACCCCCACCGGCACGCTCCGGACGACATCGTGGCGTTGATCCACTCCTCCGGCACCACCGGCACCCCGAAGTCGACGACGCTCGGACATCGCAGCTTCTGGGACGGCAAGCAGGCCCGGATGCTGCGCTTCCCGGCCGAGCCGTACGACCGGCTGATGTCGCTCATGCCGCACACCCACGCCGGCGGGCTCAGCTACTTCCTCACGGCGGTGCTGCTCGGACTGCCGACCGTGGTCATGGCGGACTGGCGGCGCACGGTCGTGGAGCCGGTGATGGAGGCGTTCCAGCCGACCATGGTGGCCTCGTTCCCGCGGACGTTCGTGGAGCTGGCCACCGGCGAGCTCCCGGTCAAGGCCGCGGCGAAGGTCCACTCCTGGTTCAACACCGGAGACAGCGCCCATTACGGGCACATCAGGCGGCTGGTCCAGCTCGGCGAGCGGCCCGCGGGGCTGATCAAGTCGTGGCTGCTCCCGGAAGGCGCCGCCGCCGGCGAACCGCTGCCCGGCTCCCAGTTCGTCGACGGCCTCGGCTCCTCGGAGATGGGGATGGCGCTCTTCGGCCAGGTGACCGCGCCGGAGACCCCGCGCGACGACCGGTGCGTGGGCAAGGCGCAGGACGCGGTGATCAAGGCCGCGGCGCTGGACGAGAACGGCGAAGAGGTGCCCGACGGGACCGTCGGCCTGCTGGCCGTGATCACCCCCTCGCGCACGCCGGGCTACTGGAACGACCCGAGGCTGACCCGCAGCTTCGAGCTCAACGGCTACTGGCTGACCGGAGACGTGGCGCGCAGGGACAGCGAGGGCAATTTCTACCACCTCGACCGCACCGTGGACGTCATCGACACCGCGGCCGGGCCGGTCTACAGCCTGCCGATCGAGGAGATCCTCATCGCCGACTGCGCCGACCTCGTCCAGGACTGCTCGGTCGTCGGCGTGCCCGGCAGGGCAGGAGAGGGGCAGCGCCCGATCGCCGTGGTGCGGCCGCAGGCCGACGCCGCCGACGCCACCGCCGACGAGGTGCGGGAGAAGGCGAACAAGGCCCTCGCCGACGCCGGTCTGGCCACACTCGCCGCGGTCATCATCGCGCGGAGCGACGAGGACTATCCGCTCGGCCCCACGGGCAAGGTGCTCAAGCGCGAGCTCCGCACCCGCCACGCGGTGCTGTTCACCGAATGAGCCTTCAGATGAACGCCGACGCCGCCCGCCACCCGTACACCTATGTGCGCCGTCCGCTCGTCGAGCCGGACTGGCGACGGCTGCCGGGCTGGTGCGGCGTCACCGACGCGCAGTGGCGCGATGCCCAGTGGCAGCGCGCCCACTGCGTGCAGCACGCCGGGCAGTTACGCGCGGTGGTCGGCGACCTGCTCCAGGAGTCCTTCTACGCCGACCTGGCGGCCGACCGGGCCCGGTTCGCGACCATGTCCATGCTGATCACACCGCAGTTGCTCAACGTGATGGCGCCGGACGCCGTGAGCGATCCGGCCGCCTTCACCCGGGCGTTCCTGACGGACCCGGTCCGCCGCTACATGCTGCCGGTCGGCTCCGACCGGCATCCGGTCTGGCCCAGCCATCCACGCGCGCGCCGCGACTCGCTGCACGAGGCCGAGATGTGGGTGGTGGAGGGGCTGACCCACCGCTATCCGACCAAGGTGCTGGCCGAGCTGCTGTCCACCTGCCCGCAGTACTGCGGCCACTGCACCCGGATGGACCTGGTCGGCACCTCGACCCCGCAGGTCGCCAAGGCCCGGCTCATGCTCAAACCCGTGGACCGGCAGGAGCTGATGCTGGACTACCTCAAGCGCACGCCGGTCGTGCGCGACGTGGTGGTCTCGGGCGGCGACCTGGCCAACCTGCCCTGGCCGCGGCTGGAGTCGTTCCTGCTGCGGCTGCTCGAACTGGAGTCCGTACGGGACATCCGCCTGGCCACCAAGGCGCTGATCGGCCTGCCGCAGCACTGGCTCCAGCCCGCCGTGGTCGAGGGGATGGGCCGGGTGGCCGCCATCGCCCGCGCCCGTGGGGTGAACCTGGCCATGCACACCCACGCCAACCACGCGCGGTCGGTGACGCCGCTGGTCGCCGAGGCGGCCCGGGCCATGCTCGAGGCGGGCGTGCGGGACGTGCGCAACCAGGGCGTGCTCCTGCGGGGCGTGAACACGACCCCGGGCGACCTGCTGGACCTGTGTTTCGCCCTGCAGGGCGAGGCCGGAATCCTGCCCTACTACTTCTATCTCTGCGACCTGATCCCCAACGCGGAGCACTGGCGGATCCCGGTCCACCAGGCGCAGCGGCTGCAGGAAGCCATCATGGGCTACCTCCCCGGCTACGCGACGCCGCGGCTCGTGTGCGACGTGCCGTACGTCGGCAAGCGCTGGGTGCACCAGGTGGCGGAGTACGACCGGGAACGCGGCATCTCGTACTGGAGCCAGAACCACGGGATCGGGCTCCAGCCGGCCGAGCAGGACCGCCGCTTCCCCTTCTACGACCCGATCGACACCTTGCCCGAGCCGGGCCGCCGCTGGTGGGCCGACGGAGAGGGACGACCATGACCCCGAGCACGCTGCGCCGCATGTGCTGGATCTTTCCCGATCGCGAGTCCACCCGGGGCACCGCGATGTGGCACCCCTTCTTCTGGGACCTCTACGCCGACGTGGCCGCCGAGCTCGGCCTGCGCTGGAGCAGGCATTCCCCCGACGCGGTGACGGTCGACGGCCTGGAGCCCGGCAAAACGCGCGTCTACGTGGACGACGAACCCGTCACCCCGGAGGACACACTCTTCATCACCGCGCTGTACTCGCTGCCCTACCAGTCCATGGACGTGTTCAACCAGTACGCCCTGTACGCCGTGCTGGAGCAGGCCGGCTTCTACCTGTCGTTCCCGCCGGGCCTGTCGCCCATCGCCAACGACAAGCTGGCGACGGTCCTCTACCTGCACGATTCGCCGGTCCCGTCGGTGCCCACGCTCCGCATCGGCACCGGCCGGGACACCAGCAAGCACCTGTACGAGGTGGCGCTGGCGAACCTGACCTACCCGGCCATCGTCAAGCCGGCCGGGTGGTGCGGCGGCGGCGGGGTGAACCTGGCCCGCGACGCCGAGGAGATACGGGGCCTGGCCAGCCTCGCGCAGGGCGGCGACACCACGCTCGTGATCCAGCCCTACCTGGGCGACGGCACGATCGACTACCGGGTCTACGTCGTCGACGGCCAGCCGTACGCCGTGATGAAGCGGATCCCCGAGCCCGGCTCGCCGGTGGCCAACGCCAGCCGGGGCGGCACGATGGAGTTCCCGCCCGTCCCGCCCGAGCTGGCCGAGGCGACGGCGTACTTCTACGAGAAGCTGCCCATTCCCTTCTTCTGCGTCGACTTCCTGTTCGACGGCGAGCGGTACTGGTTCTCCGAGCTCGAACCCGACGGTGTGATCGCGCCGGACTACGGCGACCCGCACCGCACGCTCCAGCGCGACGTCACCCGGGCCCGCTGGACCGCCTACCGCGACGCGCACACCCGCTGGCTGACCGAAAGTCTGGTGACGAAATGATCGAATCATTCTCGCTGTCGCCCGAGGCGGCCGAGCCGCACCTGCGCGTCCCGCGGCGAGCCCTGGAGCGGCTCAGGAGCGTGCCCGCGCTCGCGCCGCGCTACGCCGGCTGCGAGAAGCTGCTCACGCTGGAGGACGTCGCCGCGCTTCCCGCACTGGTGAAGGACGACCTGAACGTGGCGCTGGCGCATCTGAGACCCAAGGCCGAGCAGGGCGCCACCTGGCTCTTCCAGAGCGGCGGCAGCACCGGCGCGCCCAAGGTCGGCTACGCCCCCACCGGGTTCTACATGGCCGGTGTGTACGAGCAGTGGCGGCCGCTGGAGCCCGACGACGTCTTCGTCAACGGCTGGGGCGCCGGCCGCATGTGGGGTGCCCACTTCCTGGCCGGTGCCTTCGCCGACCTGTCCGGCTGCCGGGTCATCGCGCTGGGTTCGGTGACGAAGGAGGAGTACGGCGACTGGCTGTCGTTCCTCGCCGCCCAGGAGGTGACCGCGTTCGGCGGCACCCCCAGCGTGCTGCGGCTGTGGTTCGCGCACGCGCGGGCCACCGGTGTGCGCCTTCCCGCGCTGCGCAAGGTGCTCTGGCTCGGGGAGGCGTGGCACCCTCAGCTCGACGAGGACATGGCCGTGGTGGCGCCGGACGCGCGCCGCTGGGGCATGTTCGGCAGCACGGAGACCTGGGTCATCGGCACCAACACCCCGGAGTGCCCGGCGGACGTCTTCCACCCGCTCCCCGCGCAGCTCGTCCACGCGGACGCCGACGAACTGCTGGACTTCACCACGCTCGACCCGGACATGCTCAACCCGGTGCTGCGTTACCGGACCGGCGACGCGGGCCGGTTCGTCACGTGCGCGTGCGGCCGGGAGGACAGAGCGGTGCGGGTGCTGGGCCGCCGGGACTCGGTGGTGCAGGTACGCGGGCTGGGGCTGCACGTGGACGACATCGTCGCCCAGGCGGAGCGCGAGCCGGGCGTCTCCCGGGCGCAGATCCTCATCACCGAGCAGCGGGGCCGGGTGTCCGCGGTGGACGTGCTGCTGCTGACCGACCGGGACGCGCCGCCGGACCTGCCCGAACGGCTGCGCGGCGAGCTCATGTCCGCCACGTTCACGATCAGCACGGCCTTCCAGCACGATCCGCACGCGTTCCGGGTCAAGGTCGTCGACGCGCTGATCAGCAACGAGCGCACCGGCAAGACCTCAGGCTTCGTCGTACGGGAGGAGTCGTGAGGTTCCCGGGATCCCTGGGCAGGCAGTTCAACCTGTACTGGGGCGGCCAGACGGTGAGTCTCGTCGGCGACCGGGTCACGGTGTTCGTGGTCCCGACCCTGATGATCTTCGTGCTGCACGCCTCCGCGCTCGAGGTGGGGATCGTGGCCATGGCCCAGTACCTCGGCATCCCGCTGCTGGGGCCGGTCGCCGGGGTGCTGGTCGACCGGTGGGACAAGCGCCTGACCATGCTGATGTGCGACGTCGTGCGGTTGGTGGCGGTGGCGGCCATACCCGTGACCTATTGGCTCGGCGTGCTGTCCACGCCGGTGCTGTTCGTCTGCGTGGCGCTGATCAGCGGCGCGACGATCTTCTTCAACGTCGGTTACCTCGTCGCCGTGCCCACCACGGTGCCGGAGGACAAGCTGGTGCGGGCGTACTCGCGGCTTGAAGGCAGCAGCACGGTGTCCGAGGTGGCCGGGCCGTCGATCGCGGCGGGCCTGTACCACGTGTTCGGGGTGGCCGCGCTGCTCATCGACGCGGCCAGCTACCTGGTCTCGGCGGCGTGCTTCCGGGCCATGCGGCCCTGGGGGACCAAGGCCGTCCAGCAGGGTTCCGTGTGGTCGCGGCTGGTGCTGGGGTTCCGGCTGAACTGGGCCGATCCGGTGCTGCGCCGGGTGGTCATCGCCGCCGTGACCCTGAACTCGGGCGGCCCGATCTTCGTCACGGTCCTGCCGGTGCTGGCCTACCGGGGTCTGGGCATCTCGGTGGGCGTGTTCGGGGCGGCGATGTCGGCGGGGGCGGTCGGCGCGGTGCTCGGCGCGCTCGTCGCGCCCAAGATCAGCGACCGGCTGGGCCTCGGCCGGACCATGGCCTGGGGGCTGCTGCTGCACTGCCTGGTCGGCCTGGGCATCCTCGCCGCGCCCGCGCTGCCCGCCGCGGCCGTGATCGGCGTGACCTTCGGTTGCTACGGCTTCTTCATGTCCTGCATCAACGTCTGCAGCGCCCCGATCCGCCAGTCGCGGATGACGGCCGAGAACCAGGGCGTGATGCACGCGGCGTTCCGCACCGCGACGTGGGGCGTGATCCCGCTGGCCGCCCTCGCCGGGGGGACGGCGGTCACCCTGCTGACCGGCGGTCTGGGCGTGCTCGACGCGGCCAGGGCGGTCATGGTCGGCGGCACGCTGCTGGCCGCGTTCTCGTTCCTGCCCGCGGTGGGGATCCAGCCGCTGCTGGACCGCGCCAAGCGGTTCGAGGGGAGCCCGGCATGATCGTGCTGATCACCGGAACGTCGTCCGGCATCGGCCTGGCGACCGCGGTCACCGCCGCCAAGGCCGGATTCACCGTGGTGGCGACGATGCGTGACCCGGGCAGAGACGGCTCGCTGCGCGAGGCGGCGGACCACGCCGGGGTCACGCTGGACGTCCGCCGCCTCGACGTCACCGACGCCGCGTCCATCGCCTCATGCCTTCAGGACGTGCGGGAGGCGTACGGGCGGCTGGACGCGGTGGTCAACAACGCCGGCGTCTCCAACTTCGACCCGACGATGGAGATGTCCACCATGGAGGCCCTGCGGGCCAACCTGGAGGTGAACTTCTTCGGCGTCATAGCAGTGAGCCGGGCCGCGATGCCGCTGCTGCGCGCCGCCCGTGGCCGCCTGCTGACCGTCGGCAGCGTGCACGGCGTCGTCGGGCAGCCGTTCAACGAGGCGTACGCGGCGGCGAAGTGCGCCGTCGAGGGGTTCATGGAGAGCCTGGCTCCGGTCGCGGCCGCGCACGGAGTGCGGGTCGGCGTGGTCGTGCCCGGCTTCGTCCCGGACACCGAGTTCGGGATTTTTCCGGACATCAACCGGGAGACCATCCGGGCGGCCTCGGGGCCGTACGCGGGGACGTTCGACGGCTACCTCGACTGGGTGCGCGGCGCGGGCTGGGAGGGAGCCGGCCAGTCCAAGTGGGAGGTGGCCGAGGTGGTGGTGCGTACGTTGAGCGAGGACGAGCCGCCGTTCCGCGTCGCCACCAGCGCCTGGGTGGCCGAGTACCTGGCGCGCAAGCTCGCCGATCCGGACGGCTCGGCCGTCCAGGCTCTGGCCAGGACGTGGATCGGAGCCTCGGTATGACGATGAACACCGAGGACCCGGCCTGCCGCTCGCTCGGCATCGCGCTGGAGGAGGTGGCCACCGGCCGGGCGCGGCTGCGGATGCGGATCACCGACGAGATGGTGAACGGCCACGGCATCGCCCACGGCGGCTACCTGTTCCTGCTGGCCGACGCCGCGTTCGCGTACGCCTGCAACACCTACGGCCACGTCACGCTGGCGCACAGCGCGCAGGTGACGTTCCTGCGCCCGGCCGCGGCCGGCGACGAGCTGGTGGCCGAGGCCACGGAGCGCGTCAGGTACGGCAGGAACGGCGTCTACGACGTGACCGTACGCCGTCCGGCCGGCGAGATCGTCGCGGAGTTCCGCGGCCAGAGCGTGATGGTCTCCGGCCGACCCGATGGATCCACCAGCGAAGGGAAGCACTCATGAGTGAGAGGCGGAGGACCGGGCGCTGGATCGATCACTGGGAGCCGGAGGACCCCGGCTTCTGGGCGGCCACCGGGCGCCGCGTCGCCACCAGGAACCTGGTCTTCTCCATCTTCGTGGAGCATCTCGGCTTCGCGATCTGGCTGCTCTGGAGTGCGATCGTCGTCCTGCTCCCCAAGGCGGGGTTCCCGTTCACCGTCGACCAGCTCTTCTGGCTGGTGGCGGTGCCGAACCTGGTTGGGGCCACGCTGCGGCTGCCGTACACGTTCGCGGTCTCGGCCTTCGGCGGCCGCAACTGGAACGTGGCCAGCGCGCTGCTGCTCCTGGTGCCGGTAGGGGTGCTCGCCTGGCTGGTCACGGACCCGGCGCATCCGTACTGGATGTTCCTGATCGCCGCGGCGGCGGCCGGGTTCGGCGGCGGGAACTTCGCCTCGTCCATGGCCAACGTCTCCTACTTCTATCCCGAGCGGCGCAAGGGGTTCGCGCTGGGTGTGAACGCGGCCGGCGGCAACCTGGGGGTGGCCGTCGTGCAGTTGCTGATCCCGCTCGTGGCGACGGCCGGCCTGGTGTACGCCGGGCTGGTGTGGGTGGTGCCGATCGTGGCCGCCGCGCTGTGCGCGTACTTCTTCATGGACAACCTGGCCGTGGCGAAGACCGACTTCGGCACCCAGGGGAAGGCGTTCCTGCGCAAGCACACCTGGGTCATGTCCTTCCTCTACATCGGCACCTTCGGTTCCTTCATCGGCTACTCGGCGGCGTTCCCGCTGGTCGTCAAGGCGACGTTCGCCGAGTCCGCGTCGCCGTACTTCGCCTTCCTCGGTCCGCTGGTCGGCTCGCTGTCGCGGCCGGTCGGCGGGTGGCTGGCCGACAAGTACGGCGGGGCCAGGGTCACCGCGTGGTCGTTCATGGCCATGGCGGCAGGGGTCGTCGGCGCGCTCGCCGGGCTCAGGCAGCACGGGTTCGCGCTCTTCCTGGGCGCGTTCATGCTGCTGTTCACCGCCTCGGGGATCGGCAACGGGTCCACGTACAGGATGATTCCGGCGATCTTCACGGCCCAGGCGGAGCACGGCGAGCCCGACGCCCGGCTGCGCGCCAGACGGGAGGCCGCCGCGGCCATCGGCATCGCCTCGTCGATCGGCGCGTTCGGCGGGTTCCTCATCCCGCGCGGTTTCGCCATGTCACTCGGGCAGACCGGGTCCATCGACCTGGCGTTGTACGTGTTCATCGGCGGCTACGCCGTGTTCCTGGCGACCAACTGGTGGTTCTACCGCCGCCGGGTGCTGGCCCGGGTCCCCAATCTGGCCCACAGCCGAATCTAGGAGCGAGACATGCCCGCGAAATCCCTGCGTGACCTGATCGAGTACGCCCGTCGCCACTCGCCCTTCTACGCCGAGGCGTACCGCGACCTGCCCGACGGCGTCTCCGACCTCACCCGGCTGCCGATCGTCGACCAGAAGGCGTTCTGGGCCGCGAACGTCTTCCCGGACAACCGGCTGCTGACCGGACCGCTGACCGACGCCGGCGTGTACACCTCCGGCGGCACCACCGGCGCGCCGAAGTTCTCCCCGTGGACCCGTACGGAGCACGCAGACTCGGTGACCGCGTTCGGCGCGGGCATGGTCCGGGCCGGGCTGCGGCCGGGGCACCGGGTGGCGAACCTGTTCTCGGCCGGCGAGATGTACGGCGGATTCCTCTACATCGAGCACGCCCTGCACAACGCCCCGGTGGAGAACGTCCGGCTGCCCATCGCCTGCCACGCGTCCGACGGTTCCGTCGCCGATCTGATCGCCTACTTCGGCGTCGACGTGCTGGCGGGCCCGCCGATGAAGCTCGCGAGCGTGGCCGAGGCGGTGACCGCCCGTGGGCAGGTGGCCGACACGGTGGAGCTGCTGCTGTTCGCCGGCGACCTGCTCTTCGACGACCTGCGTCCCCAGCTCGCCAAGGCGTTCCCCGGGGCCGTGATCGCCTCGCTCGGCTACGCGTCGGTGGACGCCGGGCTGGTCGGCGGCCCGGTGCCGGGCGACGACGTGCGGGTGCACGAGGCGTTCGCCGACCGGACGCTGGTGGAGCTGATCGACGACACGACCGGTGAACCGATCACCGTGCCCGGCGTACGTGGCCGGGTGGTCGTCACCAACCTGTTCAGAACGCTGATGCCGATCATCCGCTACCCGGTCGGCGACCTGGCGGAGTGGACCGACGCGGACTGCCGCGGATTCCGGCTGGTCGGCAGGTCGGACGAGGGCGCCAGGGTGGAGACGGTGGCGATGTCGACGGAGGCCATCCGCGCGGTCCTCGTCGCGGCGGACCCGGACCGGGCCATGTCGGGGATGCAGATGGTGCAGCGCCGCTGGAACAGCAAGGACGGGCTGCTGCTGCGGCTGGCCTGCGTCGAGGAGCCGCCGCCGGAGCTGACGCAACGGCTCATCGACGCCGTGTACGCGGCCAAGCCGCTGTATCCCCAGTCCGTGGAGGAGGGGCTCATCCATCCGCTGACGATCGAATGGGTACGGCCGACGGAGCTGGTGCTGCATCCCCGTACCGGGAAGGTCCTCCAGGTGGTGGACGAACGCCCCCACTCCTGACACGTCACAGGAAACACTTGCGGAGATGCCGGACACCTAGTGAGGTGTTCCGGCATTCTTCGGTAAGGAGACACCTGTGCAGGATCCACGCGTGCCCCCCGACACGCGAGATCGTTTCGAGCGGCTCTATCTCGATTGCTATCCGGCCGTACATCGCTACGCGCTGCGCCGTACCGATTCGGCCGACGACGTCGCCGACGTGATCGCGGAGACCTTCCTCGCCGCGTGGCGGCGGCTGGACGACGTTCCCGACGGGGACGCCACCGTGCTGTGGCTGTACGGCGCGGCACGCCGTGTCCTGGCCAATCACCGGCGCGGGGAGTCGCGCCGTAGCGCGCTGGCCTCGCGGCTCCGCGGCGAACTGGCCGTCGGCCAGGAGGCGGCGCCCGCCGATCCGCGGACCGAGGCGGTCCGCACCGCTTTCGCCGCCCTGGACCCGGCCGACCGCGACGTGCTCGCGCTGGCCTCCTGGGAGGAGCTGACCGGGCCGCAGATCGCCACGGTACTGGGCTGCAGCAGCACCGCCGCCCGGCTCCGGCTGTATCGGGCCCGTAGACGACTGGCCCGGCTGCTCGACACGACGGATGAGGTCACGGTGATGACCGCGCTGAGAGGAGAGACACGATGAACAAGCTCGACCGTATGGTGTCCGCCATCGATCCGGCCGCGGCCTGCACCGAGCCTTCCATGAGCCAGGGCGTCCATGACCTCCTTGCGGAGATCGTGGCGACCCCGCCCGCGCCGCGCCGCGGCCGTTCACCGTGGCGTCGTCCCCTGCTGGCGGGGGCGGCGGTCGCGGGCCTCGCGGCGGCCGCGCTGGTGGCCGTGCCGGTGATCTCAGGGTCGTCGAGTGCGGCGTACGCGGTCACGAAGAACTCCGACGGCACCGTCCAGGTGACGGTCAAGGAGTTGCGGGACCCCGAAGGGCTGGAGGCCAAGCTCAGGACCGAGGGGATCACGGCCGACGTGACGTACACCGAGGCGGGCAAGCAGTGCGCCCGCGGCCGTTTCGTCGGCGCGGACCTGGCCTACGACCCACCGAACACCCAGAACATGACCGACCAGGAGCGCAAGGAGTTCGACAAGCCGGACAACTGGCGCTCCCGAGACGTCGCCGCGCCGATCAACCAGGACACCTTCGTGATCTCCCCGCGTTTCATGCGGCCGGAAGAGACGCTGGTCCTGGAGTTCCGACCGGGTAACCAGCCAGGAATGAGCTGGGCGTTCCTCCCCTACCTGGCCAAGGCGGGCAGCCCGGTCGCGCCGTGCCAACCCGTGAACGCGGACTCCGTAGAAGCGCCGACCGGAAACTGATCTCCAGCCGCCCGCCGTGCCCTGAGCGCCTACCCGCTCCGGCGGCGAACTTTTCGCCGCCGGGCGGCATCAGAGAGGGGGATACCAACACGTGTTCAAAGAAATGGGGCGACGGGGATGCACATGACTCGACTGGTGACGGTGGCGGCGCTGGCGGCCACGAGCGCGGCGCTGGTGATCGCGAGCCCGGCGGGGGCCACCGCCGCCGCGCCGGGCACCTTCGGCCCGTACGGCTACGGCGGCATCAAACTGGGGATGACCGCCAAGCAGGCCAAGGCCACCGGCAAGATCGTGCTCAAGATGCCCGGCTACTGCGCCGGCTGGGACTACAAGGTCCACCCCAACCCCAAGGACGAGATCAGCCTCTACATCTCCAAGAAGCGCGGCGTCGCCGTCATCTTCGGGTGGAACGGGGTGCGTACCCCCAAGGGCGTCGGCGTCGGCTCCTCCCTCAGCCAGGTCAAGAAGGCCTACCCGAGCGTCAAGAAGGAGGAGAGCGGCTGGTACGCCACCGTGCCGGGCAACCCCAAGGCGTACTACTACTTCGGCGTCAACCAGCGCAACAAGGTCGAGCAGTTCGCCCTCGGCCTCAAGACCCAGGACTGCGTCAACTGACCTTCCCCGGGGCGCGCGAACCAGCGGCGAGGATGCCGTCGAGCAGGACGTCGAGTGCCCAATCGGCTCGGTCCGGGCCGTCGCCGGACACGAGCTCGTCGCCGAGCCGGGCCAGGCGGGGATAACGTGCCGCGTCCACGACGGCGATCTGCGCGGCCAGGGCCGTCAGATCGTCGGCCTTCTGGGTGGCCGACTTCTGACTGCTCAGCTCGACGGCGATCGCGGTGGGATAGAGCAACAGCAGGTCCAGGCCCCACGCCGCCGCCCGGTCCGGCACGCCGCCCTCGTTGAGCAGGCCCACGATCGCGTCGCCCAAGGCCAGGTAGTTCGGGCCGCTGGGCTGCGTGGACAGGGCCATCCGGGCGATCTCCGGATGAGCGAACAGGACGTCGCGGTAGCCGGTCAGCAGAGCCTTCAACCGGTCCCGCCACGAGCCGCCTCCGGGCGTGGTCGCCGTCACCGGAGCCAGCAGAGTGTCGAGGATCTGCGCGTGCAGATCCTCGGTGTCGCGGACATAGACGTACAGCGATGCCGGTCCGGTATCCAGCGCCGTGGCGATGCGCCGCATCGTCACCTTGCCCAGACCTTCGTCACGCAGGATCGTCAGTGCGGCGTCGATGATCCCCTGCCTGGTCAGCGCGGGCTTCGCCGGACGCTCCCGGCGGCTGACGGGTGCCCGGGCGCGGTCGCTGGAGGTCATGCGGGCAACCTAGCACGAACATGTTCGTCACGGACGCCTCGCGTTCGCGCCCTGTAGGTTCGAGGCATCCCCGCTCGATCTCGGCCCGCTGCACGACCCCTCCCCGCTGGTCCCCGACTTCCGGGAGACGCCGTGGCGGCCGCCCGGCAACCAGGTGCCGGCCTTGCCACACCTCCTCGAAGGCGTCAACCTGCGCCAGGTGAACGAACTGGCCGTCGGGCGCGGTGACGACCGCGCGCTCGTAGCCTGGGCCGAGACGACCCTCGACAGGGCGGACGCCGAGCTCGCCGCCAGGCCGACCACGTCGGGCCACGTCTCCGCCCGCGTCCCCAAGGACTGGTTGCCGAGCGCCGTCCGGCCCGGCGACGAGGTCGTCTTCCACGGGATGCTCGAAGGCGTCGACGACCCCGCGAAGCTGGGCGACCTGCCCGACAGCGTCCGGCTGACGATCAGGGCGAGCGAGTACGCCGACGTGGGAGACCTGTCGGGCAAGCCCGCCCACGCGCTGTTCAGTTCCGGGGTCAGGCTGAAGGTGCTGGCCGTGCAGGTATTGACGGCGCCTTCTACGTGGACGGGCACGGCTCGAAAAGAGGCAACGCGATCGGCGACCGGGACCTGGACGCAACGCTGATGGGGGCTCTCCTTCTGCACATGCCGATGCTGAAGGCGAATGACGTCATCCTGCTGGGCAACTGCCATATCGGAGACGGCGGACATCCCCTGGGCGTCGCCCGTTCCACCGGCCACGTCGTGATCGCCTTCGATTCGGCGATCGTGGTCACGGATGAAGGCCACATGCGCGCGGTCTCCGACGAGTTCGGCAACCTGGGCGGCCGCGGCCAACTGCGCATCTACCTGCCGGACGACCCCATCTCCGGCGCGGTGTACAACACGATCAAGGTCTGGTTCCAGGCGCCACCCTGACACGCGTAAGGCCCGCGCCCGAAGCGCCCCGCCGCGCCTGGTCAAGCGCGGCGGGGCGTCCCGGTGGTCACTTGACCTGGTATGCCCTGATGACGGTCTCGGCGAAGCCGTTGCCGCCGGTGTCGGTGGCCTTGACGCGCAGCGAGGCGAACTTGCCGCGCGCGCTGACCGGGTGCCAGGTCTCGGCGGACCAGGCGTCCTGGGCCGACGGGTGCACCAGCGTGGGCAGCCAGGTACGGCCGTCGTCGTAGGAGATCTCCACGGTGAGCGTCCGCAGCTTCAGCGCGGGCGAGCCGTCCTGACGCTGAACGCGCAGCGGGATGCGCATATGGCCCGCTGCGGCCCGGTTGCGGTCGTCCAGCTCCGGATCGATCTTGACGGTCAGCAGCGGCAGCACCTGCCGCCGGCCCGGCTCGGGGGTCTTCGACCTGAACCGCCACTCGGCGCTGACCCGGGTGGACACCTTGGTCTGGGCCGGCACGCGGTCGGCCGTCATGGTGAACCGGTACTCGCTCTCCTTCTTCTCCGCGGGCACGTCGATCGTGCCGGGCAGGTAGTCGGTGGCGTAGATCTCCTTGCCGTCCCGGTAGAGCCTGGCCTGCGGGGCGACGTACTCGCCGTAGGAGATGCGGTCGGGCGTGCCGTCCTCGAACAGCCCGGCCGCGAACTGCAGCAGGTTCTCCTCCCGCCAGTTGTAGTCGCCGCGGGGGTTGAGCGAGGCCGCGAAGACGCCGGTGTTCCACCGGTCGTCGGTCTTCTGGCCGGCGCGGTAGACGGTGGTGTCACCGAAGAAGAACTGGTCGGTGTCGTTCCAGCCGTCCGGCGGCGTCCGGTACTGGATGAAGGACGGGTACCAGCCGGTGTCGCCGGGGGTGTAGTACTCCGTCCGGTGGAACGGGAGCGCGAATCGCGACACCTGGCCGTACGGCATCCAGGCCAGCTCCGTCCCGTACAGCACGGGCAGGGCGAAGTGCTCGCCGAACTTGACGTCGTTCTGCGTGGCATAGGTGGAGGTGACCTCGGCGAGGTCGCGGCGGCGCGGGCGGTAGCCGGGGTCGGCGGGGATGCGCGGCTCGGCCTTCATCAGGTGGTAGAAGTACGGGCTGTCGTCGTAGCTCCCGTCGGCCTTCGGCTTGGCCCACTGGGTCCAGCGGTAGAACGCGAACTTCTTGCTCGCCGTACGCGTCGTCGGGATGGCCTTGATGCCCTCGATACGATCCGCGCCCCACATGCCGGCCAGGTCCACGTCCACGCCGAACGGCTGCCGGCCGTCGACGAGCTGGAGCATGCCGAGCATGCCGACGGCCAGCCGCGCGGTCGGCTCCTCCGTACGTACGTCCACTGCCTTGGCCTTGCGGGCGTCGGCGGTGACGGTACGGTCGGCGTCGAGGGTGAACTCCGGATCGGAGGCCATCACCAGAGTGCCGTCATGGTCGGCCATGAGGCTGACGACGGTGAAGCGGTGGCCCTTGTCCAGCTTGAGGTCCAGCGCGCCGCCGGAGATGTCGTAGTTGCGCTGCTCCTTGGTGTCGAGGTCGATCAGCCCGGCGAAGGCGGCCTGGGCGGGCTGCCCGTCCGTGCCGGTGAAGCGCAGCTTGAGCCCGCGCTTCTCCGGCACGACCCGCATGCCGATGCCGGTGCGTACGGAGACGTCGGCGTTCCTGGCGATGACCGTGCCGCTGAACAGTCCGGCCGGACCCGGCTGGGCGGTCACCTTGACCTGGGCGGTGCCGTGCGCGGGCACCTCCAGCGTGGCGGCGCCGAGCTTGAACGGCGTCACCGTCGCGCCCGCGCCGTCCTTGGCGATCACGCTCAGGTCCAGCCGGACGGCGGCGGCGCCGTCGTTGCGGTAGGTGAGCGTCTGCTCCTTGGGAGCCGGGCTGGGCAGCTCGACGTCTCCCATGCTCAGCGCGGCGGGCTCGGCCGTGATCTGCTGGGTGACGGCGCGGGCGACGTCCACCCGGCCGGAGCCCTGGACGTAGGCGCCCAGCTCGTCGCCGGGTGCGGTGGAGGCCATCAGCGCGGCCTTGATCTGGCCGGCCTTCCAGTCGGGGTGCTGCCCGGCGACGATCGCGGCCGCTCCGGCCACGTGCGGTGTCGCCATGGACGTGCCGCTCAGCGTCGTGTAGGAGTCGTCGACCGGGGAGCCGGCGGAGGTGCCCGCGGCTCTCGCGGCGACGATGTTCACGCCGGGCGCGATCAGGTCGGGCTTGACCGCGCCGTCACTCGCGCGCGGGCCCGTGCTGCTGAACTGCGCGACCGTGTCCTTGTCGCGGAAGGAGGCGCCGACCGACAGCGCGCGGTCCGCGGTGCTCGGCGAGCCGACCGTCTGCGGGCCGTCGTTGCCCGACGCGATCACGAACAGCGTGCCGTACTTCTCCGACAGGCTGTTGACGGCCTGCTCCACCGGGTCGTCGCCGGGGGTGTCGGCCTCCCCGAGACTGAGGTTGGCGACGCGGGCGCCGTTCTCCGCCGCCCAGGTCATGGCCTCGATGATGCCCGAGTCCGGGCAGTCCCCGCTCTGCAGGCAGACCTTGCCGATCAGCAGCCGGGCGCCGGGGGCGACGCCCTTGTACCGGCCGCCCGAGGCGGCGCCGGATCCGGCGATCGTCGACGCGACGTGGGTGCCGTGGCCGTTGAGGTCGCGGACGTCGGGCTCGGAGGTGAAGTTCTGGGCCTTGGCGACCAGGCCCTGGAGGTCGGGATGGCCGGGGTCGTAGCCGGTGTCGATCACCGCGACCGTGACGTCCTTGCCGGTCTGGCCGGCCGCCCAGGCCGTGGGGGCGCCGATGTGCGGGACGCTGACGTCGAGGGACAGCTTGGCCTTGCCGTCCAGCCAGATCTTCGCGGGCGCGGCCGCCGCCCTGGCCTGCCCGGTCAGGGACTTCCAGAGCGTGCCGGCGGCGGCGCGGGGCTCGCTCTGGGCGATCCCGTTGATCGCGGGCAGCGGGCGCCCGCCCGCGACGCGCAGCGTGGCGGCGGCGGTCTGGCCGGGGTACGTCACGATCAGCGGGAGCGCCGAACTGGCGTCGTCGTCGTAGCCGAGGGCGGCGAGCCGGGTGACGTTGAACAGCCGGGGGTCCAGCCGGCCCGCGGCCAGCAGGGGCATCGCGTCGACGGGGACGATGCTGAGCCCGTCCGCGGCCCGGCGGTGCACGAAGGTGATCTTCTCCCTGCCGGGGGCGGCCTGGACGTCGAGCTGGGTCTGCTTGTCGGGGAGCGGGCGGAGGGTGACCTTGTCCCCGGTGATGAGGGTGATGGTCTTGGGCTGTTCTGTGGGGGTGGAGGACTGGGCCGACGGAGCGGGAGTGGGTGCTGCCTGGGCCGGAGTGGTGGCCGCTAACAGGGCCGTTATCGCGACGCCCAGGAGGGCGGTTCTCTGAAGCACCTCCGCTTTCTAGTTGTTTGTTACTTTTGTTGACAAGGTGATTGGTGTGGCCTATTGCGGCAACTGCCGGAAGTGGCCACGATCGTAGGCATGCTTGAGGACGGCCGGGCGCTGGAGGTCGTGGGAGTCAGCGCGTTCGACGAGCGGGTCTACCGCGGGGTGCTGGCCAGCCCTGGCATCACGGTGCAGGAGCTCGTCATGAGGAGCGGGGAGAGCGCGGCCCGCATCCAGACCTCGCTGAGCAGGCTCCGTGCCAAGGGCCTCGTCAGCCGCCTGTGGGGGCGCTCGCCCCGCTGGACGGTGACGAACCCGGGCACCTCGATCCGCTCTCTGGTGCGCGGCCTGCAGAGCGAGCTGGACCGGCTCACCGACACGGCCGACGAACTGGAGGCCGCGTTCCGCACCGTCGGCCAGGACCCGGAGGAGGGCGGGCAGTTCGAGGTCCTGGCCGGCCCTGAGGAGCAGGCCCGGTGGTACGTCCGGCTGCAGCAGGAGGCCAAGGAGGAGGTGCTGACCTTCGACCGGCCCCCGTACGTGCTGGACTATCACAACCCGCTGCAGACCGGCCTGCTGCGCAGCGGCGTCCGCTACCGGACCATCTACGTGCCGGAGGCCTTCGATCACGCGGGGGCGCTCGACGAGGTGGGCAGCCTGATCAAGGCGGGCGAGGAGGCGCGGGTCCTGCCCCGGCTGCCGTTCAAGATGGCGATCGTCGACCGGTGGCGCGCGGTCATGCCGCTGCACATGGACCCGCCGCTGACGCGCGGCGTGCTGATCAGCGGGTCCACCATGGTGGTGGCCCTGGTGGAGCTGTTCGAGCGCCTGTGGCGGGAGGCGCTGCCGGTGCGCCCCGAGTTATGGCAGGAGCCGACCTCGGCCCCGGAGCCCGCCGACGAGGAGCTGGACCTGGCGGAGCTCAGCCCTGAGGATCGGCGGCTCCTTACGCTGCTCGCGGCCGGGCTCAAGGACGACGCCATCGCCCGCCAGCTCGGTACCAGCCCGCGCAGCCTCCGCCGCCGCCTGCGTCACCTCCTGGACCAGTTGAACGCCGAGACCCGCTTCCAGGCGGGCGCCCAGGCCAGCCGCCGCGGCCTCGTATAGGCCGAAACAGAGAAACTCTCAGTAGTCGAACCGCTACGATTCGGCGTGGACGGGGGAGACTCCGAAGGCCGAGTAGGACGCGCTGCCGCCTGAAGCGGTGGCCACTTTCCCGTGCGGCCCCGCGATCTGGGGAGCGGGGCCGCCTCAGCTTTATTGCTCCACGCCGTTCACCAACACCTTCCGCAGGGTCAGGTCGTCGGTGAACGTGATCGTGTTCGGGCCGGTGACGTTCGTGAACACGCAGTGCTCCAAGCGCACCCCGGCCAGGTGGTCGCTCTCCAGGCCGACGAGGTTGAGCACGGCGTCGGCGCCGTCGAGCCTGGTCCGCTCCATGCGGATGTCACGTACGGACACCGGCTCCGTGCCCTGCTCGTTGCTCGCATAGGCCATGTTGACGAACATCACCTCGCGGTCCACGTTCTGGCCGGTGAAGCCGCGTACGTAGACGCCTTCGACGAAGGCGCCGCGTTTCTTGCTGGCCTTGATGTAGACGGGATACTTCACCGGGTAGTTGCCGGGGAAGTCCGGCGAGTTGATCACGCACCGCTCGGCGAAGACATCGCGGACGCCGCCCGACATCTCGCTGCCGACCGTGATGCCGCCCCAGCGGCCGGAGAAGAAGCAGTCCTGGACGACGATGTTCTCGCTGGGCACGCCCACCCTGCGGCCGTCGGCGTCACGTCCCGACTTGACCGCCACGCAGTCGTCGTTGGTGTTGAACCGGCAGCCGTGGATGTGTACGTACGACGACGCCTCGGGGTCGCAGCCGTCGGTGTTGTACAGCGTGCTGACGACGGTGATGCCGCGCACGGTGACGTTCGTGGACAGGACCGGGTTCACGGTCCACATGGCAGGCTCGAGGATCGTGAGATCGCTGACCAGGATGTTCTGACATTTCACGAACTGGACCATGGAGGGGCGCAGGTAGTGGCCCGCCCCGAACACGCGCTGCTCGACCGGTACGCCGTCGTCGCCCATCTTGCGCAGCGCGCGCTGGTCGGCGCCCTGGGGGCCGCCGTTGGCGTACCAGCTCTCCCACGGGCCCTGCCTGGCCTGGCCGTCGAGCGTGCCTTTGCCCGTGACCGCGATGTTCCGCTGGCCGTGGGCGTAGATGAAGGGGCTGTAGTTGTAGCACTCCGTACCCTCCCACCGGGTGCGGACGACCGGCAGGTACGCGTTCGGATCGGTGCTGAAGGCGATCACGCCGCCCTCGGACACGTGCAGGTCGACGTTGCTGAGCAGGTGGACGGCACCGGCGAGGAAGCGGCCCGGCGGGACCACCACCCGGCCGCCGCCCTCGCGATGGCACTCGTCGATCGCCGCCTTGAACGCGGCCGTGCAGTCGGTCGTGCCGTCACCTACGGCGCCGAAGGCGGTGACCTCCCACCGTCGGCGAGGGAAGCGAGGAGGTCGGATCTTACGCAGGATGTCCGGCACCTTGCGCCATGGATCGCCTGATCGGTCCTCGGCCTGCGCCGACGCGGTTCCCGCGGTTCCGGGGGCCAGCGTGGCGGCGGCGAGAACTCCACCGGCCTTCAGTAGAGATCGTCGAGAGGGCATGGTCACCACCGGGGGGTGCGGAGACATCGGATCTCTGGAGCGTAAATGCGAGTCTCTCGGAATTCAAATCTTGACGAAGTTAATTCGTGCTGGGTGGTGGGCGCCTTCGACGCTCGTTGGCCGCGCGATTCCCTGCGGGGAATCGCCAAGCCGCAGGCCGGGGCAGCACACTGCTGCGCATGAGCAACGAGCTTGATGTGAAAGTGCTGGCCGACCGATATGTCGCCCAGTGGAACGAGCCCGATCCGGCGGCTCGAAGCGCGCTCATCCGCGAGCTATGGGCGCACGACGGGATCCAGGTCCTGGTCGACCCGCCCCAGGAGATCCGCGAAGCCGCCGAGCGGCTCGCGTTTCCCGTGCCGCCCCTGGAGGTCCGTGGCCTTGACGCCCTGGACGCCCGGGTGGCCCGTGCCTACGAGATGTTCGTCGCACCGGGCGAGTACGTCTTCCAGGCTCGCGGGGACGCGTTCCTCCTGCTGCCCAACGTGGTCGGGGTCCGGTGGTCGATGGTGTCGGCCCGCGGCGCCGAGGCCGTCGGCGGGGGCCTGGACGTCCTGGCCTTGGACGGCGACGGCAGGATCCGTACCGACCACCAGTTCATCGAGGCGAGTTGATGGAGGAGAGCGTACGTTTCACCAGGATCACTCGCACCGACGACGGCGGGTCGGCGTTCGAGGACGGTGAGATCGTGCTCGCCGGCCAGACGGTCGCCGATGGAGTGCCGGCCATGGCGGTGGGCGGTGTGCCGTCGACGGGCGGTGTGCTCTTCCTGCGGAGCGCCGAGTTCGACAGCGCCCCGCACACGGCGCCGCGGGAGCAGTGGGTGGTGATGCTGCGCGGGACGATCGAGGTGGCGGTCACCGACGGCACCCGCCGCCGCTTCGGCCCCGGCGACCTGGTGCTGGCCGCCGACACGACGGGGGTGGGACACGTCACGGCCGGCGTCGGCGCCCCGCCGTTCGAGGCGCTGTTCATCCCGGTCAAGCCTTGATCGTGGTGCCCTGGGCGGAGGTGAGGCGCCAGGAGCCGGGGGAGTCGGCGACGTACACGTGGGTGTAGCGGCTCCCGGCGCTGAACGTGGTGCCGTCGGGGTTCGTGAAGTTCATCCCGGTACGTCCAACGACGATGCCCACCTTCCCGATGACCCGGACAATCGCCTCGTCCGGGAATGAGGCGATCCGCGGAAACTGCAGGGACCCGGACGCCACCAGGTCGAGGACGATCCCCTTGTCGGCGACCGCCCCGTCCTCGACCCCCACCAGGATGAAGTCGTCCGCCAGCAACTCCTTCAGGCGGTCGAGGTCGTTGGCCACCAAGGCGTCGAAGAAGCTCTGGTCGTGCTCGAGGAGCGTGGCGCGGTCCGTGCTCATGTGCGTCCGTTCGTCGGTGGTCGGGGACCGAGGGTAAACGTTGACGCCGGTGACAGGGTCAAATCAGATAATTGGGCATCTCGTGACCGGCGGCCGAGCAGGAGCAGACCGCCCCGCCGTACACACGTCTGCTACTCTATGCTACGTATTGATTACCTTCTGTCACCAATAGGAGCTCGTGTGAAAGTCGCCTGCGTCGGCGGCGGACCCGCCAGCCTGTACTTCTCGATCCTGATGAAGCTGGTGGACCCGTCCCATGACATCACCGTCTACGAGCGGAATCCGGCCGGATCGACGTACGGCTGGGGCGTGACCTACTGGGACGAACTGCTCCACGACCTTCACGATGCCGACCCCGAGTCCGCGCGTGCCATCAGGGAGGGCTCGGTCCGCTGGGACAGCTGGGTCGCCCACGTCGGCGACCGCGCGACGGTGACGGTGGAGAACGGTGACGAGGGCTTCGGCATCGGCCGGCACGAGCTGCTCGGCATCCTCACCGAGCGGGCCCGCTCCCTCGGCGCGCGCGTCGAGTTCGAGCGTGAGATCACCGACGAGGGCGAGCTGGCCGATGCCGACCTCGTCGTCGCCGGCGACGGTGTCAACAGTGTGCTGCGCAAGCGCCACGCCGACCACTTCGGCCCCGAGATCGCGGTCGGGCGTAACTTCTATACCTGGCTCGGCACCACGAAGCTCTTCGACCACTTCACCTTCGCCTTCGTGGAGACCGCGCACGGCTGGATCTGGTGCTACGGCTACGGATTCGGCAAGCAGCACAGCACTTGCGTCATCGAGTGCTCCCCCGAGACCTGGAGGGGGCTCGGGCTCCACGAGGCGAACGAGGCCGACGGCCTGGCCCTCCTGGAGAAGCTCTTCGCCGACATGCTGGACGGGCACCCGCTGATCGGCCGGGCGCACACCGACGGCAGCGCGCACTGGCTGAACTTCCGCACCCTGACCAACCGGAAGTGGTACCACGACAACCTCGTCCTGCTCGGGGACGCCGCGCACACCACGCACTACTCCATCGGCACGGGCACCGCCCTCGCGCTGGGGGACGCCTCCTTCCTGGTCGGCGCGCTGCACATGGGCATGCCCCTCCAGCCCGCCCTCGCCCGCTACGAGCGGGAACGCAAGGCCGCGATCCGCGGCACTCAGAAAGCGGCCCGCCACAGCGCCCGGTGGTACGAGAACCTCCCGCGCTACATCGACCTGCCACCGGCGCAAATGGTCGCGCTGCTCGGTCAGCGGCATTCCCGGCTGCTCCCGCACCTCCCGCCGTGGTTGTACTACCGGATCGACCAGGTGGCCGGGCGGCTCTCGTCGCCGCGCTCGTAGGGCGCTTGAAACGGATGACCTGATCGCGAGTCGGGGTTTGCATTCTGTACCTACTAGTATGTACGGTCAGCGGTGTGGACACCAGGGAACGGCTGATCGAGAGCACCCGCGCGCTGCTGTGGGAGTACGGATACGTGGGCACCTCGCCCAAGGCGATCCAGCAGCGAGCCGGGGCGGGCCAGGGCAGCATGTACCACCACTTCCGCGGCAAACCCGACCTGGCGCTGGCCGCGATCACCCGCAGCGCCGAGGAACTGCGCGATCGCGCGGAGGCGGAGTTCTCCGGCCCCGGAGCTCCGGTCGAGCGGATCACCGCTTACCTGCGCCGGGAGCGGGAGGCTCTCCGGGGCTGCCCGGTCGGCCGTCTCACCCAGGACCGGGACGTGATGGCCGATCCCACGTTGCGCCGTCCGGTCGAGGAGACCTTCGCCTGGCTGCGCACCCGGCTGGCCGGGGTTCTCGCCGAAGCGCGGACGGACGGCGAGCTCGACACCGTGCTCGACCCGGCGGCCACCGCCACCGCGCTCGTCGCGGTACTGCAGGGGGGATACGTGCTGGCCCGCGCCGCCGGCGACGCGGAGGTTTACGCACAGGCTGTTGACGGCGCGCTTGGCCTGCTCGCCGGACACGCCCGCTGAGCTGACCGGTTCTTCTACCCCGAGGGAAAGGACGAAACGATGCCCTTTGTACGCATCGACGCGCTCCGTGCAGACGAGAAGCGGTTGGAGGCACTGGGCCGGGCCGTGCACGACGCCCTGGTCGACGCCATCGGCATCCCGAAAGACGACCTGTTCCAGGTGCTCACCAGCCACGACGGCACGCAGCGCGTGTTCCGCTACGACGGCCACTACCTCGGCGTACACCGGGACGACGACATCGTGTTCGTCGCCATCACCATGCGCTCCGGACGCACCGCGGGTCAGAAGCAGGCTCTCTACCGCAGGATCGCCGAGCTCGCCGAGGAGTACGCGGGCACCGAGCCGCGGAACGTCTTCGTCACGATCACCGAGAACGAGCCGCTCGACTGGTCATTCGGCAACGGCGTGGCACAGTACGCGGAGACCGGCTGACGATCCAGCCGCCCCCGGCGTGAACCTGGCGGCCTCGCTCACCGACTGTGCTTGGTGACGGGCGACAGGAGAACGAGATGACCGACGATCGAGCGGCTGTCGGGGGCTCTGTCCCCGTGGCGGCGCCTTCGTGGCGTCGTGGCCCTGCTGGCAGGGCTGGCCGGGGCCGTCTTCGTCGTCCTGCTCTGGGCGACCGAACCTGGTCCGTTGCCGGGCCGCACCCAGCTCGCCTTCGCCCTGTTCACGCTGTTCTGCCTGGCGTGGGCCGGATACGGAAGCTGGGCGATCACGCGGCGGGCCGCGCTGTTCGCCTTGGACCGGGTGATCGCCGCCTGGCTCGCCCTGGCCGCTTCGATCACCACGACCGCCCTCACCACGACCCTCGCCGCCCAGCGCGGATCCGGTCTGCTCCCAGCAGCCGTGGTCGGGGCCGTTCTCATCGCCGCGGCCGCCGTGCTCGCGGTGCGGGCCCATGCCCGGCGTGCCGCCCTGCTGCGCCGCAAGCGGGAACTGGCGCAGTGAACCCTCAAGGCCGGTGGCCGTGCGCGGAACTGTCGCGGCTGTCAGGTCGATGTGGCCGTCAGGGCTTCAGTCGCACTCAACCTGCCCAGCGGATCAGGCCCTTCCGTCAACGCGGAGCGCGCCGCGAGCCAGCCGGGGTCTTCAGGATAGAAAGCATGGCGAAGGTAAGCCCACGTCAGCCGCTGGATCAGGGCGACTCGTTCGGGGCTCTCATCCGTCGTTTCCGTGACGTTGTACCCGGGGATTCCGCCGAGCGAGTGTTCTGCCGCGAAAAGCGTAAGCAGGTACTTGCCACCTGGGCTCAAGAAGTACGGGTCGGTAAACCAGTCCGGCCCCCGAACGGACAGGGCGGACTGGTCCCGATCCCCAGCTATCACCAGGGCCGGCGTGGTCATGTCCGCGAAGCTCGGGTTCATGAAGGGGAGATGCTCGGCTGCGAACGGCGTCAGGTCAGCTCCGCCCTGGCCAGGAGTGGCGAGCAGCACACCTGCTTTGATCCGCGAGTCGGACAGGTCCTCTCCCGTTCCGCCCTCGGGATCGAGGACTCGCGCGCCCAGCAGCATGCTCGCCGTCTGGCCGCCCCAGGAGTGTCCGGCTGCGGCGATGCGGCTTCGATCGAGGCGCCCGCTGAGGCCGGGAACGGAGCCTTCAAGGAGATCAAGCTGGTCGAGGACGCGTTTCATGTCCTCGACTCGGAAACGCCAGATCAGTGGTGTACGCGGATCGTCAGGAGGCAGGCTCAGCGTCCTGGAGTCGAGATGGGTGGGTTGGATGACCACGAAGCCGTGGGCAGCCCAGAAGTCGACCAACGGGGCATAGCCATCCAACGACCAGCCAAAGCCGTGCGAGAAGACGATGATCGGCAGTTCGTGCCCAATCGCGGGCGCGGACACGCGCACTTGCAGATCCTCATCGCGTCCTGGGGCTGACAGCACTACCGGCTTCACCGAGACGACTGGAGTGGGCGCACTCGGCGCCAGGTCTGATTTGCTCATGAAAAGGTCTTCCTTCCAGCTACTTTGCGGTTGATGTGGTCGACGCGGTGCGGGGCCGCTGTCGTCATCGCTGGGCCGACGTGGTGATGAGCTCGTCGGTGACCCACCGTGCGACGTTGGCGGGGTAGGGCGCCGGAAGTCCGAGGACGATGTGCCGGAAGCCGGCGTCGATCGCTTCGCCGATCGCGTCCCGGGTGCTGCCGGGCTGGTCATAGGAGACCGGCAGGTGGATCGAGCGGGTGATCGAGGCGGGATCCCGGCCGATCTCGGTGCAGTAGCGGTCCAGCAGTGCGCTGCGGCGGATGACGTCGTCGATGTCGCCGCCGGGGATGTTCCAGAGGTCGGCGTGCTCGGCGACTACGCGCAGGGTCGAGGCCGAGCGCCCGCCGATGATGATCGGCGGATGGGGGCGCTGGACGGGTTTGGGGTTGCCGAACGCTCTGGTGACCTGGACGTAGGTGCCGTGGAAGTCGAACGGTTCGGTCTCGGTCCACAACCGCCGGATCACGGTGCATGCTTCGGCGAGGCTTCCCACGGCGTGGGCGGTGTCGTGGAAGGGCAGGCCGTGTGCTTCGTACTCGCGCCGGGCCAGAGGGTGGCCGGGCCGTGAGCCGACGCCGATGCCGAAGTCGAGCCGTCCGCCGGAGACGATGTCGACGGTCGCGGCGATCTTGGCCAGCATCGCGGGCGGCCGGAAGCGGTTGCTGGTCACGAGCACGCCGATACGCAGTCGCCGGGTCTGTGGGGCGAGGGCCGAGAGCATGGTCCAGCCTTCGTGGGTCGGTCCGCTCGGGTCGCCGAAGATCGGCATGAGGTGATCGAACAGCCATGCGTGCTCGATCTCCGGGATCGTGTCGGCCTCGCGCCAGACCCGCAGAATGTCCTGGTAGTCGACCTGTGATGGGGCAGTCATGATCCCGAAGCGAGTTCGGGGTGTTTGCGGCATGGGGTATTCGTCCTTTTAACACGGGGAAGCGTGGCTTGGTGCTCTGCCCCTGCTCTGGCATCATGGGCAAGAGGAACCTTGTTCCGATTACGATAAGGAACGTTGTTCCGTTTGGCAAGCTCGGAAACGGAGGGAACGGCGCGGTGAACGACAGCGACGGGAGCGCAGGGGGCGGGGCCCCGCGCAAGCGGGCCGACGCCCGGCGTAACGAGAGGACGCTGCTCGACGCCGCCGCAGCGGTCTTCGTGACCTCGGGCGTCGAAGCGCCGGTGCGCGACATCGCGACGAGGGCGGGGGTCGGGCTGGCCACGATCTACCGCCACTTCCCGACGCGAGCGGATCTCATCATCGCCGTCTACCGGCACCAGGTCGAAGCCTGCGCCGAGGCCGGTCCGGCCCTGCTGGCGAGCGGCGCGACTCCGCACGCCGCGCTGGGGCGATGGATCAACCTCTTCGTCGACTTCCTGGTCACCAAGCACGGGCTCGCCGCCGTGCTGCAGTCCGACAGCGCCGGCTTCGACACGTTGCACGCCTACTTCCTCGACCGGCTCGTGCCCGTGTGCGCCCAACTGCTCGACGCCGCAGCCGTCGCCGGCGAGATCCGCTCCGACATCGATGCCTACGAACTCATGCGCGGCGTCGGGAACCTCTGCATCGGCGCGGACAACGATCCCCGCTACGACGCGCGTCGGCTGGTCGAACTCCTCGTCGCGGGCCTGTGCCGGCCGCGCTAGCCGCCACGCGTATCGAGAACGCGGCTCTTGACGAACATTAGGAACGATGTTCCGAATATTCGTCCCGATGTGCGTCGCGAGGTGGAACGGCGGCCCGCTTGACGTCGTACTAGGCCATTTGGGCTTGCGATGACGCCACTATGGCGTCATAGTTGTGTCATGGATTCTGTGCCGCACGTCGAGCACCTCCACCGCGTCGCGCGCTCGCCCGCTGGACACCCGGGGGTAGAAGTGAGCGGTCAGCCAATGGCCCACCCCCTGGCCCGGCTCCACGACGTCGATCGCGACCCGATCGTCGCGCGCGTCCAGCGGGCGTTCGCCGATGGACGCCTCGGCTTCGCCGAGATGGAAGAGCGGCTCGAAACGGCTCTCACCGCCGTGACCCAGGCCGATCTGGCGCGGGCGGTCGCCGACCTGCCCGAGCCCCCCGACGAGGTGGTCCGGCTGAAGACCGCCAACGGGCGCGTCAGGCGGACGGGCGACTGGCAGGTCCCGCGCGTGCTGCGGATCGAGTCCGAGTACGGCGGCGTGATCCTCGATCTGTCGCGGGCCGTCATCGCGCATTCCGTGATCGAGATCGACCTCCAGCTCGCGTACGGCTCCGCCACGATCGTCCTGCCGCCCGGCGCGACGGCGAACGTCGACGGGACGCAGACCGAATGGGGCAGCGTGATCTGCAAGACGGCGGGTCGGCCGCGTCCAGGGACGCTGCACGTCCAGATCACCGGGAGGCTCGGCTACGGCCGCGTGAAGGTCCGGTCCGCACGCGGCCTGGCCAGGAGGGCGATCGCCACCGAATCCTGACCCCACGCACTCGGTGCGTCGCTTCGGCGTGCTAACGGTCTGTCGTCCGGCTGCCGGAGAAGAGCTGCCGCCAGCGCTCGGCTGCCTCGATCATGTCGCGACCGACGTGCTCGAAGAACCGGCCCGCGTCCTGTAGCCGGGTGCCGGCGGGTGTGGTGGCGCCGAGGACCTCGGCTCCTTTGCGGGCGAACTCGGCGAGCGTGGCGTTCTGCCGGGCACTGACCAGCCAGGCTCGGAACCAGACATCGGGGTCGATGATGTACCGGTCGCGCCGTCGGCGCGGGTCGCGTTCGCGTCGGATCAGCTCCTGTTGTTCGAGTTCGCCGATGGCCTTGGAGATGGACGCCGGGCTGACCTGGAGGCGCTGGACGAGTTCGGCGGCCGTGAGGCTGCCGCTGTCGGTGGTGTACAGGCAGGTGAGCACCCGGGCGGTCATGCGCGGCAGCCCCGTCTGGATCATCAATACGGTGAACTGCTCCTCCAGCTCATGGACCGCTTCTGGGTCTCGCCCGGGTGTCTCGCCGGCGACCCGTGGCCCCGGGGCCGGGGTCGGCCTGCGCCGGCGGGCGCGGCTTTCTGTCGCCTGGTGTGCCTGGTCGGGCCGGTAGCCGCCGGCGCCACCATTGCGGGTCACCTCCCGGGTGATGGTCGAGGTCGGCCGTTCCAGGCGCCTGGCGATCTCGGTGTAGGTGAGTCCTTCGGCCAGCCCCTCGGCGATGTGGCGGCGGTCCTGATGGGTGAGTCTGCCTCCCGGCATCGGTGGTCGCCTCCTGTTGCTGTGTCATCCCCAGTGCGTTCGACAGTATTGCGTTCGCGGGCATCTCATTGCAATAGCTGATGGGTAGATGTTGCATTCGACTTCATGCTCATTGCAAGATGTGATGCATTCACCTGCATAAATAGAAATAGAGCCATTATTTACGTTGACAATTTTGTGAAGGCAAAGTAGCTTTTGCCGTGCGCTGAACACGTACTATCGCAAAGGAATCGACATGACCAGATCCCTCCCTGTCGCGGCAAGGCTGCTCATCACCGCGGTGACGGTGGCGGGGGCCACCATGGCGGCCCCCGCGGCATCCGCGTCCGGCCATGCCGGAGTCCAGCGGGCGCTCGACGATGCCGTGGCCAAGAGCGGTGCTCCCGGCATCGTCGCCGAGGTCCGCGACGGTCACGGGAAGTGGTTCGGCTCGGCGGGCGTGGCCGACACCAAGACCGGCCGCAAGCGCCAGTCGCAGGAGCGGTTCCGGATCGGCAGCGCCACCAAGGCGTTCACGGCCGCCGTGGTCCTGCAACTGGCGGCCGAACGCAAGCTGAGCCTGGACGACACGGTGGACAAGTGGCTGCCCGGCCTGGTCGAGGGCAACGGCTACGACGGCAGGAAGGTCACCATCCGGCGGCTGCTCAACCACACCAGCGGGATCTTCAACTACGGCAACGACAAGGATTTCTTCGCCAAGGGCGTGGGTGCCGCGTGGTTCAAGCACCGCTACGACACGTACACCCCCGAGGAACTGGTGCGGATCGGCCTGGCCAACCCGCCCTACTTCCAGCCGGGCGGGGGCTTCGCGTACTCCAACACCAACTACTTCCTGGCCGCCATGATCGTCGAACGGGCGACCGGCAGGACGTACGCCGAAGAGCTCTCGCGGCGGATCTTCCGCCCGCTGGGGTTGACCGGGACGTACCTGCCGGGTGGCGAGGCGAAGATCCGCGGGGTGCACCCCGTGCACTACTCCACGCTGTTCTCCCAGGACGCCGATCCCAAGATCTACGACGCGACCGAGATGAACCAGTCCTTCGCCTGGGCGGCCGGCGGCATCGTCTCGACCACCGGGGATCTCGGCCGGTTCTTCGGCGCGCTGCTGGGCGGACGCCTGTTGCCGGCTGCCCAGCAGCGGGAGATGTTCACCATGGTCACGACCCAGAACTGGATCCCCGGCACCACATACGGCCTCGGTGTCTTCGCCCAGAAGCTGTCGTGCGGCGTCACGGTCTGGGGCAACGCCGGCGCCACGTACGGGTCGTGGACGTACGCCATGGGCTCCCGCGACGGCAAGCACATGGTCGTCAGCCAGGTCAACGGCGACTGGAGCGGCCTCGGTGCCTTCAACGACGTGCTCGCGGCGGAGTTCTGCCCGGCTGAGTCCTGACAAGCCGCCTACCGGGGACCTCCACCATCGCCTCTACGCCATGACGCCAATGTGACATCACCGATGACGCGATGACTTGTCATGGCGTCGAAATAGCGCCAGAATGGCGTCATGGAACCCAATCCCACGTTCGACACCCCTGAGCCGATCTCGGTCAGGATCGACCTGCCCGGCGGCGACGTGCGGATCATCGCGAGCGACCGCACGGAAACGGTGGTCCAGGTGCGGCACGACGATGACGACGAGGAGGCCGCGATCCAGGTCGGGTACGAGCGCGGCAACCTGGTCGTCACGAGCGCGAGCCGTCAGGACTCGGAGCCGCCCCGCCCCCGTGGTGGCAATCTGATCGTCCAGGCCATGAAACAGCTGAGCCGGGACCTGCTGGTCGGCGGCTGCGAATCGGTGCAGGTGACGATCGAGCTGCCGTCGGGTTCGCACGTGCACGGCCAGACGATGGGAGGCGGCTTCCACTGCTCGGGCACGCTCGGCGAGTGCCGGCTCCGTACCGACTACGGCGACATCCGTCTGGATCAGGCCGGCCCGGTGGACTTGACCAGTGACAGCGGCGAGATCGCCGTGGAACGGGTCACCGGCCACGCCGAGATCACCAGCGCGTCCGGCGAGATCACGGTCCACGAGATCGACGGCACCGCGTCGATCACGAACGACGACGGCGAGAGCCACATCCGCGACATCACCGGCGACCTCCGGCTGATCAGCGACAGCGGCGACATGACCGTCGACCGCGCCCACGGCGCGGTCGAGGCCAAGTCCGTGCACGGCAGCGTGCGGATCGGCGAGGTCACCCGCGGTTCGGTCGTGCTGGCCAGCCAGTCCGGCGACGTCGAGGTCGGCATCAAGCGGGGCACCGCCGCGTGGCTCGACGTGAGCACGGCCAACGGCAGCCTGCACAACTCCCTCGATCCGCACGACAACGCGGAGGGTTCCGACGAGGTCGTCGAAGTACGCGCCCGCAGCCACGACGGCGACATCGTGATCAGACGCGCCTGATCCCAGGTCACTCGTCGTAGAAGATGATGACCCGGGCCCCGTGCTCTTGATCTTCGATCAGCCGGCCGGGCTCCCGGCGTCCGGTCGCCACGGTACGGCCGGCACGCGGGTCGACGACGCGGTAGCCGATCGGCACCCCCTCCTCGCGCGCCAGGCTCCGCGAATGTGGATGAAGTCTCCCATCAGCGGCGACCCCCTGCGGTCTGTGCGATGAGGTATAAGACATCCTCATATGGTGCGGGAATGGCCGGGCGTCCCTCCATCCGGGGTCCGGTGGGCGGACCGTGCCGATCGGGGGAGAACATGGACAGTCGTGGTGCGGACGATGTCACGGCCTTGCCCGAGACGATGCTCGACGTGCTGGAACGCCGCGCGGCCAGCACGCCGGAGGCGGAGCTCGTGCGGTTCGAGGACGGGGCGTCGCTGCGGGTGGGGGAGTGCCGCGAGGGTGCGATCGCCGTGGCGCGAGGGCTCGCGGGCCTGGTGTCGCCCGGCGACCGGGTCCTCACGTGCCTGCGTCCCGGCCCGCGACTGATCGAGGTGCTCTTCGCCCTGGCCAGGCTCGGCGCCGTGGAAGTGCCCCTGGCCCTGGACACCCGCCTTGCCGCCGCCGAACAGCTCACCGCGACCACAGGGGCGCGGGTGCTCATCACCGGCACCGACGCCGTACACGACAACCCTGACCTGCGCACACTGGCCGCACGGATGGACCACGTCGTGCTCGTCACCGAACGGGGGATCGGCCGGGGGACCGGGCGAGGGACCGGGCGGGAAGAGGCCGAGTGGGGCACCGGGCGGGGGATCGAGCGCGAGATCGAGCGGCAGGCCGAGCGGGGGATCGGGCGGGAGGAGGCCGGGGTGCCGGGTTCGGTTGATCTGGACGACCTGCTCGCCTCGCCGGGGCGTCTTCCGGCCTGGCGGCCGGGGCCGGCGGATCCGGCCGTCGTCATGGCGACCTCCGGCACCACCGGCCGGGCCAAGGCGGCGCTGCTGCCGCACTTCGCCGGCGTCCGGCACGCCCGCCGGGTGGTGCGCACCATGGACTACGGCCCGCACGACGTGCTGTACAACGTCTTCCCCTGGAACCACATCAACGTCAGACACGCCGGCCTGCTACCCGCGCTGATCTCCGGCGCCACCCTCGTGGCCCACTCCCGCTTCTCCGCCTCCCGGTTCTGGGACACCTGCCGACACGAAGGCATCACCGCCTTCAACTTCATGGGCGCCGTGGCAGCCATCCTCGAACGCGCCCCCGCCACCGACACCGACCACCACCACCAGGTACGCCGCGCCTACGGGGGACCGGCGCCCGAGGCCCTGACGAGGCGTTTTCTGGATCGGTTCGGTGTGTTGCTGCTGGAGGCGTATGCGTGTACCGAGCTCGGTGATGTGGCGGCGAGCACGGCCGGGGTCCGGCGGCCGGGGTCGGCCGGGCGGCCCGTCCCGGAGTACGAGGTGGTGATCAGGGACGAGGATGGACTTCCGCTGCCGGCGGGACAGGTCGGGCAGATCACCGCCCGGCCCAGGACGCGGTCGATCGTCTTCGCCGGGTATGCCGGTGATGACGACGCCACCGGGAAGGTTCTGCGCGACGGGTGGTTCTGGACGGGGGATCGCGGGCGGCTCGATGAGGACGGGTTCCTGTATTTCGCCGGTCGCCGCGCGGATGTCATCAGACGGCGCGGCGAGAACATCGCGACCTGGGACGTGGAGCAGGTGGTGGCCGCGATGCCCGGTGTCCTGGAGGTGGCCGCGGTGGGCGTGCCATCGGAGTTGACCGAGGAGGAGGTGCTGGTGGCGGTGACCGTGGCGTCCGGAGCCGTACTGCGTGCGCCGCAGGTGCACGCCTGGTGTCTGGATCGGCTCCCGCGGCACGCCGTCCCCCGCTACGTGCGCGTGCTCGACGACCTGCCGCGCAACACCAACACCAAGGTGATCAAGGGGGAGTTGCGCGGTCACGGAGTCCCACCGGACGCCTGGGACGCCCGAGCCTGACCACGCGGACCGCTGGACAGACCGGGATGGTCGCGCCCCGGCGATCCCGCGCTCTACGTTCGAGCCTTCTGCACATGGGAGGAGACCGGCATGCCGGACAGGTTGCGGATTCTCGACCTCACCGATGAGCTGGCCTTCCACGGGGCCCGGCTACTGGTGGGTCTCGGGGCGGATGTCGTACGTGTGGAACGCTCGCCCGATCCGGCACTGTCGCGCGCGGAGACGCTGCACTGGCATGCGGGAAAGCGGGTCGTGGGCGTCCCGGAGAGCCCCGCCGCGCTCGACCGGCTCGTGGAGCAGGCGGATGTGGTCATCGAGAGCGGCCCCCTCGACCAGCTCCTCGGCGTGCGCGCGGGAGCCGACCCGGCATCCAGCACGAAAGACGGCCCGAAAGACGGCCCGAAAGACGGCACAGAGGACGGCACAGGAGACGGCACGGTGTCGTCGCGCTGGCCGGGGGTCGTCCACGTCGTGGTCACGCCGTTCGGCACGACCGGCCCCCGCCGCATGTGGCGAGCCGACGACCTCGTGGCCGCGGCCGCCGGTGGCATGGCCTGGCTGGGCGGGCAGCCCGGCCAGCCGCCCAAGCCGCCGCCCCGCGAGCAGGCCACCCAGCTCGCGGGGGCGCACGCGGCCATCGCGGCGCTGCTCGGCGTCATCGCCCGCGACCGTACCGGGCAGGGGCAGCTCATCGACGTCTCCGTGCAGGAGGCGGTGGCCGCCACGCTGGAGACGGCCGCCATCTCCTGGATCCACGCCGGCCGGTACCCGTCCCGTAACGGCGGGGTGTACGAGCACGTGGCGCACCGCGTCTTCCGTACCGCGGACGGCCACGTCGCGGGCGGGTACTCCGGCAGCGACCGCATGTGGACGGATCTGCTCGCCTGGATGGCGGAGTCAGGCGAGGCCGAGGACCTGACGGAGGAGAAGTGGTCCGATCCCGTCTTCCGCTGGCGGGGCCGTGCCCACGTGGACGAGATCGTGGCCAGGTTCGCCGCGAAACGCTCCGCCGCGTCCATCGCCGCGGAAGGACGCGCCCGGGCGCTGCCCTGGGCGGAGGTCGCCACGGCCGCCCGCCTGCCCGCCAACCCCCAGCTCACCGAGCGTGCCTTCTTCACCCGCATCCTGGGCGAAGGGCTGCCGCGCGACGGCGTCACGGACGTGGGTTTCCCCTTCGCCGCCCTGGGCCTGCCACGTCCGGTACGCCTCAGCGAGCCGCTTCCCGCCGACGCCGAGGCTCCCTGGCAGACCTCGCGCCCCCGAGGGCGCCAGGAGGGGATCAGTGACGGGTCCGGCGGGCGTTCGCTCGCCGGGATCCGGGAGGGGGCCAGCGATGGGCCCGGCGGGCGTTCGCTCGCCGGGGTCCGGGTCCTGGACCTGACCTGGGTGCTCGCGGGCCCGTACGCGACCAAGACGCTGGCCGAGCACGGCGCGGACATCATCAAGATCGAATCCCGGCATCGGCAGGACCCCACGCGCTTCGCCCCGTCGATGCGGCTGCGCCCCGAAGCGGGTTTCGACGACAGCGGCTACTTCATCAACTTCAACCGCGAAAAGCGCGGCGTAGCGCTCAACCTGCGTACCGAGCCCGGTCGTGAGGTGCTGCGGCGGCTCGTCGCCGAATGCGACGTGGTCATCGAGAACTTCAGTCCCGGCGTGCTCGACAGGTGGGGGCTGTCCTTCGACCGGATGGTGGAGCTGAACCCCGGCGTCATCCTGGTGTCGATGGCCGGAGTGGGGCAGAGCGGGCCCTGGCGGGACGCGGTGACCTTCGCCGACACGCTCGCCGCCATGTCCGGGCTCACCAGCGAGACCGCCGACCCCGGCGAGGAGCCGCAGGGGCTGACCTTCGGGCTGGGCGACATGGTGGCCGCCAACTCGGCCGTCCTGGCCGTCCTGGACATGATCGCGGCCGGTCGCGGGGGACACGTGGACCTCTCCCAGTTGGAGTCGATGGCCGCGTCGATGGGGCCGGCCGTGCTCGAGGCGGAGCTCGGCGACCCCGGTACGGATGCCCGTACGGCGGCCCAGCCGAACCGGCACCGGCGGATGGTCCCGCACGGTGTGTACCCGACCAGAGGCGACGATCGCTGGCTCGCACTGGCCGTACGCGGGGACGCGGAATGGCGGCGCCTCACCGAGCAGGCTGGACTGCCGGACCTGGCGTCCGCCGGACTGGAGGAGCGGCGCCGGCGCGAGGACGAGATCGACGACGCCCTGGCGGTGTGGTGCGCGGAACACGACGGTGAGTCTCTGGCGGCCGAGCTGCAAGGGCTGGGCATAGCCGCCGCCGTCGTCGCCACCGGCCGGGACCTGGTGGACGCCGACGAACACCTGGCCGCGCGCGGCTTCTACCCGGTGCTGGAACACGTGCTCGCGGGTCCGGTCCGGCACGAGGGCATCGTGGTCCGCATGTCCGCCACCCCCGGAGCGATCACGGCACCGGCCCCCCTGCTGGGCGAGCACACCGACGCGGTGCTGAAGGGCCTGCTCGGCATGGACGACGACGAGCTCTCCCGGCTACGCGAGGCCGGGGTCCTGGAATGAAATGGGGAGAGCAAATGAACGTGCTGGACGTGCGGCGCGACGGGGGGACGGCGACGATCGTCATCAATCGCCCGCCCGCCAACGCCGTCGACCCCGCGATGATCGAGGAGTTCCTGGCGCTGCTCCCCGAGCTGGCCAAGGACGTCACGGTCCGCTGCCTGGTCATCCGAGGGACCGGCCGCTTCTTCGTGGCGGGGGCGGACATCGCCGTGATGCGTGACCTTTCGCCGGCCAACCACGTGAAGATGCGCCGCTGGATCGACGTACAGCGGCTGCTCGAACTGGCGCCCAAGCCGGTGATCGCGGCGATGAACGGTCACGCCCTGGGCGGCGGCGCCGAGCTGTCCCTCGCCTGTGACCTGCGGATTCTGACGGCCTCGGCGACGATCGGCTTCCCCGAGATCAACCTGGGCCTGTTCCCGGGAGCGGGCGGCAGCCAGCGGCTGCCGCGCCTGCTCGGCCCGCATCGCGCCAAGCGCCTGATGATCGAGGGCGCCCGCCTGTCGGCGGCCGAAGCGCTCGATCTGGGGCTGGTCGACGTGGTGGCGGACGACCAGGACTTCGACCGCGTGGTGGCCGAGCACGCCGAGAACCTGGCGGCCAAGCCGACGGGGACCATCGGCCTGCTCAAGCAGATCGTGGACGCCGGGTACGGCCTGCCGATCGAAGAGGCGCTGGAAATGGAGCGCCAGGCGGTCATGGAGCTGATCCACACCGACGATGCCGCCGAAGGGCTCCAGGCGTTCCTGGACAAGCGCGTGCCGCGGTTCACCGGCCGCTGAGAACAACGGAGGTCCGGCGGACAGCCGGACCTCCGCCGTTTCTCAGCCGCTGTAGCCGGTGACCAGCGAGGTGTCGGTGTCGATGTCGCCGACCTTGCGGGCGCCGCCTGGGTTGCCCAGCGGCTCGTCACGTCCGGCCAGCACCTCGGTGAAGAAGGCCTTGGAGTCGTGCAGGAAGAGCGTGCGCGTCTCGTCGCCGCGCGCCGTGCGATCGACGAAGATCGCCTCGACCGGGCACTCCGGTTCGCAGGCTCCGCAGTCGATGCACTCGGCGGTGTTGATGTAGCTCTTGCGGTCGCCGACGTAGATGCAGTCGACGGGACATACGTCCACGCACGCGCGATCGTTGACGTCGATGCAGGCGGGGCCGATGACGTAGCTCATGGATCTTCTCCTGTCTGCTGGAGTACGGGGTCAGGCGGTGTCCGTGGAGTGCCCGGGGAAGAGGGCCAGTTCGGGGTCCAGTTCGACGGCGGCGTTGTTCACGGCGGTGGCCACCTCGCCGAACCCCACCGACATCAGGCGGACCTTGCCCTCGTGGTCGGCGAGGTCGCCCGCCGCGTACACGCGGGGCAGGTTGGTGCGCATGCGCCGATTCACCAGGACGGACCTGCCGCGCAGCTCCAGGCCCCAGTCCGCGAGCGGGCCGAGGTCGCTGATGAACCCGAGGGCCGCGATGACGGACTCCGCGGGCAGCGCCCGGTCCTCTTCACCGCGTTTACGCAGGTGCGCCTGCTCGACCCGCTCGCCACCGGACAGGGCGACCACCTGGCTGTCGACGACGATGCGAACCCCGCCTTTCCGGGCGGCCTCGACGCCGGCGGCGTGCGCGCGGAACGCCGCCCGGCGATGCACCAGGGTGACCGACCTGGCCAGCGGCGCCAGCGCCAGCGACCAGTCGACCGCGCTGTCCCCGCCACCCACGACGACGACGTCGCGGCCGGTGTGTTCGGACAGATCTGGCACGAAGTACGAAAGGCCCCGGCCGAGCCATTCCTCGCCGGCCGGCAGCGGGCGCGGGGTGAACGTCCCGATGCCCGAGGTGAGGATGACGGCCTGCGCCTGGACGGCCGTGCCGTCGGACAGCAGCACGACGGGTCGCTCGTCCTCGTCGCGGCGCAGCTCGACGGCCTGCCTGCCCAGCAGGTAGACCGGGCTGTAGGCCGCCGCCTGGGCCGAGAGCGCGGCCACCAGCGAACGTCCGGGCAGCCCGGGGACGCCGGCCACGTCCCGTACTTCCTTCTCCGGGTACAGCGCCGAAATCTGCCCGCCGACCTGTGGCAGCGCGTCCACGACCACGGACCGCAAGCCGCGGAAGCCCGCGCAGTAGGCGCCGTAGAGGCCGGTCGGCCCCGCCCCGATGATCACGATGTCGGTCTCGATCACGCTGGTTCCACCTAGGTCTCCCGGTAGTCGCCTGTCAGGCCACGGAAGCTACACACCCCGGCAGCGGGAACCCGCAGGTCGCGGACCGCTGACCGGAACGCGGCTCGCTCAGCGGGACACGGTCCGCTGGGCGGGATGATCCGCTGGGCGCTCGGCCGGGCCGGTGGTGAACTGCGTGTCGTGGTCGGCGGCCGCATCGGGGCGCCGCGAGCACAGCCATGGGAAGCGGAGGCGAGAATGAGTGCAGAGGCGGATGCGCCGACTGCGGCCGGAGGCGCTGCCAGGCGCCGGCCGTCACGGCGCGGCAAGCTGCCGGGCCGCCAGGACTGGTCGAGCTGGCCCCACTACCAGGGCGCGGGCAGCGGGTTTCGCGGCTACTGGTATCCGGTGGCGTTCTCCTCGCACATCACCGGAAAGCCCAAGGCGATCACGCTGCTCGGCGAGCGTATCGTCGTCATCCGCGACGGCGGCAAGGCGTACGCGCTGAAGGACCGCTGCCCGCATCGGGGCGTGCCGCTGAGCTACGGCAACCAGCAGTTCCCCGGCACGATCTCCTGCGCGTACCACGGCTGGACGTTCGACCTGGAGACAGGCGATCTCAAGGCGGCGATCACCGACGGCCCGCAGTCACCGATCTGCGGAAAGGTGACCCAGCCCACCTACGACGTCGAGGAACGCCTCGGCATGGTGTGGATCTTCGTGGGAGACGGCGAGGACGCGCCGCCCATCGACGACCAGCTCCCCGAGGAGTTGCGCGACAACCCGGCCGTGATCGGCGCGCGCATTCAGCCGCGCGAGGGGAACTGGCGCTTCGCCTGCGAGAACGGCTATGACGAGGGGCACGCCAAGTACCTGCACCGCACGGCGCTGTGGCGGCTGTTCAAGGCCATGCCGGTGTGGAACGAGACCCGGATCGAGCGCCGCGGCCGCTGGATCTACCGGGTGCAGGAGGCTCAGCACTGGGATGCCGACTTCCCCGGCCTCGGCCGGTGGAACAACCAGGCGTGGTTCAAGCTCAAGCCGCCGAAGCAGGTCGCCAACATCGGGAACACGGGCAGCCACCGGCAGGTGAACCCGGCCATCGCCGCCGAGGACTTCCCTGGGTTCGCCTCGGTCAGCATGCCGGGCGTCCTGCGCATCGTCTACCCGACCTTCATCCACTACGAGTTCTACGTGCCGGTCGACGCAGACAACCACCTCTATGTCGGCGTGATGGCCAACTTCGAGAAGGGCATCAGGACGCTGCCCTTCTACGCCAAGTATCTCGGCGCCGTCCGCTGGCTCTTCCACGGCCAGTTCTCCGCCCAGGACAAATGGATGGTCGAGGTCACCGACGCGCCGCCGGAGCGGCTCTACCGCCCCGACGACTCGCTCCTGCAGTGGCGCAAGCTCGCCGAGGACGTCACCGAGGAGCGCATCGAACGGCTGCACGCCTCCGGGCTGGCCGTTGAGAACCCCTCGAAGCAGGCCGGCTGATGGGCATGATCGTCCTGGGCGTGGGGGCCTCCCATTCGACGCTGATGAACACGCACTGGGAGCAGGTCGAGCACAAAGACCGCGCCGAACGCTTCCGCGACGCGCTCGGCACGGCCCGAGACGCCCTCGCCGCCGCCCGTCCGGACGTGGCGATCATCATCGGCTCGAACCACTTCCGCGGCTTCTGGCTGGACCTGATTCCCGCCTTCACCCTCGGGGTGGACGAGGTCATCTCCTCGGGAGAGTCGGGAACGCCGTCGGGACCGCAGCGCACCCGCCCCGCCGTCGCCCAGGCCGTCGCCGAATCCCTGGTGGCCGCGGGCACCGAGGTGGCGATCTCGGCGAAGCTGCAGATCGACCACGGCCAGAGCCACGCGATCCAGTACCTCCTGCGCGACCTCGACGTGCCCGTGATCCCGCTGGTGGTGAACGTGTTCGCCACGCCGCTGCCCCTCATGCGGCGCTGCGTGGAGCTGGGGCGCAACATCGCCGCCGCGGTGGAAGCGCTGCCGGACGAGCTGCGGGTGGCCGTCATCGCCTCAGGCGGCCTCTCGCACCGGCTCCCGTGGCCGAGCCGCTGGCAGGACCCCGATGGGGAGGACGAGGAGTTCCTGGTGGAGGCCTGGCGCGAAGGGCGGGGCGACTGGCAGCGCTACGACGCGCGCCGGCGGCAGATCATCACCGCCGCGCGGCCCACCATCTTCCCCGAGTTCGACGAGGAGTTCCTCGCCGCGCTGGAGAAGGGCGAGCTGTCGCGCTACGCGAACCTGTCCACCGCGGAGATCGAGGTCCTGGCCGGTAACGGCGGCCAGGAACTGCGGACCTGGCTGACCATGGCGGCGGCGCTGGGCTTCGCCCCTGGGCGGACGCTGGCTTACGCGCCGATGCCGGAATGGCTGACCGGCATGGGGGTCGCCGTCATCGAGCCCGCGCCGCCGTCAACAGGAACGCCGTTGGCAGGAACCCCGTCGGCATGAGCACGATCGACATGACGGAGGCCGAGCGCGAGCGGATCGTGACGGAGGCGCTCGCCACGATCACCGAGGACCGCCTGCGCGAGGCGGCGGTGGGGGTCACCTCCATCGCCAGTCCCACCGGCGGGGAGGCGCCGCTGGCCCGATGGCTGGCCGGCCGGCTCGCCGCCGCGGGCCTGGACGCGCACCAGCAGCGCATCGACGACGGCCAGGCCAACGCGGTCGGCCGGCTCAGAGGCGACGGTACGGGCGCCGACCTCATGCTGTACGCCCCGATCGACACCCTGACCACCGGTGACCCGGACCTGGACGTGCCGTGGATCGGCCCCGGGCTGCGCCCCGACATGCGGGCCGAGGCGCGTTGCGACGGCCCTTACGTCAGCGGCCTCGGCGCGAGCAACCCCAAGGGCCACGCGGCCTGCGTCCTCGTCGTGGGCGAGGCCCTGGCCGGGGTGCGGGCGCGGCTCGCCGGAGACCTGCTGGTCGCCTTCGGGGCGGGCGGCATGCCGACCAACGCCATCGACGGCACCGGCCGGCTGAACACCGGGCACGGCGTCGGCTGCTCGTTCCTGCTCGAACGCGGCTGGCACCCCGACTACGCCGTGATCGCCAAGCCGGGGGACTTCGTCGCGCACGAAGAAGTCGGTCTGTGCTGGTTCGAGATCGTCGTCCCCGGCATCCACACCTACTCCGGCAGCCGGCACCGGCTGCCGTACCAGAACCCGATCGTGACGGCCGCCGAGGTGGTGACGCGGCTGGAACGGTGGCTGGCGGACTACCCCGAGCGGCACCGCACCGCGACGGCCGCGCCTCAGGGGATCATCGGCTCGGTCGCCGGCGGCTGGGAGCGCATGCCGTCCGTCACGTCCGCGGCCTGCCGCATCCGCCTCGACCTGCGGATCGCGCCCGGCACGACGCCGCCGGCGGCCAAGCGCGAGCTGGCGGCCTACCTCCGGGGGCTGTCGGCGGAGCTGGGCGTGGATCTGGCGGTCGAGCTGGTGCTGGCCGTTCCGGGCACGCGCACGCCGCCGGAGGACTGGGTCGTGCGCAGGACCGTCCGGGCCTGGGAGAGCGTGTCCGGACGCCCGCACGAGCCCATCGACGGCAACAGCGGCGCCACCGACGCCAACATCCTGCGGGCGCGGGGGATCCCGACCGCCCGGGTGGGCATGCCGAAGGTCGTCGCCACCGAGTTCGACGTCGACTTCGCCCGCGGGATGAACACCGTCGACGTCAGAGCCATGCGCCGCCTGTGCGAGCTGCTCGTACGGGTGGCCGTCGACACCACCACACGGACTCGCGCCGAGATCAACGACTAAAGGAGGCGCTATGGAACCCCCCACCGGTTCGTACGCCGACGCCGACGGCGTCAAATACCACTACCTCGACCTGGGCTCGGGGACGGACACGATCTTCCTGCACGGCGGCGGCCCCGGCTGCACCGGTTGGAGCGACTTCGGCCCGGTGGCGCCGCTCTTCGCCGCCGACCGGCGCTGCCTGATCGTCGACATCCTGCAGTACGGCAAGTCGGAGAAGTGCCTCATCACCGGCCCGATGTGGGACTTCCACGCGGCCAAGACCGTGGCGCTCATGGACACGCTGGGTGTGGAGCAGGCCGACTTCATCTGCAACTCCTGGGGCGGCACCATCGCGCTGTGCCTGGCCGCACGCTACCCGGACCGGGTCCGTTCGCTGGTCATCACCGGCAGCATGCCAGTGTTCCACGGCCCGCTCGCGCCCTTGCCCGAAGGCGGTCGCCGCGGTCGCGCCGCCCGGGACGCCTACTACGGCGGCGAGGGGCCCACCCGGCAGAAGATGCGCGACCTCATCACCCGGCTGGAGTGGTACGACGGGGACCGGTTGCCCGAATCCACCCTTGACCTGCGCTACGAGCAGAGCCTGGACCCCGGGGAGCGGGAGCTGGCCGCCATGTCGGACTCGCCTCGTGGCGAATGGCAGGACCTCACCGCCGAACTGGCCGAGATCCAGGCGCCCGCGCTCTTCATGTGGGGCATGCAGGACGCCTTCCTCACCCCTGACTATCCGCTGATGCTCGCGCGCATGGTGCCCCGCGGGAACCTGCACGTCATGGACCACGCCTCGCACCACCTCCAGGAGGAACGGCCCGAGGCCTACCACGCCGTGGTCACCGGATTCCTGAACTCGGTCGGCGCCGGAATGGAGAGATGAGCATGTCCAGGACCAGGAAGCTGCTGATCGCCGTGCCCGTCATCGCGCTGGCCGTGATCCTCGGCCGCCTGCTCGCGGCCCGCAGCAACACCCAGGTGCACCGCATCAACCAAGACAAGCCCGCTCTCGACCGCTGAAGGCGACGTGACGATGAGTATCTGGACCGAAGTGAGCCCGCTGGGGATGAGCGTCTCGTACGTGGACGCGGCGGGAGTGACGACCCGCAGCCTGCGGGCCGGGTCGGGAGAGCCCGTGGTGTTCCTGCACGGGACCAGCGGCCACCTTGAAGCGTTCACCCGGAACCTGTCCGCGCACGCGGCGCATTACGAGTGCCACGCCATCGACATGCTGGGCCACGGCTACACGGGCAAGCCCGACTACCCCTACGAGATCCCGCGCTATGCCGACCACCTGCTGGCCTACTTCGACGCGGTGGGCATCGAGCGGGCCCACATCGTAGGGGAGTCGCTGGGCGGCTGGGTCGGTGGGCGCGTCGCGATCGACCACCCCGACCGGGTGGCCAGCCTGCAGTTGCTCTGCGCGGGCGGGACCGTGGCCAATCCCGAGGTCATGAAGCGCATCCGGACGAGCACGCGCGAGGCGGTGCTCAGCGATGATGTGGAGCTCACCCGCAAGCGGCTGCGGCTGCTGATGGCCGATCCGGCCGACGCCACCGAAGAGCTGGTGGAGGTGCGCCACGCCATCTACCACCAGCCCGAGTTCGTGGCCAACGTCGACAATCTGCTATGCCTGCAGGACATGGAGACCCGTCTGCGTAACATCCTTCAGCCTGCCGATCTGGCCAGGATCTCCCAGCCCACGCTGGTCGTCTGGGGCCGCAAGAACCCGTTCGGCGACGTGCCGGAGGCGACCGCCATGCACGAGGCCATCGCGGGCTCGCAGCTCGAACTGTTCGAGGAATGCGGCCACTGGCCTCAGCACGAGCAGGCCGCCCGATACAACCCGCTCAGCCTGGCCTTCCTGGCCAAGAGCTCGGCGGCGGGCTTCTCCGGCAAGGGGCGGAGCTGATGCGCGCGGCACGCTTCCATGACTGGGGTGCCCCGCCGATCGTGGAGGAGCTGCCCGAGCCCGAGCACAAGCCCGGCGAGGTGCTCGTCGAGGTGCAGGCGGCGGCGCTGGGGCACCTGGACCTGACCGTCGCCGGCGGGTCTTTCGCCCTGAAACCCCCGCTTCCCTACGTCGGCGGTGTCGAGGGCAGCGGCGTGGTCCTCGCCTCCGACACCTTGGCGCCGGGCACGCAGGTTCTGCTTCGCGGTGGCGGGCTCGGCCTGCTGCGTGACGGTTGCTGGCGCGAACGCGTCAGCGTCAGCCCCAAGGCCGTCACCCCGCTGGCGTCGCCGCTCCCCCCGGAGGTCGCGGCGTCGTTCTTCCTGCCGACGACCACGGCGTACGTGGCCCTGCACGACGTCGCCCGCCTGGAGCCGGGCGAGGAGGTCATCGTGACCGGTGCCGCCGGCGCGGTCGGCGCGATGGTGGCCCAGCAGGCACGGCTGGCCGGAGCCACGGTGACCGGGGTGGTGGGCCGGGCCGATCAGCTCGGTCAGGTGCCCGAGGGGATCCGCGGGGTGGTGGCCGACGACGCCGAGGCGGTCGCCGAGCTGGCCTCGGCCCGTTCGGCGTCCCTGCTGGTCGACACGCTCGGCGGGAACGCGCTGGTCGAACGCTCGCGGTGGGTCCGTCCCGGCGGCCGGGCCGTGGTGATCGGCTACGTGCTGGGGACGTCCGTCACCGTCGATCTGCCGTCCTGGCTGCTCGACGACGTGGCGCTGCTTCCGGTGAACATGGTCCGGCAGGAGCGGCGGGCTCGCGAGGTGGCCCCGGCACTGATCGACCGCCTGGCCACGGGTGAGCTCACCCTGGAGGTCGAGCGGTTCGACCTGTCCGAGATCGCCGAAGCCCTCGAACGGCTGCGCGACGGCAGAGTGCGCGGACGCGCGGTCGTCCATCCGGGAAAGAATCACTGAGGGCTGTCTCGCTCACCGGAACAGGCCCGTTGATCGAACCGGACATAAGCCCGATTATCGGTCAATGCCGCTTATCTCCTCCCCGTTGCCAGGCCCTACGATCGCCTTTCCGCCCGAGCCCGACGGCGCGGCCAACAGCGTGCTGGGCAAGGTACGGCTGATCCTCGAGGCGTTCGGCCCGGACGACGAGAGCCTCGGCCTGTCCGAGATCGTCCGCCGCACGGGCGTGGCCAAGGCGTCGGTCCACCGGCTGGCTCAGGAACTGCTGCAGTGGGGGCTGCTGGAGCGGCGCGGATCCGAATACTGGCTGGGCATGCGCCTGTTCGAGATCGGGCAGCGCGTGCCGCGCCAGCGGATCCTGCGCGAGGCGGCGCGGCCCTTCATGGAGGATCTCTACCAGGCGACAGGCGAGACCATCCATCTGGCGGTGCTGGACGGGCTGGAAGTGATCTACCTGGAGAAGGTGTCCGGTCACGGCCAGGTGTCCAGGCCGTCGCGCGTCGCCGGACGCATGCCGCTGCACTGCACGGCGACCGGCAAGGCCCTGCTCGCCTTCGGTCCGGGGGCCCTGTTCGGCGACGTCGTCGCCGAACCGCTGGCCCGCGTGACGCCGCGGACGATCACCGTGCCCAAACTGCTCGCCCAGGAGATACAGCAGGCGCGCAAGGTCGGGTACGCGATCGAGCAGGAGCAGACCCGCACCGGCTATCTCAGCGTGGCCATCCCGCTCACCGGTGCCACCGGAACGATGGTCGCGGCGCTGTCGGTGACGGCACCGACCTTCCGAGCCGACGTCAACAAGTATGTGGGCCTGCTGACCATGGTGAGCAGGCGCATCACGAAGTCCATCATGGCCGCCGACGGCGGCAGAAGCTGATGCCGCTCAGCCCGTCAGAAAGGCCGTCACGGCCTTGGCCACATCCCGGGCTTTGTGCTCCATGAGGGGGATCGTGCCGCCCTCGATGACGACCGACGTCACGTTCTCCGCTCCGGTGAGGTTCTCCCGGAGGGGGGCCATGGACGGCAGCGCGAACGGGTCCTCGGCGGCGCCCAGCAGCAGCACGGACGTCTTGACCAAGCCGATCTTGTCCTCCATGTAGTAACGCGCGCAGGCCCGATGCCCCTCCGCGGGATCGACGCCGGGGGTGAGGGCGTCGTGGACGAACCGGTCGAGGAGGTCCGTGGCCGGTTCGGGATAGTAGGGCTGCCGGAGCCGCCACAGCCTGCGCAGGTGGTCGCCGTCGGGTGAGGGCACGGCCTCGTCCACTCCCGGGCCGTTCGCATGGGACTCGCGGTATCGGGCGTCGATCCACGGCGCCGACGACAGGACGAGCCGGCCGATCCGCTCGGACGCGGACGCCGCCAGCTCGACGGCCACCGCGCCGCCGGTGTGGTGGCCCAGGAGGTCGGCGCGCTCGATGCCCAGGGCGTCCAGCAGAGCCAGAGCACCGGTCGCGAACAGTTCGACCGTGTGGGGCGCCGGGGCTTTCGCGCTGGCTCCGAAACCGAGCATGTCCATGGCGATGACCCGCCGGTGCGGGGCCAGGAGGGGGATCAGCTCCCGGAACTCCTCCCAGGATCTGGGGGTCTGGTGCAGGAGCAGTAAGGGGCGGCCCGTGCCCTGCTCGGCGTAGTGAAGCTGGCCGAACGGCGAGTCGGCGTACCCGAATCGGAGTGGCGGCGTGATGCGCAAAAGATCCTCTTCTGCAGGTCGGAGGTGTCGGAGGTAAGGTGGCTTTCCCCTCCGGAGTTTCGCCGGGCCCATCCGTGATCGCTACGGGAGGGGACCGGTGACCGGACCGGCGTGAAGGAGTTGCGATGTCCATGGCGGCGTTCGCCGGCTCCGGCGATGACGGGGCATATCCCAACTCGGTCCTCGGCAAGGCCCAGCTACTCCTGCGGGCATTCGAGTCGGGGGCCGTCCACCTCCGGCTCGCCGAACTCAGCCGGCGCTCAGGGGTGCCGAAGGCGTCGGCGTACCGGCTCGCGCAAGAGCTGGTGCAATGGGGACTGCTTGAGCGCAGCGGAGATTCCTACCAGCTCGGCATGCGCATGTTCGAGCTGGGGCAGCGGGTGCCGGTGTCAGCGGTGCTGCGCCGTGTGGCGCGCCCCCTCCTCACCGACCTGTTCGCCGCTACCAGGGCGGCCATCCACCTGGCTGTCCTCGACGGCGGCCACGTCCTGTATGTCGAGAAGGTCGTGGGAGAGGCGAATATTCACACGCACTCCCGCGTGGGCGGACGGCTGCCCGCATCGTGCACGGCGACGGGGAAGGTCCTGCTCGCGACGTGCCCCGACAGGGAGGAACGCCTCCACCTCCTCGCACTGACCGGCTTGCCGCGCCTGACACCGCGATCGGTCGCCTCCGTCGAAGATCTGCGACAACAGCTCGCGGTTGTCCAGGAGCACGGCTACGCCGTCGAGATGGAGGAGATCTTGCTGGGCTTCGGCAGCATCGCCGTGCCCATCCTGGGAGCGGAGGGAACGGTCGTCGCGTCGGTGTCGGCCACCGCGCCGACGGCCCGCCTGGTGACGAGGCTGCTGCCTGAACTGCGATCGAGCGCGGCGGCCGTCTCCCGCGCCCTGACCAACTGACTGACGAAGTGTGCCGCCGTTAAAGTTGAGTTTCGGGTCCGTTGAGCGAACCGTGCGAGGAGATCGCGCAGCGCCGCGAACATACGTTCGTCGGGTCGTTACCCCCCTGACGATCACGAGGTGTCTCCGATGTCCCCTCGCAGAACCGTACGAACGAGCGCGATCACGCTGCTGTTCGCGGCCACGGCACTACTGACCGGCTGTACGGCGGGATCGACCGACTCCGCTGCCGAATCGGGCTCCACCCCCCACGTGCGCATAGCGATCGGCATCGATCAGTCGTTCGCCCCCTTCTTCGTGGCCAAGCGCCAAGGGCTGTTCAAGGCCGAAGGCGTGGACGTCGAACTGGTGCAGTTCGCCGTCGGTGGCGACGGGGTCGACGCGCTCGCCACCGATCAGGTCCAGTTCGCCGCGAGCTCGGACGTCACCTCGATCGGCAAGCTCGGGCAGATTCCGGCGATCCGGGCCCTGCTGGTGTACGAGCAGTCCGGCGACTACGTCAAGGTGGTCACCCGATCCGGCATCACCGCCCCCGAGCAGATCAAGACGTTCGCCGTGGTGCCCGGGCTCTCCGAGGTCTCGGCCGTGAAGTATCTGCAGGCCAAGGGCATCGACCCGGCCTCGGTGAAGTTCGTGACCGCGGGCCCGCCGGAGATCCCCACGCTGGTGCGACGCGGCGACGCCGATGCCTACGTCCTGTGGGAGCCCTGGCCGACCAAGGGCGTCGAGCAGGGCAACACGATCGTCTCGACGACCGGAGCGTACGGCTGGAAGTACTCGCACTGGCTGATGACCACCGAGACCTGGCTCGGCGCCCACACCGACGTCGCGGCGAAGGTCGCCCGCGCGCTCGCCCGCGGCGCCGACCTGGTGCGGTCGAAGCCGGACGTGGCGGCCGCGGACACCCAGCAGGAAGCCAAGATCCCGCTTGATCAGACGTTGCGGGCGGTCAAGGAGATCGAGTTCCAGGTACGCGACCTCACCGACGCCGACCTGCTGGTCTACGACTCGATCGCGAAGTTCTACCTCGATCGCGGGAAAGTGAAGACCAAGCCGGACGTGAAGAAGGCCGTACTCACCGGGTGGTACGCCAAGCACGGAGCCGCATGATGGCGGCCGCACCCGTCGTCCGCTCGCCGGCCGACGCGGCCAGGGGCGTGGGCGTCCGCCTCGATGAGGTCGGGATCCGGTTCGGCGCCTTCGATGCGGTCCAGGGCATCTCGCTGGACATCGCCGACGGCGAGTTCCTGTGCCTGCTCGGGCCCAGCGGGTGCGGGAAGTCGACGTTGCTGTCGGCACTGGCCGGGTTTCACGTGCCGGCCGAGGGGTCGGTCACGGTCGACGGCGTGCCGGTCGAGGGCCCGGGCCCGGACCGGGGCATGGTCTTCCAGGGCACTGAGGCGCTGTTCGACTGGCTCACGGTGGCGCAGAACGTCACCTTCGGCCCGCGGATGCGCGGAGTGCCGAAGGCCGAACGCGACCGGATCGCGGATGAGTACCTCAAGCTGGTGGGCCTGGGGCACTGCCACGACCGATTCCCGGGCCAGCTGTCCGGCGGCATGCGCCAGCGCGTGCAGATCGCCCGCGTGCTGGCCAACCGGCCCCGGCTCATCCTGATGGACGAGCCGTTCGGGGCACTCGACTCCCAGACCCGCGAGGTCCTGCAACGCGAGACCGATCGGATCTGGCGCACTTCGGGGTGCACCGTGGTGTTCGTGACCCACGACATCGGCGAGGCGATACTGCTCGCCGATCGGGTCGCGGTCATGACCGCCGGTCCGGCCGCGTCGATCAAGGCCGTCTACACCGTGGAGCTCGACCGCCCGCGCGACCCGACCTCGCCCGAGGCACTGGACCTGGCCGCGCGGCTCCGTGCGGACATTCGCGAAGAGGTCAGGAAGACGCTACGCGACCAGGGGCTCGACGAGGTCTCCGACGAGAACGGGAGCCTGCCGTGACGACCCTGACCCCGCTGCGGCCATCCCGAGCCCAGTCCCGGACGGCGCCGCGCACGGCCGCCCTCTACGCGGCGTCCTTGCTGGCCGGGCTGGCGATCTGGCAACTGCTCGCGTGGATCTACGGGCCGGCGCTGCTGGCGTCACCGGTTGACACCGCGCGCGCCTTCGGCGAACTGGCCGCCGACGGCACCCTGCTCAACTCGGTGATCGCCTCATCCCGGCGGATCCTCATCGGCTGGGCGCTGGGCCTGCTCGTCGGCGTCGTGGTCGGGCTCCTGATGGGCCGGCTGCGGGTCGTCCGGGTGCTGCTGGAGCCCTACATCGAGTTCTTCCGGTTCGTACCGCCGATCGCGTTCGTCACGCTGGCGATCGTCTGGCTGGGGATCGGCGAGGCGTCGAAGGTCGTGCTCATCTTCTACACCTCGGTGTTCATCGTCGCGCTCAACACGATCGCCGGGGTGCTGGCCATCGACGAGGCGAAGCTGCGTGCCGCCGCGAGTCTCGGCGCGGGACGGCTCCAGGTGCTGCGTTTCGTCGTGTTCCCGGCGGTCGTGCCGCACATCGTGACCGCGGCGCGGCTGGCCATGGGCAACAGCTTCCTGACCATCGTCTCGGCCGAGATCGTCGCCTCCCAGGTCGGCCTCGGCGCGCTGATCTGGACCTCGCGGAACTACGGCCGCATCGACTGGGTCTTCGTCGGGATCGTGACGCTCGGCCTCCTCGGCTTCGTCTACGACCGGATCCTGCGGATCGTGGCCGGGCGAGTGCTGAGACGCTACGGCGTCAAGATGTAGCCCGCCCGGTGACCGATCGCCGGCGCGGCCGAAAGGGCCGCGCCGGCGAAGTGCGTCAGTTCTGGCTCTCCGACGGGAACGTGCCGTGCATCCAGCGGGCCGATACCTGCGCGCTCTCGTAGGGGTCGGTGATGTCGGGACGGTCCACCTCCACCATCAGCCACCCGTCGAACCCGCTGGGCAGGTTGCCGATGATGCCGGCGAGGTCGAGCTCACCTCGGCCGGGCTCGACCCACAGCCCGCCCAGGACGGTCTGCTGGTAGCCCCACCCCTTCTCGCGGCCTTCGGCGGCGACGCTGAGCCGGCAGTCCTTCACGTGCACGAACGGGATCCGCTCGGCGTAGTCCTTGACGAACCGGGCGACGTCAGCGCCCGCCCACGCCAGGTGCCCGGTGTCGGGGAGGAAGCCGAGCCGCGACGACGGGAGGGCGTCGAGCACCGCCCGGCCCTCCTCCTCGGTCTCGATCCACGTGCCGACGTGCGGGTGCAGCGACGGCCGGACCCCCTCGGCGAGCATGGCGTCGGAGATCTGCCCGATCAGCGCCGTCACCGCCTCGACGCGGGAGTCGTCCGCGTCGTAGCCCTGGGCGGGGTTCAGCACGCGCGGCCGGTCCTTGGCCATGCCGAGCCCCAGACCGATCTCGGTCATGCCGAGCTGGGCGTGCTGGCGCGCGACCTCGGCGGCACCGGCCACGACGTCACCCTCGTTGCCGTCCCGGCCGTCCGACCGGCAGACGAAGTAGCCGGGCGCGAGCGTCAGACCGGTCTCCTCCAGGAGCGCCAGGTACTGCTCCACGCTCCAGCCGGCCGGGACCTCGGCCATGACGGCGTCGAATCCGGCCTGCTTGATCAGTGACAGCCGCTCCTTCGGCTCGGGCGCCAAGGACGGGTCCAGCCATCCGTCGGCGCTGGCCATCCACTGGATGGGGTTGAGGGCGATCTTGGGTGTGCCGGGCATACGGTTCCTTCCGGTATTCGGTGTCAGGCTTGGAGCGCGAGTTCGCCGGCGAAGTGGCAGGCGGCACGCTGGCCGGTGGCGGTGAGGGTGAGCTGCGGGTCGACCTCGGTACAGATCGTCCGATCCGGCTGCGTCAGCGGGCCGATCGGGCACCTGGTGCGGAAGCGGCAGCCGGTCGGCGGGTTCGCGGGGCTGGGCAGGTCACCCGGCAGGATGATCCGTTCGCGGGAGCGCGCCGAGACCGCCGGGATGGGCGAGGACGACAGCAGCGCGGCGGTGTAGGGATGCTGCGGGTTGCCGTAGACCTCGGCGGCGTCGCCGTACTCCACGATCCGGCCGAGATACATCACCGCGACGGTGTCGCTGAGGTGACGTACGACCGACAGGTCGTGGGCGATGAACAGGTAGCCGAGCCCGAGTTCGTTCTGCAGCTTCTCCAGCAGGTTGATGATCTGCGCCTGGATCGACATGTCCAGCGCGGAGACCGGCTCGTCGAGGATGAGCGTGCGCGGCTGGCGGGCCAGTGCGCGAGCGATGCCGATCCGCTGGCGCTGGCCGCCCGAGAACGCGTGGGGGTAGCGGTCGAGATGCTCGGCCCGGAGCCCGACCTGCGTCATCAGGGATCGCGCCGCCTCCTCGCGGGCCCGCCCGCCGATGCCTCTGAACGCGAGTGCCTCGGCCAGCGACTGCCGGATGGTGCGGCGCGGGTTCAGCGACGCGTACGGATCTTGGAACAGGTACTGCACCGAGGACCGGACCCGCGTCAGATCCTCCTCGCCCATCGCGCTCACGTCGGCGCCGTCGACGAGGATCGACCCGCCCGCGACCCGATTGATGCCCACGATGCTGCGTGACAGCGTCGACTTGCCGCAGCCGCTCTCGCCCACGAGCCCGAGCGTGCGGCCGGCGTGCACCGACAGGCTCACCGAGTCGACCGCGTACACGGGTGGTTCACGGTGGAACAGCCCGCGCCGCCGGGATCCGACGTCGACTCTCAGGTCGCGGACCTCCAGGACGGCCTCGGCCGCCGGGGGAGCGGCCGGTTCGTCCCGCACCGGAGTGGAGTCGCGCACCGGGGCGGAAAGGTCGAGGCCGATGGCCGAGACGTCGGCGGCCCGGTGGGCGACGAAGCAGGCCGTGGCCTGCCCGGCGCCGCCGATCTGCAGCAACGCCGGCGGTTCCTGCTCGCAGACCTCCTCGGTGAACCGGCACCGAGGGGCGAAGGGGCAGCCGGGGGGCGGTGCGGCCGGGTCGGGCGGCGCTCCCGGGATCGCGGGCAGCGACCGGCCGGTCCGATCGTCGTCCAGACGGGGCATGGCCGCCAGCAGCGCCGCGGTGTAGGGATGGCGTGGCTGCTCGAAGACCTGCTCGACGGTCCCCTTCTCGACGGTGCGGCCGCCGTACATGACGACGACGTCCGTGCAGAGTTCGGCCACCACGCCCATGTCGTGGGTGATGATCGCGATGGCGATGCCGAGCTCGGTGCGCAGCCTGGCGAGCAGGCGCAGGATCTGGGCCTGGATGGTGACGTCGAGAGCGGTGGTCGGCTCGTCGGCGATCAGCAGCGCGGGGTCGTTCGCCAGGGCGATCGCGATGACGACGCGCTGGCGCATGCCTCCGGAGAACTGGTGCGGGTAGTGGTCGATCTTCGTCTGGACGTCGGGGATGCCGACCTGCTCGAGCAGGTCGATCGCGCGCGCTCGCGCGGCCTGCTTGCCGACGCCATGGACCGTCATGGCCTCGACGATCTGGTCGCCGACCTTCATGACCGGGTTGAGCGCGGACTGCGGGTCCTGGAAGACCAGGGCCACCTTGCTGCCGCGGCGGCGCCTCATCTCCCGTTCGGGCAGCGTGAGCAGGTCTTCGCCGCCGAAGCGTACGGAGCCGGCGACGACCTCGCCCGGCGGCCGCAGCATGCGCATGATGGAGCGCGCCGTCACCGACTTGCCCGAACCGGACTCGCCGACGATGCCCAGCACGTCGCCCGGGTAGATGTCGAAGCTGACGTCGTTGACGGCCTTGATGCCGCCCTTCTTCGAGCGGAACTCCGTGCGCAGGCCCTCGACGCGCAGGAGCGGCGCGTCCTTGGCTGTCACCGGTGCCAGCGATTCGGTGGAGGTCATCGGCGGTTCACCGCCTCGTTGAGTGCGTCCGACAGAAGGCTGAAGGCGACCGAGACCAGCAGGAGCAGCAGGGCCGGGCCGACGATGTAGGTGGGGGACTGGGTGACGAACCGCAGGCCGTTGTTCAGCAGCACACCGAGCGAGGGCGTCGGCGGCTGCACGCCGAGGCCGACGATGCTCAGTCCGGCCTCGATGTAGACGCCGACGACCATCCAGACGGCGCCGTTGACGACGATGGCGTCCATCGCGTTCGGCAGCACGTGGCGTACGAGCAACTGCCATCGTGAGACGCCGAGCACCCGGGCGGCGAGGACGTACTCCCTGCTCTGCTGGGCCAGCCAGGCGCCGCGGGCGAGGCGTCCGGCGGTGGGGAGGCCGCTGATCAGGATCGTGAGGAAGAGCGCCGGCCAGCCCGGCTGGAGGATGGCGACCAGGCAGATCCCCAGGATCAGGCCCGGGAAGCCGATGACCACGTCGAGCAGCCGCTGCACCGCGGCGCCCAGGCGTTCGGAGATCACGCCGCTCAGGCCGAGCAGCGTGCCCACCGCCATGCTGAGGGGGACCGCGGTGAGGATGAGGCTCAGGTCGATGCGGAGGCCGTAGAGGCTGCGGACGAAGATGTCGCGGCCGAACTCGTCGACGCCGAAGATGTGCTTGCCCGACATCCCGGTCAGCGCCTGAGGCCCCTGCTGATCGTAGCCGCCGGGGAACAGCACGGGCGCGAGCAGGGCGGCGAGTGCCATGAGGACGAGGACCGACAGCCCGACCACCCCCTTCGGGGTGCGGAGTGCCGACAGGTAGCGGACCAGGGTCGGGTTCAGTCGCCGGCGCGCCTCTGGGAGAGCCGCGTCGGAGGGTGCCAGCGGAAGGTCTGCCATACCTACTCTCCCAATTTGATGCGCGGGTCAAGTCCTGCCAGGACGACCTCGGTGAGGATCTGACAGAGCACCGCCACGAAGACGACAGCGAGGATCAGCACCTGCAACACGGTGAAGTCGCGGGTCTGCACGCTGGACACGGCGAGCTGGCCGAGTCCGTTGCGGTTGAAGATCGCCTCGATGATGACCGCGCCGGCGAGCAGGTTGCCGATCTGGAGCCCCACGGCCACGATCGCGGTTCCCACGCTGTTCCTCAGCACGTGCCGGAGGGTGATCCGGGTGGCCGATGCCCCCTTGCTCAGCGCGAGGTCGACGTAGTCCTCGTTCTTGACGGCGAGCATCTCCGCCTGGAGCAGCCGGGCGACGACCGCGGCCGAGGGCAGCGCCAGCGCGAACGCCGGCAGGATCAGGAACTGGAAGCCGATCGTCGGGTCCTCCATGAAGCTGACCTCGCCGCTGACCGGCAGCCAGCGGTTCAGCACGCCGAAGACCAGGATCAGCGCCAAGCCGGTGAGGAACGACGGAATGGCGATGAAGAAGCTGTTGACCAGGTCGAGGCCGGCCCGCGCCCAGCGGCGCCGGGTCGAGCCGACCGCGACGCCCAGGGTCGTCCCTATCAGGATGACCAGGAGCGTCGCCAGCGCGGCGAGCTCAAGGGTGCTTTCGAGCCGGTCGCCTATGAGGCTCGCGACGCTGCGGCGCAGGAGGTAGGACTCGCCCAGGTTTCCCTGGAAGAGCCCGACGATCCAGTCCCAGTACTGAACCACCAGGGGCCGGTTCAGGCCCAGCTCCTGCCGGATCGCGGCGATGGCGGCCGCGGTCGAATCCGTGCCGGCGAGGGTGACGGCGACATCACCCGGAGCCAGGCGGGGCAGGGCGAAAGCGACGATCGAGCTCGCGAAGAGCACGAACACCACTGATGGGATCTTGCGTATCAGGAACCGGACCATCGTCTCGATACCGCCACTCGCTCTAAAGGTCGATTACTTGGACAGCCACGCCCGGCTGATGTCGAGGAATCCCATCTGCGTCGGTGCGAGGTCGTTCAGGGCGTTCGACCGCACCGTGAGGGTGGGGCGGGTGATCAGCGGGAGCACGAACGCCTCATCGGCGAAGTAGGCGCTGTAGTCGTGCAGCGCCTTCTGCTGGTCAGCCGTGGTGCTGGCGCTGGTGACCGCCTTCACGAGCCGGGTGTACTCGGGGCTCTTGAAGTGGGAGATGTTCTCGTCCGCCTGGAGTTCCGGGCGGCTCACGACGGCGCTGGCCGGCGAGAGGCCGTTGCTGTTCATCATCAGGAAGGCGGGCGTCCCCATGTTCTTGCTCGAGACCTTGGCGTCGTAGTCGGCCGTGGCGATGACCGGCTTGGCGTCCAGCCCGACGGCCGCCAGGTTGTTCTTGACGATCTGGAAGACTCCGGTGGCCTCGGGCGTGTTCAGCATGGTCACGTCGAACGACGTGCCCGCCTTCACGCCCGCCGCGACGAGCATCTGCTTGGCCTTGTCCGGCTGGTAGGTGTACTGCTTGGTCTGCGTGACGTCGTAGCCGATGGTGGAGGCCCGCCACGGCAGGTTGGTCGCCTGGGCCTGGCCGCCCTCGACCTGCTGCACGATGCGGTCGCGGTCGATCGCGTAATGGATCGCCTGGCGCACGGCCTTGTTGTCGAACGGGGGCTTGGTCACGTCGAACCCGAGCGGGATCGCCGCGCCGCCGGACGACACGAGGGCGAAGCCCGGCTGCTGGCTCAGGCTTCTCGCGTCCAGCCCGGCCAGGCCGACGCCGTACTGGACCCGGCCGCTGCGGATGGCCGCGACCATCGCCGTCGGGTCCTTGATGAGGTTGATCTCGATGTTGTCGAGGTGGGTGTTCTGGGCATCGCGGTATTTCGCGTACTTGGCGAGCTGGAGCTTGCCGCCCGGAGTCCACGACTTCCACTCGAAGCGTCCGGTGCCGTCCACCTTCGTGCCGGCCGCGTAGTCGGCGTAGGCGTCCTTGTTCGGGATCGGCATGGTCTCGAAGAGGTCGAAGACGTTCGGCAGCGGCTGCTTGAAGGTCAGCGCCAGCTCGTAGTCGCCCGTCGCCTTCATGTCGGAGATCTGGGCGGCGATCGACTGGTTCGCCGCCCCCACCTTCGGGTCCTGGACCTGCTCGATGGCGAAGATGACGTCGGCCACGGTCAGCTTGCGGCCGCTGTGGAAGGTCACGTCGTCGCGGAGCTTGATGTCCATGCTCTTGCCGTCCGGCGCCAGCGTCCAGGACTTGGCCAGAACGCCCTTGGGCTCCCCGGTCTTGGTGTCGATGAGGGTCAGCGTCTCGAAGACGGCGTACTCCCACAGGATGTTGCCGAACGAGGTCTTGAGGAAGGAGCCCGGTTCGGCTTCGGTCGTCTGCCCGACCACGAGGGTTCCGCCCTTGCTCGCCGCGCCGGCGGGCGCGGAGCTACCGATGGCACCTTGGGTGGCGGCACTGCAGGCGGCGGACGCGAGCATCGCCGCGCCGGTGGCGCCTGCAGCGAGCCGGCGTCGCCAGGCGGACTTCGTGAGTGACATCGATACTCCTCGAGACATTCTGGGGGCGGGGGGTGTACCAAGGTGTCGGGAATTGTACAGTCAGCCCGATTTGTCCTCTGGCGAGGAGCATGGTTTGTGACTCAGACAGGCGCAACCCGCCGCTTTTAGTTTTGTTTCCGGCATAAAGCGAGCGGCTCGGCCGCCGCGTCCGTAGCCGAAGACGGCCGAGATGCTCACCGAGCGCCGAACGGGTTCGGCCGCGGGATCGCCAGGCATTCGCACCGTCGTCACCGTTCTTTCAGGTGGTGGCCTCACACCCTAGGACGGAGGATTCCGGCAGGCCCCCGCACCGGTTCGCTGACCGGAACAGCCCGCCTGCCTGCGCTGCCGCGCGTGGACCTGGATCACCGTCCGCCTGCCGGTTCGCTGACCGAAACGGCGCGTCCCGCCGACCGGCATGCGGCGGATAGCGTCCGGGACCATGCCTCTCACATACGCCTTCCTCGACTACGGCGGTCCTGACCTCCAGCGCTTCCTCGACGTTCCCGCGCCCGAGCCGGGACCGGGCGAAGTGCTCGTCGAGGTGCGTGCGGCAGGCGTCAACCCGGTGGACTGGAAGGTCCGGGCCGGCATGCACCGCGCCTTCCTGCCGCTGACGCTGCCCGCGACCCTGGGCCGTGAGGTCGCGGGGACCGTTGTGCGGACCGGGCCAGGAGTCGTCGAGCTCGCCGTCGGGGACAAGGTCCTCGGCAGTACGGTCGGCGGCTGCGGTGGGTACGCCGAACTGGCGCTGCTGCCGGTGGCACGGGCGGCGCGGATGCCGGACGGACTGTCGTTCATCGATGCGGCGGCGCTGCCGATCGCGGCCGGGACAGCCTATGAGGGGCTCGCCGCCCTCGGCCCGGCTCCGGGGCAGACGCTGCTGGTCCTGGGCGCCGGCGGGGGAGTCGGCACGGTCGCGGCCCAGCTCGCGGTCCTGGGCGGCGTCGCCGTCGTGGGCACCGGGAGCGCGGCGAAGCGGGCGTTCATCGAGTCCCTCGGCGCCACGGCGGTCGCCTACGATCGCGACGACGTCGCGCGCCGGCTCCAGGAACTGCTTCCGGCCGGCGCCGACATGGTTCTCGATCTGGCCGGTGGTGACGCGCTCGATGGCGTCGCCGGTGTCATCACCGCCCGGACGCGGGTGACCAGCGTGGCCGACGAGGAGACCGTCGCCCGCTTCGGCGCGCGCCCGCTGATGCGCACCGGTGACCCGGCGACGCTGTCGGCCGTGGCCGAACTGGTGGCCGCCGGGAAGCTGGATCCCCGCGTCCACCGGGTCTTCCCGCTGTCCGCGGCGGCCGACGCGCTCGCGCTGGTGGAGGCAGGTCACGCGGCCGGCAAGGTCGTCATCGACGTCACCGCCCAGCGCTGAGTCTCACCCCGTCGCGCGGCTGCCGGCCGGGGTCACGGCCTGCGGAGCCGTGACCCCGGCCGACCCGTGGGGTCACTTCTCGAAGCGGCCGGCCGGGCGGTCGCACGTGCTCTCCAGGCGGGTGACCTGCCCGGGCCCGTCGATCGCGGACAGCGCCTCGAGCACGTGGAAGGCGAACGCGGCGTTGGCGCGGTGCGGTCCGCCCTCGATCGCGTCGGCCAGATCCCGTACGCCGAGCCCGCGACGGGCCTGCTCCTTGGTGCCGACCGCGCCGAACAACTCGACCACGGGTGGCAGAACGGTCCAGTCCGCCTCGCCGTGCCGCCGCACCCGGACGTCACCGTCGAAGTGGTTGGGATTGGGCACCGTGAGCGTCCCCTCGGTGCCGTAGATCTCGATGGCGGGCAGATCGCTGTCCCAGACGTCGAAGCTCATCAGCGTCGTGCCGATGACCCCGGAATCGAAGACAAGGACGGCCGAGGCGTGGGTCGGCACCTCGACGTCGATGGAGTCCACGGCCCGGTCCGGCGCGGTCACCGTGCGCACCGGCGCCCCGATGCGGGCGGCTGCCGCCACGGACCTGACGGGGCCGAGCAGGTTCACCAGGACCGCGAGATAGTACGGCCCCATGTCCAGGACGGGGCCGCCGCCGGCCTGGAACAGGAAGCGCGGATCCGGATGCCAGGTCTCGGCCTTGCTGTGCCGGACGAACGCCGACGCGCCGATGGGTTCGCCGATCAGCCCGTCGTCGAGCGCCTTGCGCGCGGTCTGGCTGGCGCTGCCGAGGAAGGTGTCCGGAGCGGAGCCGAGAACACGCCCGCTGGCCGCGGCCGCCGCCAGCACCGTCTTCGCGTCGGCGACGGTCGTGGCCAGCGGCTTCTCGACGTAGACGTGCTTGCCGGCGTCGAGCGCCCGCATGATCGTGCTCGCGTGGTGCACCGGCGGGGTCAGGTTGACCACGATGTCGATCGAGTCGTCGGCGTAGAGCTCGTCGGCGTCCCCCCAGCCCGGGATGCCGTGCTCGCCGGCCGCCCGCTTGGCCCGGTCGACGTCGATGTCGCCGACGCGGACGATCTCAAGCTCGGGATACCGGGCCATGCCGGTGACGTACCGGCTGAAGATGTTGCCGCTACCGAGGATGCCGATGCGGTGGTGCTGCGGCTGAGTTGCCACGTTTTGTCGTTCCTTCCTTAGATGGATCCTGGCGTCGTGATCACTCGACCACGGTCCAGGTGAGGCTCTCGTCGGCCCGCAGTACCGCATCGACCAGCCGTGCCGAGCGGACACCGTCCGCGGCGGTCGGCAGCCCCACGACCGGCAGGCCGGCCATGGCCGAGTAGGCGTCGTCGACGAACGCGCGGAAGCAGTCGCCGTAGCCCTGCGCGTGTCCTGCGGGAAGGGTGGCCAGCCGGCGCTGCTCGGCCGATCCCTGACTCGGGTCTCGTACGACGATCCGGGCGCCCTCCGCGTCGCCGAGCCACACAGCCTCCGGGTTCTCCTGGTCGAACACGGCACTGCCGGCCGCGCCGTCGAGCTCGAACCAGAGCCGGTTCTTGCGTCCGGCGGAGACCTGCGACACCGTCAGCGAGCCGAGGACGCCCTCCGCCGTCCGCAGCAGGACGGTGGCCACATCCTCGGTCGTGACCGGCCGCAGATGGTCCGATGCCGTTCCGCTGGCCGGACCGAAGGTCGAGCCGCTGCCCGCGGGGCGCTCGGGCCTGGTGATGCCGAGCCGTGCCGTCACCTCGTGGAACCGCACTCCGGCCACCCATTCGACGAGGTCGCACCAGTGGGAGCCGATGTCGGCGAAAGCGCGGGAGGGCCCGCCCAACGCGGCGTCGACGCGCCAGTTCGCGGTGCCGGCGTCGAGCATCCAGTCCTGCAGGTAGCTGCCGTGCAGCAGTTGCCAGGCGCCGAAGTCTCCGTTCATCCGGCGTGCCCGGATCTCACGGACCAGCGGGTGATAGCGGTACACGTACGGGACGGCGAGCGTGCGGCCCGTCTCGGCGGCCACCGAGGCGAGCCGCTGGGCGTCGGCGAGCGACGTCGCGATCGGCTTCTCGCAGATCACGTGCTTGCCGGCCCGCAACGCCGCCACCGCCTGGTCGGCGTGCAGCGCGTTCGGCGTGCAGATGTGCACGACGTCCACCGCGTCATCGGCGAGCACGGCCGCGAGGTCCGGATAGCGAACCGGGACGTCCCACTCGTCGGCGAGGACGGCGGAACGGCTCGGGCTGGAACCGACGACGCCCCGCACGGTCGCGCCGACGCCCCGGATGGCCGCCGCATGTACCGTACCGATCATGCCGGCGCCGATAATGACGGCTTGAGTGCGCGGATGCGCCACGTTCAGACCTCCAAAAGACTGTTTGGCCACATCCGAGGATGATTGAGGCTATTGACAGGCACAAGATGCCATCTTTAGTTTCATCGCATGCAAAAAGACGGGAAGTCCGGCGGCGACGCCGTGCCGGCGCCTGTGGCCATCGCGCTGCACCGGGTGCTGGGAATGATCGCCGGCGGCGAGGCGACCAGCCGCGCGGCGATCGCGCGGCTCACCGGCCTCGCTCGGTCGACCGTCAGTCAGCAGGTGGACAGCCTGATCGACGCCGGCATCGTCGAGGAGACCGAGTCGAGCCAGTCGGTACGCGGTCGGCCGCCCCGGGCGCTCACCATCAGCCCGCGCGCCGGCACGATCGCCGTGGCCGACGTGGACGTGGCCGCGACCCAGCTCGCGATCGCCGACCTCGGCGGCACCATCATCGGCCGCGACATCGTCAACCTGCCCGTCGACCGCGGTCCCGAGGAGCTGCTGGCCGAGGTGTCCGGGCGGCTGCGTTCGATGCTCGCCGAGCACGGCCATGATCCGGCCCGGGTACGTCACGTCGTCGCCGGCCTTCCGGCCCCCGTCGACTTCCAGCGCGGCTGCGCGGTGCGCCCGCCGATCATGCCCGGCTGGGACGGCTACCCGGTCGGGGACTATCTGCGCGGGCAGTTCGGCGCCCCCGTCACGGTCGACAACGACGTGAACCTGATGGCCCTGGGCGAGGCGACCCAGGAGACGGCCGACACGCCGCTGCTGGTCATCAAGGTCGGATCGGGCATCGGCGCCGGCATCGTCACGGCGGACGGCTCGGTGCATCGCGGCGCCGACGGCGCGGCCGGCGACATCGGGCACATCCGGGCGTCCGCGCGGCGCGACATCGTCTGCAGGTGCGGCAAGTTCGGCTGCCTGGAGGCCGTCGCGAGCCATCGCGCGGTGCTCGCCGACCTCGGCATCGCATCGCCCTCGTTCGACGACCGGCTGTACGCCTCGCGCGAGCTGGCCCGGCTGGTGGCCGACAGCGACACCAGCGCGCTGCACAGAATCCGCCAGGCGGCCGCCGACATCGGCGAGGTCGTGGCGATGCTGATCCACACGCTGAATCCGCGCATGCTGGTGCTCGGCGGCCCCTTGAGCGAGCTGCAGGACGAGATCCTGTCCGGGGTCCGCGCGGCGGTCTACGAACAGGCGTTGCCGCTGGCGACGCGCAAGCTCATCATCACCCCGAGCCAGCTCGGCGCCGACGCGGGGATCATCGGCGCGATCGCCCTGGCCTGCCGGGAGGTCTTCAGCCAGGCGGGGGTGGGACGGCTGCTCGCCGAGGCATGAGGGTGGTCAGGTGCGATCGCCGGGTGGCTGTGAGAAACGGTTGACCAGGAGGGCCAGTCGCCGCTCGTGGTACTCGGGCGGGAGCCTGCCGCCGCGCATCAGCGTCACCAGTCCGTGCAGGCCGGCCCAGAGGGTCTCGGTGAGCGTGCCCAGTTCGTCGTCGCCGGTATGTGGCCACAGCGCCTGGCTCAGTTCGCCGAAGCAGGCGTGCAGGGCGGGCGGTGCTTGGGGGGTGGCGAAGGGCAGGTCGACGGTCTGGCTGAACATGGCGTCGTACAGCGCGGGCCGCCGTTCGGCGAAGTCCGCGTACGCGGCGCTGACGTGGGCGAGGGCGTGCCGAGGGTCGCTCGCCGACGTGCGGGCCGCGCACAGGTCGGCGGCCAGATCGACGAAGCCCTCCAGGGCCACCGCGGCCATGATGGCGTCCTTGCCCTTGAAGTGGCTGTAGAGCACCGGCTGGCTGTATTCGACGCGTTCGGCCAGGCGCCTGGTCGTCACCGCCTCCCAGCCCTCGGCCTCGGCCAGCGCGCGGGCGGCTGTGACGATCAGCTTTTCCCGCTCCGCACGCTCGCGCTCCCGGCGCTCCTGAATCGACATGCTGCCAACTCTAGCATCGCTAGTACTCCTGTCGACGCTCTGATTATTTCGGGGGATGTCACATTCCTTCCACGCGCGGTGTCGGACAAGCGGACCCACGAAAACCGGGAGTCCGAAACGAGCTTGGAGCAGCTATGACATCTCCCATCCTGGTCACCGGCGGTACGGGCACGCTGGGGCGTCTGGTCGTACCACTCCTGCGGAACACCGGCCGCGAGGTGCGGGTGCTCAGCCGGACCGGCCGCGAGCCCGGGAACGGCGTCGAGTTCGTGACCGGCGATGTGAGCACCGGTGAGGGGCTCGACGCCGCGGTGAAGGGGGTCGGGACCGTCGTGCACTGCGCCGGGAGCGCCAAGGGCGATGAGGACAAGGCCCGGAACCTGGTGCGGGCGGCCGCTCCCGCGGGTGTCGGGCACCTGGTGTACATCTCGGTCGTCGGTGTCGATCGGGTACCGGTCGTCAGCGGCGTCGACCGCGCCATGTTCGGCTACTTCGCCGCCAAGCACGCCGCGGAAGGCGTCATCGCCGAGTCCGGGATCCCGTGGACCACGCTGCGCGCCACCCAGTTCCACGAGTGGATCCTCATGACGCTGGGGCTGATGGCCAAGTCGCCGGTGATGCCGCTCTGGGGCGGTGTCCGGTTCCAGCCGGTCGACTCCGGCGAGGTGGCGGCCCGGCTCGTCGAGCTCGCCCTCGGCCGGCCGGCCGGGCTCGTGCCCGACCTGGCGGGGCCGCGCGTGTACACGATGAAGGAGCTTGCCCGCGGCTATCTGAAGGCCACTGGCAAGCGCCGGTTGGTCATGTCGGTCAACAGCCCGGGCCGGGCCGCCCGCGCGTACCGGGCCGGTGCCAACCTCGCTCCCGAACGGGCCGTCGGCCGCCGGACCTGGGAAGAATTCCTGGCCGAGCAGGCGCCCACCCGGCAGCCCGGCTGACCGCCGCATCACCTGTTCTGGCCGGCCCGCAGGTGGGCGTGCACGGCCGGGGTCAGCACCTGGCCGGTCCGCTCCACCATGAGCGTCATGTGGTACGCCACGAGCGCCATGTCGCAGTCGGGCGCGAGGAGTACGGCCAGGCACGAGCCGTCGCTGATCGACATCGTCAGCATCAGCCCACGTTGCATCTCCACCACGGCCTGGGTGAGAGGGCCGGACTCGAACATGCGGGCCGCGCCCTGCGTCAGGCTGACCAGTCCCGAGGCGATCGCGGCGAGCTGGTCGGCCCGGTCGGCGGGGAAGGCCGACGAGAACGCGAGCGGCAGGCCGTCGGATGAGACGACCACCGCGTGGGCGACGCCTGGGACGGTGCTGACGAATTCAGTGATCAGCCAGTCGAGGCCATGTGCCACGTACGTCAGGTCGGTCATGCGCCCTGTCCACTGTTCGTGGGGTCCGCAGCAGGCGCCTTGCCCGAGCTGATGTCATTTCGGGCCGCCCGGAAACCCTGCTGGAAGCTGGACAGGCGGTTGCGCACCTGCTCCGGCGAGGGCGCCGGCATCGGTGCCACGCTCTTGGGCGCGGTGTCCGTGTTGGCCGAGCCCGGCACCAGGTTGGCCTTGGGCACCCGCTTGGGGAGCCCCGCCGAGGTCGCGCCGTCTCGTACCGGCTTCACCACGGTCTCGGCGGCGCTCCAGCCGGCGTCGGCGTTGGACGATCCCCAACTGGCACTGGACTCGCTCCCGTGCTCGAACCAGGCCGACTCCACCGCCGCGAAGATCGGCAGGTACTCGTCACCCGAGGTGGCCGGCTTCACGGTCGGGATCGGGCCGGTGGCGAGCGATCCGCTCTCGGGGAAGTCATATCTCTGCCGCGACGGGCCGTCCGCGCGGTCGCCGCGGCTCCAGCTCTGCGGCTGGTCGCCGGTGGGCCATTTCGGCAGGCCGCCGTCGCCGGACCAGCTGCTCGGGCTGCTCAGGCTGCTCGGGCTTCTCGTCGGGGCCCATACGTCGGCGGAGTCGTAGGTGCCGTAGTCCGCGCGCGGCTCGGGGGTCCGGCCGGTGTCGACAGGCCGTGGGGGCGTCGAGGGCCAGCCACCGCCCGAGGCAGGCGGGATGGAGGAATACGACGGGTGTCCCGAGCTCATCTGGTAGCCGCCCCCCTGCCACTGCGGCGCGGCGTAGGGCTCCTCGCTGGCGCCGCTGGGCACACCGGCGTAGGCGGGCACCGGTGACTGCGCGCCCACCAGCGTCTCCGGCATCAGCACCATGGCGGTCAGGCCGCCGGAGCCGTGCGGGCGCAGTTGCACCCGGATGCCGTGCCGGTGCGCCAGCCTGGCGACCACGAACAGGCCCATACGGCGCGACACCGAGACGTCCACGATGGGCGCGTCGACGAGGCGGTTGTTGGCCTGGCCCAGCTCCTCCACGGTCATGCCGATGCCGGAGTCGGTGATCGACAGTATGACGCCGCCGCCGTCGATCCGGCTGCCCGAAACCGTCACGCGGGTCTCGCGCGGCGAGAACGACAGCGCGTTCTCCACCAGCTCGGCGATCAGGTGGATGACGTCGTTGACGGCCTGACCGGCGACGGACACGCCGTCGGGGACCTGGAGGACGACCCGCTCGTAGTTCTCGACCTCCGAGAGGGAGGCGCGGGCCACGTCGATCAGCTTGACCGGCTGGCTCCAGCGGCGCGGCGGGTCCTGACCGGCCAGGACCAGGAGGTTCTCGCTGTTGCGGCGCATGCGGGTGGCGAGGTGGTCCAGCTTGAACAGGTTCGCCAGCCGGTTCTCGTCCTGCTCGCCCTGCTCCAGACCGTCGATGAGGGTGATCTGCCGCTCGACCAGCGTCTGGCTTCGGCGGGAGAGGTTGACGAACATCGCGTTGACGTTGGTCCGGAGCTTGGACTCCTCGCCCGCCAGCCGTACGGCTTCGCGGTGTACCTCGTCGAACGCCCGCGCCACCTCCCCGATCTCGTCTTTCGACGAGACGCCGATCGGCGGCACCTGTAACTCGTCCGCGCTGACCTCGCTGGCGCGGAGCTGCCGCACGAGCTCGGGCAACGTCTGGCCGGCGACCTTGAGCGCGTCTCCGCGCAGCCGCCTGAGCGGCCGGACGAGCGAGCGGGCCATGACGGCGGTGATGCCGAGGACCAGGATGATCAGGGTGATGACGAGGGCGATGTTGAGCACGGCCACGTACTGGTCATTGCTCTGGACGTCGGTGGTGATGGTGGTGACCTGCTCCGACAGCGCCTTCTGCACGGTGTGCGCGCTGTCGACGGCGTCGCTGATGGACTCGAACCAGCGGGCGACGTCGTCGTTGGTCGAGGTGTCGAGCCGCCGCAGGGACAGGCCCGAGTTGGTCAGGAACACGGCCCTGCTCATGTAGAACTCGCCCCGCCCGACCTTCACGCTGGCGACCGTGTTGTCGAAGAACTGCCGCTGGGCGAGGGTGGCCACGGTGCGGAACGAGGTGCGTTCGCTCTCGCGCCTTGAGCGGGCATCGAGGAACGCCTTGTACTCGGGTTCTTCGAACGACCCCCTGACCAGCGCGATCATCAGCAGGCCCCGCAGTTTGGAGGTCTCCTCCTCATAGCGGGCCATGGCTCGCAGGGCCGCGGTCGTGGAGATGAGCTGCTCGTCTGTCGAGCCCTGCGTGACCTCGTCGTAGAGTTGCAGCATCTCGGCGATGGCCTCGGAATACTTCGCCATCGTCGGGAGCGGCGGCAGTTGCGTGCCGGACACGGTGGCTCGCAGCGAGGTGAGCTGGGTCAACCTGGTGCGCAGGGTGGTCAGCTTCTTGCGGCCGAGATCGGACAATGAGTCCTCGGCTGCCGCGGCCGCCGCGCCCGTGCGCTTCACGCTGGCGTTCACGATGTCCTGCTGGGCCGACAGCTGCTCCTTCTCGGCCGATGCCCTGTTGGAGGCGACGAACTGCGCCGAGAGGTCACGTTCGAGCGCCATCTCGCGGGACAGCTCACCGAGCTGCGCGACGAGGGAGCTCACGTTGCTGATGTGCTCATACTGCTGTGCGCTGCTGACCGAGGTGGTGACGCGTAGCCCGCCCAGCACCACGGCCACCAGGGTGGGAATGGCGATGAGGGAAATGAGGCGAGTTCGTACCCGCCAATTGCGGAGGGCCATCACGCTACCGGGGGTGGGTACCGGCTCGGCGGACTTCTCGTCAGCCACGGACTGACCCGGCAGAGCGGGGGCCCCGACACGACCATGTTTGGTCGTCGATGTCCTCACTAGTGGCAACCTCTCGCGTGGCCTGCTTCAGGGGACTTGGTCACACCGATGAATGACCACAGGCAAGTTTGGGCCCAATTTGAGCATGAACCTCACGCGTTAGCCAACGCCTCACAGATTTCAATCGGTCCATTTTGTCGTTGATTCTTCAAGCATATTAATTTTGGGCGGGTGGAACGCTAGAATCGGGGCAATCCGGACACAAGATCATCAACGGCGCGCTAAGGGCATTCGCCATACATCAACCCCATATATTGCTTTTCATTGAAAAACTCGGATATGCGTGGCATTGCGCTTCAGCTTTGATCTACCCTCCTGTACGCTTCACGCTCGGTGTCGCTGATGCCGGATCTTGAGACGCCTCCCCTGTAGGAGAACCCCCCGATGACCCGCACACTGCGCTGTCGCGCGCTCACTCTCGGCGCAGCAGTCGCTCTCACTCTTACCGCCTGTGGTGGGAACAGCGACTCTCCTGAATCGTCGGCTAATAGCAAGGGCTTAGAGAAGACCGTCATCACGGTCGGCGCGCTGCCGATTCCCGACTCTGTAGCGATCTATATCGCCAACGCCAAGGGCTTCTTCAAGGAAGAGGGCCTGACGGTCAAGCCCCAGATCATCGCCGGCGGCGCGTCGTCCCTCCCGCAGGTCAAGAACGGCCAGCTGGACATCATGCAGAACAACTACGTCTCGATTTTTGGGGCCGTCAGCCAGGGTGAGAAGCTCAAGGTGGTGGCGGACATGTACCAGGCTGGTCCGAACGCCTTCGCCATCATGGTTCCGAAGGATTCGCCGATCAAAAAGGTCGCCGACCTCAAGGGAAAGACCGTCCTGATCAACAATCTTCGGAACGTCGGCACGCTGGCCGTGACGACGCAGCTGAAGGTGGCGGGCCTCACCGAGAAGGACGTCAAGTTCGCCGAGAAGCCGTTCCCCGAGATGGGCAACGCGCTGGCGACCGGCCAGGGTGACGCCTGCTGGACTCCCGAGCCGTTCATCACCGCCAACGAGAGCAAGCTGGGCTTCCGCACGCTGGCCGACACCATGACGGGCGAGGCCGAAGACCTGCCGATGGCGGGCTGGATGACCACGGACGAGTGGGTGAAGAAGAACCCGAAGACGATGGCCGCCTTCCAACGTGCGGTCGCCAAGGCGCAGGCCCTCGCATCGAGTAACCGCAAGGAGATCGAAGCGATGCTGCCCACGTACACGAAGATCGACGCGAAGACCGCTTCGGTCATCACGCTGGGCACCTACCCGAGCGCGCTGAGCGCCAACCGGCTGCAAAAAGTGGTCGACCTCATGGTCGAGTACCAATACCTCAAGAGCCCGATCGACGTGAATTCGATCATCGTGGCACCGCCGGCCGGATGACCCGTGCACGACTGCTCCGCGGCGTCATCGGCGCCGCGGGCTTTCTTGTCGTCGGAGAGCTGGTCATCCGGTTCGGGCTGAGCGACGACGTGGACTTCCCGGCGCCCTCGGTCGTCCTGTACGAGGCGGTGCGCCTCTTGGCCGACGGAGAGTTCCTGCTGGGAGCGCTCACCACGCTCACGAACTGGGCGCTCGGACTGCTCATCGCGGTGCTGGTGGGCGTCTCGGCGGGAGTCCTGCTCGGCGCGTTGACTCCGATGGAGCGCGCCGTCCGGCCCCTGCTCGAGTTCCTGCGGCCCATCCCCTCGGTCGCGATCATCCCGCTGGCGATCCTGCTGATCCCGGTGGATGAGCTGATGAAGGTCTCCGTCATCGTGTACGCGTCCGTCTGGCCGATCCTGATCAACACGTTGTACGGCATGCACGACGTGGATCCGCTGGCCAAGGACTCCCTGCGCAGCTTCGGATTCGGGCGGCTGGCCGTGCTCGGCAGGGTGAGCCTGCCGAGTGCCGCGCCCTTCGTCGCGACCGGCATCCGGGTCGCCGCCGGGATCGCGCTGATCATCGCCGTCAGCGCCGAGCTGCTCGCCGGAGGCGCCGCGGGCCTGGGGGTCTTCGTGATCCAGGCGGGGAGCGGGAACAGGACCGACCTCACCATGGCGGCCACCTTCTGGGCCGGCGCATTCGGCCTGCTGGCCAACCTGGCGTTGCAGGCGGCGGAGCGCCGACTGTTCCACTGGCGCCGGGTGCGGACGGGGGCGGTGTCGTGAAGTGGCTCGCCAGGTCCTGGGTGATCCTTGCCGTCATCGTCTTCTGGGAGCTCGTCTCGCGGCAGCTCGGGAACAAGGACTACCCGCCGCCCACGACGATCGTCGCCCGGATGTACGAGCTGTGGTTCTCCGGGCCGGCAGCACGACTGTTCCTCACGGACGACGCGATCGCCAACATCCTGCCCAGCCTGGGGCGCATGTTCTCCGGCTGGATCCTGGCCGCGCTCATCGGAGTGCTCCTGGGAGTGTTCCTGGGGCGCTCGCAGGTGGCGGCCGACTACGTGAACGCGCTGATCGAGTTCGGCCGCGCCATCCCGCCACCACTGCTGCTGCCGTTGTTCCTCGTGTTGTTCCACGCCGGCCTGCAGACGCAGCTCACCGCGATCGTGTCCGGCGTCATCTGGCCGGTGCTGCTCAACTCGATGGACGGGGCCAGGACGGTGGACCGGACCTACACCGAGACCGCCACCGTCTTCGGGCTGTCGAGGGCGCAGCGCCTGCGCCGGGTCGTCATCCCCGCCGCCTCACCAAAGATCTTCGCGGGCCTGCGGCTGAGCCTGTCGCTCGCGCTCATTCTCATGGTGATCTCCGAGCTGTTCGGCGGTACGGACGGCATCGGCTACCAGATGCTGATCGCGCAGCGCAGCTTCGACGCATCCGGAGTGTGGGCGACGATCGCCCTGCTGGGGACGCTCGGCTTCATCGTGAACTCGCTTTTCGTGCTCGCAGAGCGCCGGTTGCTTGTCTGGCACAGGCAGGCCACCCGGACGCCATGACCTCATCTTGGAAGGGACAACACATGCCGCACTCCGACGGCCTCCTCTGGGGAGCGATTGCCGACCTTTCGCGTTTCGCGGCTCTCCTGACCATGGCGGAGCTGGGCGTCGCCGACCACTTGGCGGACGGGCCGCTCGACACCGATGAACTGGCCAGGAGATGCGGGGCGCACGCCCCCTCACTGCGCCGGGTCCTGCGTGAGGCGGCGGGCATCGGGGTCGTCCGCAGTGCCGGCGCCAACGGCTACGACCTGACCGAAATGGGCACCGCGCTCCGCTCCGACGTCCCCGGCTCGATCCGGACCTCGATCCGCACGCTCGGCGAAGAGAGCTTCTGGTACGCGATGGGCAACCTGCCGGACACGGTGCGGGACGGCAGCTCGGCATTCGTCACGAAATACGGCAACTTGTACGAGCGTCTGGCGGCAAATACTGAAATGGGCCGCATGTTCGACACCCATATGGCCACCAGGGCCATCCCGTTCACGGAAGGCCTGATCAAGCGGTACGACTTCGCGGGTGTCGATTCCCTGGTGGACGTCGCCGGGGGGAGGGGCCACATCCTGGCCGCGGTCCTGCACGCCAATCTGGACATGCGCGGCATCCTCTTCGATCTCGACCGGGTGACGGACCTGGCCAGGGAACTGCTGGCCGTGGAGGGCCTGGCCGATCGGTGCGAGGTCGTGGCCGGCGACTTCTTCGCCTCGGTGCCGGCGGGCGCGGACGCCTACCTGCTGGCCCACATCCTGCACAACTGGGACGACGGCGACGCCGTACGGATTCTGCGCAATGTCCGCCGCGCGATGAACCCCGGCGGCCGCGTGCTGCTCCTGGAGTCGGCACTGCCCGACGATGATGCTCCGCATGCGGGCAAGGACCTCGACATGCGCATGCTGGCCATCTTCAACGGCGGCCTCGAGCGGAGCCGGGAGGAGTACGCGAGCCTGTTCCAGCAGGCCGACCTGGAGCTGGCGGAGGTCATCGAGCTGGACGCGGGAGCGAGCCTGCTTGAGGCCAGAGCTGTCTGACGCGTAAGGCGGCACGGATGGAGGCGGCGGGATCGCCGAGGTGGTAGATCCGCTCCGACGGTTCGATGCCGTCCAGGAACTCCTGGTAGCGCACGGCGTAGGCCAGGTGTGCCAGCGGTTCGGCGACGGACAGCGCTCGGGCCGGATCGCAGCCCGGCACCTGGGAGGTCCAGGCGTCGATCCAGGCCCGGGCCGCGGTCGGCCGTTTGGCCTCGGGCAGGAAGTCGCAGACCCGGAGCCCGTCCAGCACCGGGTTGCCGAGGTGCGCGTCGGCGAAGTCCACCACGACCGGCGGGCCGCCGTCGCCGCGCCAGTTGCCCGAGTGGAAGTCGCCGTGCACGATCGTGTCGGGCAGGCCGCAGTCATCCAGCATGGGCCACCGGTCGACCAGCCGGTGGGCCCCGGCCAGCTCCTCGGCGGTCAGCTCGCGGCCGACCTGGCCGGCGAGGAGGTCGCGGACCTGGTCGGCGATGACGGGCCCGCGCAGGTCCCGCAGCCCGAGCCCGAGCTGACCGGCGAGCGCGGCCTGCGCGGCGACCATGCGGGTCACCGCGCTGGTGATGGCCTGGGGGGAGGCGTCCCAGCAGTCCTGGCCGGGCAGGTGTTCGAGCAGCACCCGGCCCGGTCCGGCCGCTTTGACCGTGGGCACCAGGCCGGGGTCCAGGTTCGCGAACGCGCCGATGACGGCGCCCTCGTCGGCGGCGAAGTGCGGCGTGGTCTTCAGCCAGACCGGGCCCTGATCGGTGGGCAGGAGAAACAGCCCAGCCAGGTTCCAGGTCTTGCGTTGCCGGATCGGCCCGGTCACCGGACGCCCCGCGGCGGCCAGCAGATCCGCCGCCCATCCGAACACCTCCCTCAGACCCTCCACGCGGGCCCACGGCGAACGCAGCCTTTCCGGCCTGGTCAGTGCGGCCTCATCGATGCGGTGTCGCGTCAGCAGTCCGGCCACGGGGCGCTGGAGGGCCTCGACATGGTAGGTGACGTGACCGTCACGGGCGCCCTCCCCGCCGTAGACGTGCAGGAGGCGCAGGACCAGTACCTCGGCTTCCAGCGCCTGCTGTAGGTACGTGACGACCGGCTCGACCTCCGCCCACCACGGCACGTCCACCGCGAACGGCCCGATGACGCCGAGGTAGTCCGCACCCGAGGTCACCCATGCACTGACCGTCCGACTCATTCCGCCAGTGTGAACAGTCAGCGCGATTTCAGCGACCGAATATCCGCGAGCCGCGGGCGGTCGGACCGCCCGCGGCTCTGTCGGATCACTGGCGGGTCACTGGACGGTGATCTTGTCCACTTCGACGGTGATCCCCTTGACCTGCGGGGTCGAGGTGCCCGTCGTCACGTTGCCGACGCCGCGGCTGACCCCCTTGATCTTCATCGAGTAGGTCAGAGTGCCACCGGGCGCGCCGGGGGTGCTCGTGACGACCAGGTCCTCGGTGGGCGGACCGCTGATCTGGGCGCCCGCCGTACCCTCGTCGTTCTCCGCGCCCACGGTCAGGCCGGAGCCGGCGGGGGCGTCACCCGGCAGGTTGGCCGGGTCGTAGGCGTAGCTGATGTCCTCCACTCCGTTGAGTCCGATCCACTGCTGGAACACCTTGGTGCTGGTCGTACCGAAGGTGTTCACCCGCCACTCCAGCACCAGCCAGCGGCTGACGCCGTCGGTCAGTATCCCGGCGAAGACGCCGGGGGCGCCGGTGCCGTCGAGGTCGGTCCAGTAGGAGGCGAGTACGGCGTTCGGCCGCGCGGGGTCGGGCAGCGTCTGCGGGAGGAACGCGATGTCGTCGGATCCGTTGCTGCCGCCGGCGACGCTGTAGCCGTTGGAGACCACGCCGATCCTGGTGTAGGACTTGCCGGCGAAGGTGAAGGCGGGCACCGTGAAGTTCAGTGCCTGCTCGTCACCGATCGGCAACGGTGCGATGCCGAAGATGTCCAGCGGCAGATATCCGGCCGGCCCCACGCCCGGCGCGATGGTCGGCTTGGCGGGTTGCTGGCCGGCCAGCGTCACCTTGGTCGTCGCGATCTGGGTGCCGATCTTGGTGGCCCCGGTCACGCTGTTCAGCCGCAGACGGGCGTCGAGCGTGCTGAGCGCGGTCACCTCGGCACTGGCCAGGCTGTTGTTCTGCACAGTGACCGTACAGGTGGACTCGCCGGTGTTCTTCGGGATGGTGGACGGCGCGCAGGTCTGGTCGACCGGCACGATGCCTTCCTGGCGGAAGAACGCCACCGGCAGGTGCAGCGCACGCGAGCCGCCGACCTGCCTGAGGTCCACCTGGCCGAAGTACTGCCCGTCGGGCAGATCCGGCGCGGTGATGATCACGTTCAGCTTGGCGCTCTTGCCCGGCGCGACGGTGAAGCGTGCCGGCAGCACCGTGATGTTGGCGCCGTTGACTGTCGTGCCCGAGGCGGTGAACGTGAGCGTCTTGTTGGTGGTGTTCGTGACCGTGCGCTTGGCGTTGATGATGCCGGGCATGGTCGGCGCGTTCACCGAGGGCAGGTTGAGGTCGATCCGGTTGAGCGGGTCGGCGGCCGAGGCGACGAAGTTGGCCGCGCTCTCGTCCAGGGTCAGTCCGGGGTCACCGGCCTTGGTCAGGTCGATCCGTCCGCCGCCCATGTCGAACGCGTCGGCGGCGGTGGTGCGGTCCGGCTTGGTGACCCCGGTCTTGGCCGTGGTCTCCAGAGCCGACTTCACCTGTCCCGGGGTCCAGGTCGGGTGCAGGGCGAACACCAGCGCGGCCGCGCCGGTCACGTGCGGCGCCGACATGGAGGTGCCCTGGATGACCTGGTAGAGGTTGCCGGGCGGCCCTTCGAGCGGCCCCTCGGGAGTCGGGGTCATGCCCGCCAGGATGTGCAGGCCGGGCGCGGTGACGTCCGGCTTGAGGAAGTCGCCGCCGGGGCCGCGCGAGGAGAAGTACGTCATCACGTCGCCCTGCCAGCTCGCCTTGACCCCCTGGGTGAACGACGCGGTCGCGCCCGGATGCGCGGTCAGGAAGCTCATCAGGATGTCGGTGTCGGGCTTGTCGACGTGCACCGACGGGATCCAGTGCGCGTCGGTGAAGACGTCGAACGGGAAGGCGTTGTAGAGGATCATCCCGGCGGCGCCGCCCTGCCTGATGTTGAAGCTCTTCAACACCCGGTTCGGGCCGCGCTCACAGGCGACGATCTTCCCGGTGAAGATGCCGGGCGGTGCCGGGGTGTCGCACAGCGCGTTGGAGTACGGGGGAGCGGACGCCAGCACCACGGGCAGCGGCGAGGCGACCCCCGAGGTGACGGACGAGCCCTTGATCGTCGCCGTCGCGCCGCCACCGGACAGCGTGACCGTGGACTGGAACGTTCTGGTCTGCGTGGACGCGGCCACCGTGGTCACCCACGGGCTGCGGTGGTCGGTGGTGTTGGCACCCGGCCCCGAGTTGCCCGCCGACGCCGAGACCAGCACACCCGCCGCGTAGGCGTCGAGGAAGGCCAGCTCGACCGGGTCGCTGTACGGGTCGCTGCCACCGGAGATCGAGAAGTTGACGACGCGGACGCCGTCCAGGATGGCACGTGCCACTGCCTGTGCCGCGTCGGAGGGGAAGCAGCCCTCCGCGCCGCACACCTTGTAGACCGAGACCTCGGCGGCGGGCGCTATGCCGTGGATCGGGCCGCGGCTGATCCCCAGCGGGTTCGCGTCGGCCACCGGGCCGCCGGCCGACGTGGTGGCGGTGTGGGTGCCGTGGCCGTTGGAGTCACGAGCGCTGTCGGGATAGACCTCGCCACCGAAGACCGCGTTGTAGGTCTCCAGGAACGGCTGGCCGCCGATCAGCTTGTTGTTGCAGGTGAAGGGATCGCTGGCCGGGGTCAGCGGGTTGTCGCCGAAGTTGCAGACCCGGGCCGTGCCGTCCTTGGTCGGAGCGGGGGCCGGCAGGCCGCTGGGGGAGGCGAAGGAGGGGTGCTCGGGCCAGGCGCCGGAGTCCAGCACGCCCACGATCACACCCTTGCCGGAGGAGTTGCTGCCGCCGAGCTGGTTGTAGATGGTGTTGGCGCCGATGAACTGAGGGCTGGAGTCGGTGAGGAGTTGCTGCGGCTTGTCCTCCTGTACGGCGACCACGCCGGGCAGCTTCAACACCTCGGCCGCCTTGTTGCCCGGAATCCTGAGCGCGATGCCGCCATAGACCGTCCGGACCCGCTGGCCCACGACGGCTCCGGGGACCTTGCTCGCCAGCTCGCCCAGGAACTCCTTCTCAACGCTCTCGATGTGCTGGCCGTACTTCTTGGCCTCGGCGCTTCTGGTGTCAAGAGCCTTGCCGGTGACGGCGGGACTGGTGCCCGGCAGGCCGGGCAGTCCGCCCCGGTAGGCGGCGAGCGAGTCGTAGTCCAGTTTGACCATGATGTTGATCAGCGCGGGCGAGGTGACCCGCAGCAGCGCCTGGTCGCTCTTGGCCAGCTTGCCCGTCGGGGACTTGGCGCCCTCGACGAGCTGGGCGCCGGTGACGGGAGTGGCCTGCCACTTCGTGCTCGAGGGAGCCGGCGTGGGCGTGGCCCGCGCTGCGGCAGGGCTCATGACCACCACCATGCTCAATCCAATGGCCACCGAGGCGAGCCGCCGCGCGCGGGATAAGCGGGGACTGGATAACACAAGATCCTCCTCGTCGAGGGGCTGCACGGACTCACCACGCCGCCCAGGAGGCATCAGGTCACCCTGCGTCGAGGCACACCGGAGAGATCACTGAACCCTCCCCGGTGGGTGACGAGCTGACGGGCCGCCCTTGTGGGGCGGCTCGGTTTCCGACCGGAGTGTAACCAGCGATCACGCGGCCGAGAACCCTATCGAGTTGCCAGAATCCTGCCGACAATCCAGCACATTTCACGATGTACTACTCGTACGGCTCCGCGGGCTGGTCGATTTTCGTGACGTCGGTGGCGGACATGTCAGGGATCACGTAGCCGTTGGGGATCTTGCCCTTCCAAGGGATCCAGGTGCCGGTGACCTGGACCCAGGAGTTCTCCCTTGGCGTGGGCACGCCCTGAACCGCGACCTTCAGGGCGAGTGCGTCGGCGGCGCAGCAACTGATCTGCATCCTGGTGACGTACCAGCGGTTCTTCTTCTTCGACGGCACCACGAAGCCGGTCAGCTTGACCTGCCGCCCCGCGAGCGACGTACCGGCCGGATCGTAGGCCCGCCCGATGAACTCACCGAGCGTCAGCTCGGGCACGCCGACGGAGAGCTGCCGGTAGGCCACCGGGGTGGGCGGGCGCGGCGCGGGCGCGTCGTCCTCGCTCCCTGCCGCGAACGAGCCCAGCGCGGGCGGCGCGACCAGCACGATGGCGAACACGGGCACGGCCAGCAGCCACGCCACTCGCGGCCCATGCCCGTGGTCGTGGCCGTGTCCCTGGTCCTGCGCGTGCTCGTTGTGATTGCGCCACTGGAGGACGAGAGTCACCAGGGCGAGGCCCACCAGCACCGCGCCGGCTCCGATGAGCAAGGGCCGGAAGCCCGGTTTGACGTAGTTGACGTACGTTCCGGAGAAGACGGAGATGTTCAGCAGCGCGCCGCCGAGGATCAGCAGCATCAGGCTCTGCGTCTGGCGTTTCACAGCAGCACCCATCCCGTGACGAAGCTGACGCCGATCGCCAGCGTCAGCGTCAGCGGCACGAAGCGCCAGGCGAAGGCCCGCCCGAACGTCCCCGCCTGCAACGCGATCAGTTTCAGGTCGACCATCGGCCCCACCACCAGGAAGGCGAGCTTGGCCGTGGGGGAGAAGGCGGTCAGCGAGGCGGCCACGAACGCGTCGGCCTCCGAGCAGATCGACAGCAGCACCGCCAGCAGCGCCAGCACCAGCACCGACACCACCGGAACGCCGGCCACGGAGGTGAGCCATGAGCGGGGGACCACCACGTTCAGCGTCGCCGCGGTCAGCCCGCCGATGACCAGGAACCCGCCGGTATGCAGCAGGTCATGGCACATCGCGTCCAGAAAGGCGCCCCCCTTGCCCTGCCCGGGCGCCGCCGTACGGCGAGGCACCGGCAGCCACTCGCTGCGCCCGCACCGCGCCCAGATCCAACCGGCCAGCACCGCCACAGCCAGCGAGGCGCCGAACCGCGCGACCACCATCGCGGGATCACCAGGGAAGGCCACCGCGGTGGCCACCAGCACGACCGGATTGATCGCCGGCGAGGCGAGCAGAAACGCCAGCGCCGCGGCCGGCTCCACACCCCGCGCCATCAACCCGGAGGCCACCGGCACCGAGGCGCACTCACACCCGGGCAGCACCGCGCCCGCCACCCCGGCCACCGGCACCGCCGCGTAGGTCTTGCGCGGCAGGGCCTTGACCCAGAACGAGGCGGGCACGAAAGCGGTGATCGCCGCCGACAACGCCACCCCGAACACCAGGAACGGCAGGGCCTGCACGCACACCGCCACGAAGATGGTGGCCCACGTCTGCAGCGCCGGCGCCGTCAGATATGGCGCGAGCAGAACTCGGCCGGCCACGAGGAGCGCGATCAGGAAGACGAACGACCACGGCAGCCACGACTCGCGGCCGGGCTTGCGCCCCCACGTGTCCGGTGGTAGCTGATCCTCTGTCCCGGGCCAATCCAGCGGGGTTCGGTGTGTCATCGCCCTCCCTGCTCCAACGCTTGGTCCTGATGACACGCGGCAGCAGGGTAGCGGGTTCTGTCCCGTCTTGCGCTACGCGTACGAACACGGGCCGGCACCCTGCGGCCAGCAGGTAGCCCGCGATTGCAGCCACCTGGAAGCCGATCCGGGCGCCACCCGCAATGCCCGGCGGCCGTCTGAGCGCGAGGCTTGACGGTATGACCGCTCCACGGCGGTGAAGGACCGGACCTCTCTTTCCTGACCGCCGACGGCGAGCTCGCCGAACAGACGACAGAAAGGGCAGCAGCATGCGACAGGTTCGACTGGGACAGACCGATCTGCGGGTCTCCGTGATCGGGTTCGGGACCTGGGCCTTCGGCGGCGACTGGGGCGCCGTCGACCTGCGGGAAAGCGAACACGCCATCCATCACGCCCTGGACCTGGGCATCAACCTCTTCGACACCGCGCATGGGTACGGCTTCGGCCTCGCCGAGCGCCTGCTGGGCAAGGCCCTGCGGGAGCGCTCACGCCGCGAGGACGTGGTCATCGCCACCAAGGGCGGGCTCCGCCTGGAGGGCGACCGCCTGCTGCGCGACGCCGGCGGACAGAGGCTGCGCGAGGGTGTCGAGGAGAGCCTGCGCAACCTCGGGACCGACTACATCGACCTCTACCAGGTGCACTGGCCCGACCCGCACACCCCACCGGAGGAGACCGCCGGGGTGCTGGAGGAACTGGTCGGGGAAGGCAAGATCCGCCACATCGGGGTGTCGAACCACGACGCCGAGCAGCTGGCGGCGCTGGCGCGGTTCGGGCGGGTGGAGGCGTTGCAGCCGCCGTACCACCTGTTCCGCAGAGACATCGAGGAAACCGTCCTGCCCTATGCCGCCGCGCACGACATCGGCGTGCTGGTGTACGGGCCGCTGGCCCACGGACTGCTTTCCGGCCGGTTGACCGAGTTCACCACCTTCGACGCCGACGACTGGCGCAGCAAGAGCCCCGACTTCACCGGCGAGGCCTTCGGCAAGAACCTCGCCGTGGTGCGGCGGCTGGAGCAGGCGGCGCGGGAGTGGGGCATCGGCCTGCCGCAGCTCTCGGTCGCCTGGACGCTGGCCGATCCGGCCGTCCACGTCGCCATCGTGGGCGCGCGCCGGCCCGCCCAACTGGACGGCACCACCCCGGCGGCCGGCATCCGGCTCTCCGAGGCCGACCTGCGCACGATCGACGCGATCCTGGCGCAGGCCGTACCCGTGTGGGGCCCACATCCGGAAGGTATGTGACGGTCTTCAGCGCCACATAAGCGACAAACTGGAACAATCACTGTTTTGTGTTATTTCAGTGGTGATGTTCCCGTCTCCTGGTCGGAGCATCGGAGGCTCCGGATCGGGGTGATGGATGTACGCGCGGTCGACGTACGAGGTCGAAACGGTGCTGGCGGCCGGGGCGGGCGATCACGGAGCGGTCGACGAGCTGGTCAGGAGCCATCTGCAGCTCGTGTACAACATCGCCGGGCGGGCCATGAACGGTCACCCGGACGTGGACGACGTCGTGCAGGAGACGATGGCCAGGGTCGTGACCGGGGTGTCCGGGCTGCGCGACCCCAGGAGCTTCCGATCCTGGCTGGTCGCCATCACCATGAACCAGGTGCGGGACTGGCGGCGGGCGACCGCCACCACTCCCGCCGCCCTCGACGAGGCGCTGGGCATGGCCGACGCCGGTGCCGACTTCGCGGGTCTCACCGTGACCCGGCTCGGCCTGTCCGGGCAGCGCAAGGAGACCGCGGAGGCCGGTCGCTGGCTCGACGACGACGACCGCGAGGTGCTCGCGCTGTGGTGGCTGGAGGTCGCGGACGAGCTCACCCGGCCGGAGCTGGCCGCCGGGCTGGACCTGAACGAGAAACACGCCGCCGTCCGCGTGCAGCGGGTCAAGCAGCGGCTGGAGTCGGCCCGCGCGGTGGTGCGCGCGCTCTCGGCCCAGTCCCGCTGCGCCGGCCTGGCGTACGTGGCCGACGGCTGGAACGGTACGCCGTCGCCCCTCTGGCGCAAGCGGCTGTCGCGGCACGTACGGGAGTGCCAGACCTGCACGGATCAGCTCTCGGACCTGATCCCGGCCGACCGGCTGCTGGCGGGCCTGGGCCTGGTGGCCATTCCGGCGGGTGTCGCGGCGGGGCTGCTGGAGCTGGCGCGGACGGCCGCCGTACCGGCGCTGAAGGGCGGCCTGATCGCCAAGGGCAAGGTGGCGGCCGGTGCGGCGGGTTCCTCGCTGGCCGTCAAGCCCATCGCGATCGCCGCCGTCAGCACCGCGCTGATCGCCGGTGGCGCGGTGGTCGTCCAGAACCTGCGGCCCGAGCCACCTCCCACGCGGGCCGCGCCGTTGATCGCCACCTCCGCGCCCGCGTCCTCCCCGCGCCCGACCCGCCCGTCGCCGAAACCGAAGCCGACGCCGACACCGACACCGACACCGACGAAGCGCCGTCCGGTCAGCCTGTACGGCCGCACCATCGACACGGCGGACCAGGCGCCACCCAGGAACCGGCGCCCCGCCCCGCTGCCCCGGCGCGCCGCGGGCACGCTGGCCATCGGCGGGAAGCACGGCTACTCCAGGTACGGCGGCGCCCCGCAGATGACGCACCGGGGCGACTACATCACCATCACCGGCAAGGGCTACCTCGAAGTCCGGTGGGGCATCCTCTACCGCAGCCGGATCGGCGACTTCCGGCCCGCCACCTGGACCGGGCTGAAGGGCAAGCTGTTCCACGTCGCCTCCGGCGGCGGGCGGCGGATGGACGACGAACAGGCGCCGGGCGTCACCTGGATGGGCGCTCCGGAGGTCGGCTTCGTCCGGCTGCCCCGCGGTCAGCAGCAGATGTGGCAGAACGAGTTCTACTACCTGGACGGCCGGGTCACCATCCACAACAACGAGAGCGGCACGGACCTCGACCTCAGCGTGGCGCCCAGGACCTGGGACGAGGTCTGGAAGGACATCTCCACCGGCGTCGACCCCGCCAAGGGGATCGTCCGCTACGGCCTGACCCGCGACACCGGCGACGACCGCGCCCCCGTCCCGCAGTACGTCACCAGAGCGCGGCCCGCCGACCCCGCCAAGGTGCCCCAGCGCAGCCGGGTCTGAGGATTTCTGTTATCTCCGGCGGCCGCGTGCGTCTCCTGTGACAAGAGTGACCCCTGAGAAAGGACCTCCATGACCACGCAGCCCTCCCGCCGGAGCCTGCTGAAGGCGGCCGTGACCGTGGGCGCGGGCGCCGCCGTACTGCCCGCGCTGCCCGCCGCCGCCTCCTCGGCCGCGGCGCTCAAGCACCCCGGTCTGCTGCACACGCAGGCGGACTTCGACCGGATGCGGGCCCAGGTGAACGCCGGAGCCCAGCCGTGGAAGGCGGGCTGGGACAAGCTGGTGGCCAACGGCCGCTCCAAGAGCACCTGGAAGCCGCGCCCGCTCGAGACGGTCGTCAGAGGCGGTACGGGCGCGAACCATGTGCAGCTCGCCATCGATGTGGCCGCCGCCTACCAGAACGCGCTGCGCTGGAAGGTCAGCGGCGAGAAGGCCCACGGCGACGCCGCCCGCGACATCCTCAACGCCTGGTCGGCCGCGCTGAAGGCGGTGACGGGCAACGCCGACCGCTTCCTCGCGGCCGGAATCCAGGGCTGGCAACTGGCCAACGTCGGCGAGATCATGCGCGGCTACCCCGGATTCGACCTCGACCGCTTCAAGAAGATGATGCTCACGGTCTTCTACCCGCTCAACGACCAGTTCCTGAAGGGGCACAACGACGCCTGCATCACCAACTACTGGGCCAACTGGGACCTGTGCGCCATGGCCTCCATCCTGGCCATCGGCATCCTCTGCGACGACCAGGCCAAGGTCGACCAGGCCGTGGTGTACTTCAAGCAGGGCAAGGGCAACGGCGCCATCATGAACGCGGTGCCGTTCCTGCACCCCGGCGGCCTCGGCCAGTGGCAGGAGAGCGGCCGCGACCAGGGCCACGCCAGTCTTGGCATCGGGCTGATGGGCGTGCTGTGCGAGATGGCCTGGAACCAGGGCATCGACCTGTACGGCTACGCCGACAACCGGTTCATGAAGGGCGCCCAGTACGTCGCCAAGTACAACCTTGGCGAGACCGTGCCGTTCACCACGTACAAGTGGGGGACCGGGCAGAACTGCGCACCCCGCGAGCAGACCGAGGTCGCCGCGGCGGGGCGCGGCGCGAACGACCCGATCTGGGCGGTGCTCCACAACCACTACGGGGTCCGTCGCGGGCTGGCGGTTCCCTACCTCGAGGCGTACAGCAAGCGGCTCGCCCCCGAAGGGGGAGGCGGCGACTACGGCGGCGCCAAGTACGACCACCTCGGCTTCGGCACGCTGACCTTCACCCGGGCCACGGCCGCAGGCGGGGGCGGGCTGCTACCGACGGGCGTTTCGCGGACCTTCGAGTCGGTCAACTACCCGAAGACGTACATCCAAGCCGCGGGCCGCATCGGGGCGACCGCGCTCACCCTGCGGATCGTGCCCGGCCTGTCCGACGCCAAGGGCTACTCCTTCGTCGACTCCGAGGGCCGCTACCTGCGGCACAAGGACTTCCTGGTCCGGTTCGACGCCAACGACGGCACCGCGCTGTTCAAGCGGGACGCGACCTTCCACGCCCGCCAGGGCACGGCGGACGGGTCGGTACGGCTGGAGTCGGCCAACTACCCGGGACGGTTCATCCGTCATCGTGACAACGTCCTGCGCCTGGACAAGGCGGAGGACACGACCCTGTTCCGCGCCGACAGCTCCTTCCGCCCGGCCACCTGACCTGGGCGGCGGTCAACAGGCTGAGGGGGCGGTGTCCGCGCCGAGTATGAGGCCCGCCTCCAGTTCGGCGATGCCGGCGCGTACCTGCGCCGCCTGGCTGTCGGCCAGGTGGTCGAAGATGGTCAGGGCCTGCTGCCAGGTCTCGATCGCCGACACCGGGCAGCCGGTCGCCGCCAGCGCCTGGCCGAGGATGTGCAGGGTGCGGGCCTCGGTGTTGCGGTCGCCGATCTCACGGCAGCGGTCGAGCGAGCGGTTGCACCAGCGGATCGTCTCCTCGTGGTCGCCCAGCGCGGCGTACGTGATGCACATGTCGGTCAGCGCGATGCCCTCGCCCCAGAGGTTGCCGATCGCGCGGAAGGCGGCGAGTGCCGATAGATGGTGTTGGAGAGCCGTCCGCGGCTGGTGGAGAGCGAGCAGGGCCCGGCCGATGCCGGCCGAGGCGATGCCCTGCCCCCAGGGGTAGCCGAGGTCGGTGAAGATGGCCAGCGCCTGCCGGTGGCACGCGACGGCCTGCTCCGGAGCGTCCAGGTCGCGATGCACCAGGCCGAGGGTGTTCAGCGCGTTGCCCTCGCCCCAGCGGTCGCCGAGCTCGCGCTGGAGCGCCAGCGCGCTCTCGGCGTGCGGGAGCGCGTTCTTGAACTGCCGCCGGTCCCAATAGGCCAGCGCCAGGCTGGTGCGGACCGGGGCCTCGGCGTGCCCGTCGCCCAGCAGCAGCGCGGCCTCCAGCGCTATCTCGTGGCTGGACACCCACGAGTCCCAGTGCTTGCGCAGGTTGAAGAAGCTCCACAGCGCGCACGGCAGCCGCCAGGCCACGGTGTACTGGCCGAGCGTGAACGCCTGCCGTACGGCGGCCATGAGATTGGCGTGCTCGGTCTCGAGCCAGAGCAGCGCGTCCTCGTGGCCGGAGAAGGTGTACGGCTCGCACGACGGTGCGAGCGAGGGCAGCGGGAGTTGCTGATGCTGCGGGTTGAGCACCTGATCGGCCCGGTCGACGGTGTGCAGGTACCAGGACAGCAGGCGCTGGGCCGCGGCCAGCCGGTCGGCGTCGGACTCCTCGGCCTCGACCCGTTCGCCGGCGTAGACCCGCATCAGGTCGTGCATGCGATACCGGTCGCGGCCGCCGGTCTCCAGCAGGCACCGATCGGTCAGGATCTCGAGCAGCCGCTGAGCCTCGGCGGGCGGCACCCCGATCAGCGCGGCGGCGGCGCCCACCCCGAACGCGAGCCCGCGGTGCAGGCCGAGCAGCCGGAACGCCCGCGCCGCCCGCGGGTCGAGCGCCTGGTACGACCACGAGAAGACGGCCCGCAGGCTCAGCTGCGGATCCTCGTCCACCCCGAGCAGGTCGAGCCGGGACCGCTCGTCCCGCAACTGGGCGACCAGGTCCGCCAGCTGCGCGCCGGGCCGCCGGGTGACGTGCTCGGCGCTGATCGCCAGCGCCAGCGGGAGGTGGGCGCACAGCCGGGCCAGCTCGGCCGCGGCCTCGGCCTCGGCGGACACGCGCCCGGCACCGAGGATCTTGCCCAGGAGCGTGTGCGACTCCGCCTCGCGCAGCCTGCGCAGGAACACATGCCGCGCGTCATCGTGTACGGCCAGCCCGGCCAGGCGGGTACGGCTGGTCACCAGCACCAGACAGTCCGAGCCGGGAAGCAGCGGTCGCACCTGGGCGGTGTCCCGGGCGTTGTCCAGCAGCACCAGCACGCGCCGCCCGGCCAGCGTGCTGCGCAGCAGCGCCGAGCGGGCCTCGACCTCCGCGGGGATCTGGTCGGCGGGTACGTGCAGGGACCGCAGCATCATCTCCAGGGCGGTGGCGGGCGCCATCGGCTCGCCGGGCCCGAACCCGCGCAGGTCGATATGGAGCTGCCCGTCGGGGAACCGGTCCCGCACCCGGTGGGCCCAGTGCACGGCCAGCGCGGTCTTGCCCACGCCGCCGGTGCCACCGATCGCCGCGATGACGATGGGCCGGTTCTGTCCCTCTTCCGGAAGCAGGTCGGACAACTTCGCCAGGTCCGTGCAGCGGCCGGTGAACCGGGCGATGTCGGACGGCAACTGGCGCGGCACCGACGGCGGGGGAGGAACCTCGGGCGCGGGCGGCTCCGTCGTCGCCCGCGTGGGCTCGCCGTTCAGCACGGCCTGGTGGAGACGGCGCAGCTCGTGGCCGGGGTCGATACCGAGCTCGTGGCGCAGCAGGTCGGCGACGTGGCGGTAGACCTCGAGCGCTTCGGCCCGGCGTTCGGCGAGATGCAGGGCCAGCATGAGCTGCTCCCACAGCCGCTCGCGCAGCGGGTGCTCGGCCGTGGCGGCCTTGAGGTCCGCGATGATCTCCTCGTGGCGGCCCGTGCGCAGCCCGAGATCGAACCAGCGCTCCAGCAGCCGCATCCGCTCCTGCCCCAGCCTGGACACCTCGTCGCGGTGCAGCGATTCGGACAGGACGTCGACCAGCGCCGAGCCCCGCCACAGCCCGAGCGCCTCGCGCAGCAGGCCGGACTCTCCGGGCCGGTCGCCCGCGTCGGCCGCCCGCGCCGCCTGTACGGCGAGCTCGCGGAACCGCTCCATGTCGAGAATGTCGGCGCCGGCCCGCAGCACGTAGCCCGCCCCCACGGTCTCGATCAGCGCCCGGCCGTCGGCGCCGTCCTCCAGCACCCGGCGCAGCCTGGTCATGTGGGTGTGCAGCGCTCCGCGCGCCTGCTTGGGCGCCTTGTCGCTCCACATGTACTCGATGAGCTTGTCCAGCGATACGTGGTGGTTGGCGTTCATCAGCAACGTCGCCAGCGCGATGCGCTGCTTGGCCGCGGAGAGCCGCACCGGCCGGCCGGCCCGTGTCAGCTCCAATGGTCCCAGCACACTGAACCGGATCCCCGTACCCGTTTCCATCCGTGGACCTCTCCGCGATCTCCCGGCGGCATGACGCGCCATCCCCAATGACGCGATCACCCCGTTCGCACTCTCCACCCTGCAACAAAGGAGGACCGTTTCCGCGGGTATGGAAATACATCCCGCCCGGAGGGCAGCTTCATGGCCATCCTTAATTCGGTCACCCATGACACCGGCCAGGGCGCGTGTCATCGGACGGCATCGCCTATTGACCAGGCCGGTCAGATTTGGGTCTTGCTCGCGGGCAGACATCCTATCTATGCTCGAACATACTCGTTAGTTAACTTTCCTAATAAACGAGTAGGAGCACCCCCCGATGCACCGATCCCTACGGCTCGTCGCACTGGCCGCGATCGTCGTCGCCTTCTTACCCGCCGCTCCCGCCCAGGCCGCCCCCACCAGGTATGAGGCCGAGAGCGCCACGATCTCCCAGGGTGTGGTCGAGTCCAACCACGCCGGATACAGCGGCACCGGATTCGTCAACTACGACAATCTGACCGGCAGCTACGTCGAGACCACGATCAACGCCGCGAGCGCGGGCACCGCCTCGATCACGCTGCGCTTCGCCAACGGCACCACCGTCAACCGCCCGATGGCCATCGCGGTCAATGGCACCACGGTCAACCGCGACTTCCCGGGCACCGGCGCCTGGACGACCTGGCAGGACGTCACGATCACCGCGCCGGTCAACGCGGGCGCCAACACGGTCCGGGCCACGGCGACGACCGCCAACGGCGGGCCCAACCTCGACTACATCGAGGCCGACGTCGCCGCGCCGTCGAACGACTACCAGGCGGAGGACGCCACGATCTCGCAGGGCGTGGTCGAGTCGAACCACGCCGGGTTCACCGGCACGGGCTTCGTCAACCTCGACAACGTCGTCGGCTCGTACGTCGAGTTCACCGTGAACGCGGCCACGGCGGGCAACGCCACGCTCGCCGTCCGCTTCGCCAACGGCACCACCGTCAACCGCCCGATGGCCATCGCGGTCAACGGAACGACCGTGAACCGCGACTTCCCGGGCACCGGAGCCTGGACGACCTGGCAGGAGGTCACGGTCCCGGCGGCGCTTAACGCGGGCGCCAACACCGTCCGCGCCACCTCTGCCACGGCGAACGGCGGACCCAACCTCGACAGGCTGAGCGCCTCAGTCATCGGACCACCTGACACCGAGAAGCCGTCCGTGCCGGGCAACCCGCGCGCCACGGGCACCACGTCCGGCTCCATCGCCCTGGCCTGGGACGCCGCCACGGACAACAGCGGCACCATCAAGGACTACCGGGTACGCGAGGGCGACACCGTCGTGGCCACCGTGACGGGCGCCACCGCCCAGATCACCGGCCTGGCGGCCAGCAGCACGCACACCTACACGGTCACCGCCCGCGACCCGTCGGACAACGAGTCGGACCGCAGCGCCACCGTCACGGCCACCACCCAGCCGGCCGGCACCGGCACCCCCGTCGCGGCCAACGGCCAACTGCACGTCTGCGGCGTCCGGCTCTGCAACGAGCACGGCAAGGAGATCCAGCTCCGCGGCATGAGCACGCACGGCCTGCAGTGGTACTACCAGTGCCTCAACACCGCGTCACTGAACGCGCTGGCCGACGACTGGAAGGCCGACGTGCTCCGCATCTCCATGTACATCCAGGAGGACGGCTACGAGACCAACCCCCGGCTGTTCACCGACCGGGTGCACAACCTGATCGAGCAGGCCACCGCCAGAGGAATGTACGCGATCGTCGACTGGCACATGCTCACCCCCGGCGACCCCACCTACAACCTGGCCAGGGCCAAGACGTTCTTCACCGAGATCGCCCAGCGGCACAACGGCAAGAACAACCTGCTGTACGAGATCGCCAACGAGCCCAGCGGCGTCTCCTGGTCCACCATCAGGAACTACGCCCACCAGCTAATCCCGGTCATCAGGCAGTACGACCCCGAGACCCCGATCCTGGTCGGCACCCGCGCGTGGTCCTCCCTCGGCGTCTCCGACGGCGCGAGCGAGACCGAGGTCGTCAACAACCCGGTCAACGCGACCAACATCATGTACACGTTCCACTTCTACGCGGCCTCCCACGGCACCGAGTACCTCAACACGCTGTCGAGGGCCGCCGACAAGATCCCGATGTTCGTCACCGAGTTCGGCACCCAGACCTCCTCCGGTGACGGGTCGAACAACTTCACCAGGTCGCAGCAGTACCTCGACCTGATGGCCCAGAAGAAGATCAGCTGGACGAACTGGAACTACTCCGACGACGAGCGCTCCGGCGCCGTCTTCACCGAAGGCACCTGCCCGAACGGCCCCTTCACCGGCACGTCCCGCCTCAAGGCGGCCGGCGTCTGGGTCCGCGACAGAGTCCGCACCGCCGACGACTTCTGACCGGCTTTCGAGGTCTGGTACGGCTCGCCGTACCAGACCTCATGCCTGTCTCAGGTCCCGGTGACGATGTCCAGCCGCCACGCGCTGAGGATGCCGGCCGTGGCGTGCGAGGGAGAGAGGTCGCTGACCCGCAGGGTCCAGCCGCCTCCCGCGGGCTGCCCCACGAGGGGCGTGACCACGGACGGTGGTTCGGTCTTGTACTCCAGCAGCTTCGAGGTGTCCAGTTCCGCCCGGTGCGACAGGACGACCCGCCGCCCGGTCGGGGAGTGCAGGACGAGCCGCAGGTCCTCGGGGTGGGTGTGGTCGAGGTCGATGAGGACTTTCAGAGTGCGCACGGTGCCCTCGGCCTCGACCGTGATCGTGTCGGCGACGCCGTGCGGGTCGCTGTCGGGGATGCGCAGGCCCGGCTTGGAGATCCCGCTGACGGTCGCGCCGTTGATCCCCACCGGCCCGGCCTTGAAGCGGATGGCCGGGCCGGGGTCGCCGATCGCCGAGATTGTCAGCCCCGACTCCGCGCCGCTCCACAGCAGGCTCGCGGGGACCGTGGAGTGTGACAGGGCCGTGCCGTCGACCGCGCTGTACAGGTCGCGGCTGTCGCCCGCGTTGAGGTTGTTCTCCAGGTCGAGGTGGCCGTCGGCCTGGAGCAGCCCGATCTGGAAGTGACGCAGCGGGGTGCCGTCCTGCAACTCGTTGGAGCCCCGGGTGTCGCAGTGGTACACGGCCAGTCCGCTCGCCGGCAGGTGCAGGTCCAGGCCGAGCTTGGACCGGTTCTCCACCAGGAAGTACTCCTCCGGCTGCGGTGTGGAGTAGCGGAGCACTTTGGCGTAGTCCGCGTGCCTGGCCTCGAAGGCGCCGCCCGCGTTGAGGTCGATCTTGTCCGGACACCAGCCGGCCAGCTCGCGCAGGTAGGCGTTGACCGCGGCGGGGGTCTTGCCGCCGTTCAGATGGTTGCCGGAGCTCATCAGGCAGTAGCGGCCCAGGCCCGCGCTGGTGAAGTCGTCGCCGTCGCGGCGGCCGTAGTCGTACAGGTCGGGGAAGCGGCACAGCATGTGCCCGGATTCGTGGCAGAACGTGCCGATGGTGAGCTGCTCCGGCCCTTCCCCCATGCTCGTCACCATGTAGAAATGGGTGCGCATCTCGCCGAAGACCTGCTCGTGGACGCTGTTGTGCGGCCACAGGATGCTGTCGCGGATGTACTGGGTCTTCCCGGCGTACATGATGATCACCGCGTCGACGATGCTCTGGCCGAGCGAGTCGTAGCGGCTGAGGTCGATGCCCGAGTCCACGGCCGCCTGGAGCGCTTCGGGGACGAGCAGGTCGTGGTTGCGCGGGTCGGCGTACACCGTGATGTCGCGGGTCATCCGGAACGGGCCGACGACGTCGTTGGTGTACTGCAGGAGCCCGTTCGACATGGTCGCGAAGTACTCGTTGACCGAGCACGCGTTGCCGTTCTCCCGGTAGCCGGGCGCGTTCAGCAGCGCGTCCACCTGCGCTTTGGTGACCGTGGTCGGCTGGTCGGGGAAGTCCACGAGGATGGTGAGCCCGCGTACCGCCCCCACGCTGAGCCGGCGGCCCTCCAGCAGCCCGCCCGCCGGTCCCTGCGTCATCGCGATGTCCCGCGCCGCCGCCATGACCGTGCCCCGCTCGCGCAGGTGCCGGGGCACCCCGTCGGGCGCGTCGTTGGAGTCGACCCGGATCCCGGTGGACCGGAACCGCCCGTCCTCGACGTTCGCGTAGCAATAGACGCCGGCCGAGGTGTCGTAGACGGCCGTGTAGCCGTCGACGGTCTCGTAGCGGGCGTAGTGCTCGTCCCCGAAGACGACGAGCCGCACCTCGTCGCCGTCCGCCTGCGCGAAACTCAGGGTCTCTCCGAAAATGGCGCTCATCGAGGCCTCCCGTTCTGAGTTAGATGTCCTTGATGGTGACCGGGAAAAGGGGTTCCTGGCTTGAGTAGCCCCGTACTCAAAGCAGCTACGTCCAGAGGTCGCGGATCTTGCCGATGACCTCGACGATGGCCGTGACCTCGGCCGCCCTCAGCGAGAGGCGTTTCAGGGCGTCGAGGATGCGGGACTTGTCCGGCTCGGGCTCCGCCAGCTCCCGCCGGATGTCGGCCGCGTCCCTGCGTGCCTTCGCCGGCTCGGCCACGGTCGTCCCGTGCTCGCCGAGCAGCCTGTCCAACTGGTCCAGGAGCTGCTCCGTCGCCGGGGAGCCGAGGTTGTTCACCGTGGCGCGGGCGTGTGCGCCCATCGCGATGGGGCCGTTGACCTGGCCGCCGGTGATGTGCACGCCGTATTCGGTGCCCATGGGGGATCTCCCTGCTTGTCAGGTGCCGGGCCGGAAGCCGTTGACCGTCGCCGACGCGTGCTCCCCGAAGGCGATCGGGCCGTTCACCGTGCCGCCGGCGCCGACCGACACCGTGTTCATGGTCACGCCGGCCGCCTGCAGCCGGTAGGCGCCGGTCTCCACCTTCCGTTCCTCCAGGAAGTCGAGGACCGCCTCGGTGAGCCGCTGCTCGATCATCTTGATGTACTTCGCGACGTCGAGCACCTGGATGTGGGTCTGGAGGCTCTCGCTCGCGCCCAGTTCGCGGACGCTGACGCGGGCGCCGTACGGATAGACGATGTGGTCGCGCGGGTTCGGCGTCATCGCGCTCTGGCGTACGGACTCCACGGCCGTGCGGACGACCCGTACGGGAGCGGCCAGCACGTCACGCAGCAACTGGAGCTTCAGCACCTTGAGCGCTTCCCAGGTGATCCGCCCGCTGGTCATGGTGGGGAGGCTGTCGACCACGTGATAGTGGTCGTGGGCCGGAGGGAGCACGGTGACCACGAACTGCGTGTAGAGCATCCGGCCTTCGACGGCCAGGTAGATGAACGCGGAGGTCAGCGCCTCCTGGTCCTCGGCGGGCGCGACCAGGTTGCCGTCGAGGTCGCGGATCTCCTGGCCGGCGTTGTTGATCGTCACGCGCTGGTAGTAACGGACGCCGCCCTGCGGATGGCGGGCGATCGCCGCGATCTCCTCGGGGGTGGCCTGGAATCGGGGCAGGCCGTTCCGGTCGATCATCGGGTGCGCCCCGGCCGCCCGGTCGCGCTGCCCGTCGGCCACCGTGAAGATCCCGCGCGTCACCACGTGGTCTCCGATGTCGAGCCGCTGGATGCCCTCGTTGGGCCGGAGTACGCGGTCGCGCATCTCGATGAGGCGGTTGCGGACGAAGGCGTGCAGCTCTACCGGGTCGATGTCGACGGGGTCCGCCCGCCGCGACGGCTTGTGGTTCTCGCGTACGCGGTCGAGTTCGACGGCGATGGACCAGCTCCGCTGGATCCGGCCGGCGCCCATGAAGGCGTCCTCGTTCGCGTACATGGTGACGTTGCCCCACTGGGCTCTGCGGATGTAGTCGAGGCGGCGGGCCAGCCTGGGGTGCGTGGTCCCGATGATCGGGTCGGGCGCGCCCGGCTTGAGGCCGCCGACGAGCGTCAGGTAGATCGCGATCCGGTACACCAGCGCGATGCCGAGCGTGACGACCGGAACGAGGAACTGCTGCAGGAGAGAGCCGGTGCTCCCGCTTCCGTACAGGCCGGAAAGGGGCAGTCCTGATGCGAACAGGTACGCCGCCGCCGGGATGAGCGCGGTGAGGATCGCCAGAAGGATCAGCGAGAAGGCCGAATAGCAGGCCCAGAACCAGATCAGTGCCCGCACGAGCAGCGGCCCGCGCCGGATCCCGTCCACCGTGAGAAGGGCGAAGGGGACAAGGGTCCACAACCATCCGAAAGTGCTCAAAGGCGCCATGAAACAACCGATGGCGAAAAATCCGGTAATCAGGGCGTCGCGGACCACGAGCATCGTACGAGAGCGCCGGCAGTGGTAGATCACCGGCATGAGGTCGAACCCCCCGTACGAGGGAGGGACCGCCCGGAACTGGTCGAACAGCAGCTCGGCCAGCACTTTGTCCCGGAAACCGCTGTCCAGGTAGGCGGCGGCACAGAGGTAACGCGTCACATTACTCATGCGAGAAGAATTCATATTCCGGGTTCGCGCATGCAGGGAATCCGCTCCGGGGCTGTCGAGCATCGTGGCCGCCTCCCGTTATTCGTGCGAGGGGGCGAGCCTATAGTGGGCGAATGTCTGTGGAACGCCTCGTTATCAAATAGTCTCTTTCGGGATTCCGGCGGCCGGAGAATAACGCGAATTAATCATTTGTCCTATTTTTTCGGATTATTCCGGGAGAGGTGCATTGGTGGATGAATCGGGGTCCGGTCAGCTGTGTGGGCGATGTGGGGCCGACGCCGGAAACCTCACCCGATGCCCGAGATGCGGAGCGGCGCTCGTGGAGCCGCGGCCGCCGGCGGGCCATGACGACTGGGGCTCCCTCGGGCCGCGCCGCCGGACGCCGCTGATCTTCGTCGGCCTGGCCCTGTCGGGTCTCGCTCTGGCCTGGTGGATCCTCGCCGGTCGCCCGTGGCCCTTCGCCGACGGAGACGCTCAGGTACGGCAGGACGAGACCCCCATCCTCGCCGAGGTCGAAGAGCTGACGCCGGTGCCGGAGGAGGACCCGTCCACCGGCGAGGCCGCCCGGCAGGCCGCGAAGCTCGATGATCTGCTGACCAACAGCCACTCGGCCCGTTCCAGCCTCTCCGAGGCGATCGCCCGCGCGAGCAAGTGCGAGTCGGACGGCAGGGACACCATCCAGAGCATCACCACGAACCGCCGCGACCAGCTCAGCCTGGCCCGAGCACTCGACGTGACCGCACTGCCGGGAGGGCCCGCCCTCAAGGAGGCACTCGTCGAAGCGCTCGACGCCTCATACGAGGCCGACGCCGCCTTCCTCTCCTGGGCCCGGCGCCACCTGGGCAAGGGCTGCACCGCGGCCATCGCGCAGGATCCCGACTACCAGCGCGGCCTGGACAGATCCGGGACCGCGCAGGCGGCGAAAGCCCGATTCGTCGAGGCGTGGCGCCCCCTCGCGGAGACCTACGACCTGACCCGCTGGAAGGCCGACGACATCTGAGGACGCGACCCCAGGAGGTGACGGCCGGCTATGGCCGCCACCTCCATCGAGACGCGGTGCGTTCGTCAGCGCACGCGGGCCTGGGTGGCCAGCGTGCCTCCGCCGGTCGCCTGCCATCCGGCGACCACCGTCGGGTGGGCGCCCGCGGCACGGGTCAGGGGGACGGTCACCGTCGTGGTGCCCCGGCCGGAGACGGTGACGACGCGGTTGCCGGCCGTGCCCTGGTCGTCGCGGACGAACAGGTGCGCCTTGCCGGCGGCGTTGGCACGCAACGTCACCTTCACCGCGTTCTGGCCGCTGGCCGCGGAGGTCACCCAGCCGCTCTCGGACTCCTTCGCCGCGGGACCGCCGGCCAGCGGGAGGTGGACACGGACCGCCTGCTCCAGCGACTGCGGCGAGTCCAGGCTGGACAGCGCGTTGTCGGGGATCACCGGGTCGGGCGGGGTGGTCGGCCGTCCCGCCGGAGGCTGGTAGCCCGGCAGCGTCGCGACGCCCCACCGGTACGGGTCACCCTGTACGCCACCCCATGTCGACCAGCCGATCCGGGTCTGGCCGGTCTTGTCCTGGGTGTCGGAGTCGTACACCAGGATGTCGAGCCCGAGGTGCGCGGGATCGACCGCGCCCGGCAGGGTCTCCATCGGGATGGCCAGCTCGACGTCATACCCGCCGGCGGAGACCTTCGACGCCACCCGCACACCGGTGGCGGGACCCTGGTGGTTGTCGGCGTCACGCAGCGCGCAGGGCGGCCCCTCGGCCGTCACCGGCAGCACCGCGGCCTTGAACGTGGTGGAGGTGTTCTCCGACGTGCCGCGCGGGTCGAGGGTCACCTCCACCGAGTCCGTACGCCAGTGCCGCTTGCAGTCGGAGGCGGGCAGGCGGGTGCCGACCACGTCGTCCTTCACGTGGACCACCAGGAACAGCGTGTCGTCCCGCCAGGTGACCTTGGCCGTGCCGGAGCAGTCCGCCGCCGACGAGCACGCGGTGCCCTCCCACAGACGGGAGATGTCCAGGGCGGGGCCGGAGTACTCGCCGTCGCCCTCCACACCGTCGATCGCGGGCGCCGCCGCGGCCTGCGGGATGGTCGCCGCCGGGACCAGTTCGAGCGCGGGCTTGCTCACGCTGGAGCCGTCCGCGCTGGTAGTGGTGATGGTGTAGGCGTAGTCGCCGCCCTGGTTCGAGGTCTTCAGCGAGGGGTCTGAGTTGGTGACGGTGAACGTCACCGTCGTCGAAGCCCCGGCCGCCAGGCCGCTGTAGGGCGCCTCGGCGCGGTCGGCGGTGAAGCCGGCGGGCAGGTCCAGGCGTACGGTGCCGGACTGGGTGGTGCCGCTCACGTTGGTGACCACGACGCCCACCGGACGAGAGCCGCCGGACGGGAGGGTGAGCACCGGCGTGACCAGGCCGCGGAGCTGCGGCACACCGAGTTCGGCGGTCCACTTCTCGTACTGGGCGACCTGGGGGAGCGACTGCTGCCCCCCTCGTACGGCGGGGCTGATCTCGACCTGCCGGTCGGTGTAGCCGCGTCCGTGTTCGGTGGTCAGCGTGGCTGCGAGGCGAGCCCGGCCACTGGCGCCCTGAGGTGGTGTCACCGTGAACGTCGCGGATCCCGTACGCCCCTGGGCGATCCTGCCGAGCTCGCCGGAGCCGCTGACCTGCCAGCCCTCGGGGGCCTTCAGCGCCACGGCCGAGCGGCCCAGCGATTCGCGGGACGGGGCGGTCGCGGTGACCTTGACGGTGAACGCCGTACCCGGGCGGACGTCGAACGTACTGGGACGCAGGTCGAGCAGGGTGCCGAGCGGGACGGTACCGGTCGGGCGGGTCAGCGCGCCGTCGAGGATCGCCGTGGGCGCGGCCGCCGCCGCGGTGCCCGGCTCGGGGAAGGGCACCCGCGAGTCCACCTGGGTGAAGAAGTCGCAGCCGAGCTGGGCCGGGTCGGACGGCACGTCGGGGAAGACGGCCCAGCCCTGGGAGGCGTACGAGCGCTGGGCCTCGCGCTCGATGGCGGCCCACGTCTTGCCCTGGCTCTGGGAGGCGCGTCCGCTCCACACGCCGTACACGTTCTGCGCCGCGTTCGCGGGGCGGAACGTCGCGGCGCAGGTGGGGCCGACCTGGGAGGTGCCACGGCCCCCGCCGAGGAACAGGCGGGCGGGCGCGAAGGGCCGCAGCCCCTCACGGGTGATCTGCTCGGGGAACGCCTTCGGGTCGGCCGCCGCGTAGAACGCCTCGACGGCCAGGCGCGCGGCCTGCTGGTGGTTGCCGTGGTTGCCGGGGGAGGGGGCCGGGTCCATGGTGAGCAGGACCTCGGGGCGGGTCTGGCGGACGATCCGCACGACCTTCTCCAGGGTGTCCGCCCCCCAGATCTGGTCGGTCAGCGGGGCGCTGACCGTGTAGTAGAAGTCGACGTCGTCGAGGTTGAACACCTCCCGCACCCCGGCCTTGCCGACCGCGGTACGCTCCTCGGCCTCCCGCAGCAGGCCGAGCGCCGGGCCTTCCTCCGGCCCGACGGCGTTGCCGCCGCCCTCGCCCCGGGTGACGGTGACGACGCCGGTGCGGACGTCGTGGTCCTCGTTCCACTGGCCGAGCGTGGACAGGCTGAACGCCTCGTCGTCGGGATGGGCGCCGACGAACAGCGCGTCGAGGTCGACGGGGGGAGCGGGGGCCTGCTCGGCCAGCGCCGGGGTGGCCGGCGAAAAGGCGAGCAGAGCCGCGGCGACCAGCGCCACTATCTTCAAGGGAACCTCCGGAGGGTTATTCGCGGACGGCTCCCTGGAGCAGCCCGCGGACGAAGTGACGCTGGAGGAACAGGTAGAAGATCACCACCGGGGTCGCGACGATGACCGATCCGGCGGCGAGCAGGGTGAAGCCGGAGGTGTACTGGCCCTGGAAGAAGGCCAGACCCAGCGGCGCGGTCCGCAGCGACTCGCTGGTCACCATGATCAGTGGGATGAGGAACTCGTTCCACGTCCACATGAAGACCAGGACGGTCAGGGTGACCACGGCGGGCCGGGCCGGGGGCACCAGCACCTGCCACAGGATGCGCCAGGTCGAGGCGCCGTCGATGCGGGCGGCCTCGACGATCGCCCGGCTGCTGGCCCGGAAGTAGGCCCGCATCCAGAACGTGCCGAACGCCACCGACAGCGCGACCTGCGGCAGCGCGACCGACCAGAACGTGTCGATCAGGCCGAGGGAGCGCAGGTCGAAGTAGAGCGGCACCGCGATGGCCTCGCTCGGCATCATGATCCCGAGCATGAACAGGTAGAACAGCACCGACTGGCCGCGGAAGCGCATGGTGCCGAACGCGTACCCGCTCATGATCGACAGCACCACGCTGACCACCACGACGAACGCCGACACCGCCAGGCTGGTGCGCAGGTAGGTGCCGAAATGCCCGATCTCCCACGCCGCCGCGAAGTTGCCCAAATGCAGCCCCGCCACGCTGAGCCCCTGCCCGGTGGCGTCGGTGCTGTCGTCGGGGCCGAGCGCGGCGAACAGGATCGACAGGATCGGGAAGAGCGCGAACGCGGCGAACGCCGACAGGATGACGTAGTTGGCCAGCCGCTCCCCACGCGAGATCACGAGGCCCCCCTGTCCGCGAAGCGGTTGATCGCGAACGAGATCGCGAAGATGATCACCGTCAGGGTTACCCCGATCGCCGCCGCCGAACCGATCTGGCTGAGCCCGAAGGCCCGGTGGTAGACCTCGTACGACGGCACCGACGTCGAGTTGCCGGGACCGCCGCGCGTGGTGATGTACACCAGGTCGAACGTCCGCAGCGCGGCGATGACGGTCAGCGTCAGCGCGACCGCGATCTCCCCGCGCACCGAGGGCAGCGTGACCGCGAAGAACTCCTTGACCGCCCCCGCCCCGTCGAGCCGCGCCGCCTCGTACAGCTCCGGCGGGATGCGGCTCATCCCGGCCAGCAGCAGCACGGTCACCAGGCCGGTCTCGAACCAGGTGCCGACCACGCCGACGGCCGGCAGCGCGAACGTGTAGTCGCCCAGCCAGCCCCTGGTGAGCGAGTCGAGCCCGAGCGCGTCGAGCAGGCCGTTGAGCGTGCCGTCCGGGGCGTACACGCGCCGCCAGGCGACGGCCACCACGACCATGGCGACCACCTGCGGCAGGAACACCACCGTCCGGAAGAACCCGAGCCCTCGCACCTTGGCGTGGTTGAGTATCGCGGCCAGCATCAGCCCGATGGCCAGCGGCGCCAGCGCGTAGAACCCGACGAGCACCAGCGCGTGGACGAAGGCGTCACGCAGCCCCTCGTCCGCGACGATCGCCGCGTAGTTGGACAGCCCCGCCCACCGGCCGACGGACAGCCCGTCCCAGTCGTACAGCGAGAGCTGCACCGCGCGGCCGATCGGATAGAGCAGGAACGCCGCGTAGACGACGAACGCCGGCAGTAAGTAGAGGTAGGCGACCCGTCTGGGCTCCCCGGGAGGTCGGGCCACGCTCACCCGTTCGTCTCCGCGAAGGTCTTGTAGTCCTTCTCCAGCGTGGCCAGGAACTCCTGCGGGCTCGCCTTCTCGGCCAGCAGGTCCTGCAGCGCCGCGCCCAGCGTGTCGGCGAAGGTCGGGGTCGCGTAGTCGAGGTAGGGCACCAGGCCGTCGTTCTTGGTCGCGGTGCCGAACGCCTTGAAGACGTCCTGCTGCGCGCCGGCCTTCACGCTCTGCTGGTCGGTGTCGGCGACCGGCAGGTTGCCGGTGGTGGTGAGCACCTTCATGGCGTCGGCGTTCGTGATGAAGTCGATGTACGCCGCCGCCGCGTCGGGGTTGGGGCTCTTGGCGGTGATGGCGAACGGCAGGCCCGTGCCACCGGTCGCGACGGGCGGCGCGTCGGCCGTGACGCCGGGCGGCAGCATGAAGCCCAGGTTCTTGCCCAGGACCTTCTCCATGTCGGCCATCAGCCAGGTGCCGGCGATCATGAAGACGCCCTGGCCCTTGCTGAACGCCTGCCACGCCGGGTCATAGCCCTGCCCGTTGAAGCCCTTGTTGAAGTAGCCCTTGTCGACCCAGTCGACGAGCTGCTGGGCGGCCTGGGTGTTCTCGGGCGTGTTCCACGAGGCGCCCTTGCGGCCGAAGGCCAGTGTGCTGATCTGCGCGGCGGGGACGTTCCGGCCCTGCACGGTGCCGAACACGTGGATGGCCGGCCACTTGTCGAGGTTGCCGAGCTGCATCGGCACCTCGCCGGCGCCCTTGGCCTTGGCCAGCGCGGCCTGGAACTCCGCCCAGGTCTTCGGCGGTTGCAGGCCGAGGCCGGTCAGCTTGGCGGCGTTGTAGTAGATGCCGACGACCTCGCCGACCTGGGGCAGGCCGTACAGGTTGCCCTCGCCGAACAGCTTGCCGTCCGCGCTGTAACTGGAGTAGCGCAGCACCGAGTCCGGATAGCGCTTCTTCCAGCCGTACGCCTCGGCGTAGACGTTCAGCGGGCGGAGCTGGCCGGCCTTCACGAACGCGCCCATCGAGGACCGGCCGTTGTTGGCCTCCACCACGTCCGGCGGTTCGTTGCCGCTCAGCGCCAGGCGCAGGGTGGTGTTGAGGTCGTCGAAGGAGCGCGACACCCGCTTGAGCTTGATGTTGGGGTACTTCGCCTCGAACGCGGCGTTGAGCTGCTTCATCTGGGCGGCCTGCCCGCCGCGTACCTCCTGGTCCCAGATGGTGAGGGTCACGTTGCCGAGGTGCGCGGCGTCGGTGCGCACCTCGCTGGGCGCTGCCGACGAGGCCGTCGTCGGCGGAGCCGAGGAGCCGGGCGCGCACGCCGTCGCGGCGAGGGCCACGACGGTGGCGGCGAGCACGGCACGCGTGCGAGGCGTCGAGGCGATCATGGTGTTACTCCTTTTGAGCAGGCACGCGAGGCGTGTTCGGGTCCTCGGGCTCGTCGGGTGGGCCGTCGGCCCCGGCCCCGGCATCTGCCGCGGCGCCTTCGGGCCTGGCCGGTGGCTTACCCGGCGTCTGCGGAGCCATCCCCACGTCGGCGTGGCGGGCGATGGTGGCGGCCGCCCGGCGTACCGCGCCCACCGGGTCGGTGGGCACCAGCTTGTCGAGGAAGGCGTACCGGCGGGCCAGCGAGTCGCCGTAGGCGCCGCTGTGGCCGGCCGCCGCCCGCACCTCGTGCCACCAGTCGGCGATGTCCCCCCAGCCGGGCGCGGCCAGCGAGCCGCCGAACTGCTGCACGGCCAGCGCCGAGCAGACCCCGGCGAACGCGAGCCGGTCGTTGAGCGGCCAGCCGCACAGGGTGCCGAGCACGAGTCCCGCGCCGAAGACGTCCCCCGCGCCGGTCGGGTCCAGTGCCGTCACCCGCGGAGCCGGGACGAACGCCTCCTCACCCGTCATGGAGTCGATGGCCATGGCGCCGTTGGCCCCGTCGGTGACCACCGCGAGGGGAACCCGGTCGGCGATCGCGTACAGCGCGTCACGAGGGGTCTCGGTGCTGGTGTACGCCATGGCCTCGACCGCGTTGGGCATGAACGCGTGGCAGACCGAGAGCTGCTCCAGCAGGTCGGGCGACCAGGCGCCGGACGGATCCCAGCCCACGTCGGCGAAGATGAGAGCGCCGTCGCGCTGCGCCTTCTCGGCCCAGTTGCACTTGCCGGGCCGGCCGAGCGGCTCCTCGGCGGACAGCGTCACGATCGCCGCTCTGGACCGGGGCGGAGCGCCGATCATGTCCGAGGCCGACATGGGCGCGGCGTGGCCGTGGGTCACCATGCTGCGGTCGCGGTCAACGGCCATGGAGACCGTCACCGGCGAGTGCCACTGCGCGAAGCGCCGCGACCTGGACAGGTCAACCGATTCCTGCTCCTCGAGCGTACGCCAGCAGAAGTCGGCGTAGTCGTCGTCCCCGAACGCGGCGGCCAGTGAGGTGCGCAGGCCCAGCCGGCTGGTCGCGATGGCCAGGTTGGCGATGCCGCCCGGGCAAGAGCCCATGCCGTCGGCCCAGATCTCGGTCCCGGCGGCGGGCATCGCGGGCAGCCCGGTGAACACGATGTCGAGGAAGACCGTGCCCGCTAAGAAGACGTCGAACTGTGGCCCCTCCGGGGTTCGCTGATCGGTTAGAGGGTCGTACGCCTGGGCAGACACGGGAAGTCCTCCTCGACAGAGCGAGATGTGCGCAATCTTGCATGTTTGGCCGCGCACTTCAAGTGTTTTGCGCGTGCTTTTGGTCAATGATGCTCACTCATGCGCTGATATGACTGATACGATGCCCCCGTGCTTCAGCGCCTCAGGCATGCCGAGATCATGCGCCGGGTCCGCCTCTCAGGCGCCACCAGCGTTCACGATCTGGCCAGCCAGCTCGGCGTGAGCCCGTCGACCATCCGCCGCGATCTCGAGGTGCTCGACCGCGATGGCACGCTGAGGCGCGTGCGCGGCGGTGCCCTCGCCGAGGTCGACGCCGACACCAACCGGCCCTTCGCCGAGGTGGCGGGGGTCGACGAGCAGGACAAGGAGGCCGTGGCCGGCCGCGCCGCGCAGATCGTCCGCGACGGCGACGTGGTCCTGCTCGACATCGGAACGACGACGATGCGCCTGGCCCGCCGGCTCCGCGGCCGCCGCATCACCGTGGTCACCTCCAGCCTCGCCGTCCTCGACGTGCTCCGCGCCGACCCGGCGGTGGAGCTGCTGCTGCTCGGCGGCATGGTCCGCCGGACATACCACTCGCTGGTCGGGGTGCTGACCGAGGAGGCGCTGCGCCAGGTGTGCGCCGACCGCGTGTTCCTGGGCGTGAGCGGCGTCCGGCCGGACGGCCAGCTCGTCGACACCACGCTCGCCGAGGTGCCGCTGAAGCGGGCCATGATCGCGGCGGCGGGCCAGGTGGTGTTACTCGCCGACCGGCAGAAGTTCCCCGGCACCGGCGCGCTGCGGGTGTGCGGTCCCGAGGACATCGATGTGATCGTCACGAACGAGGGCGCCGACGCGACGACGCTGCGCAACTGCGCCGCCGCGGGTGCCGAGGTGCAGGTCGTGTGAAGGGGTGGCGATGAGACTGACCGTTCTCGGCGGCGGCGGCTTCCGGGTCCCGCTGGTCTACGGCGCGCTGCTGCGCGACACCGCGAAGCCGCGCGTGGAGGAGGTGATGCTGTACGACGTGTCGGCGGACCGGCTGGCAGCCATTCAGCACGTGCTCCAGCAACTCGCCGCCGGGCACGACGACCCGCCCAAGGTGCTGACCACCACCGACCTGGACACCGCGCTGCGCGAGGCCACCTTCGTCTTCTCGGCGATCCGCGTCGGCGGCCTGGCGGGCCGCACCGCCGATGAGCGGGTCGCGCTGGAGCTGGGCCTGCTCGGTCAGGAGACGACCGGGCCCGGCGGCATCGCCTACGGCCTGCGCACGATCCCGGTCGCCGTCCGGGTGGCCGAGCGGGTGGCCGCCGTCGCGCCCCAGGCGTGGGTGATCAACTTCACCAACCCGGCCGGCATGATCACCGAGGCCATGCGGAGCGTGCTCGGCGATCGGGTGGTCGGCATCTGCGACTCGCCGATCGGGCTGATCCGCCGCGCCGCCGCCGCCCTCGGCCTCGACCCGGCGCGCGTGGCGCCCGACTACGTGGGGCTGAACCATCTCGGCTGGCTGCGCGGGCTCTCCTACCAGGGCCGCGACGTGCTGCCCGACCTGCTCGCCGACGACGTGGCGCTGCGGCAGGTCGAGGAGGCCCGGATCTTCGGCGGCGACTGGGTGCGGACCCTGGGGGCGCTGCCCAACGAGTATCTGTACTACTACTACTTCACCCGCGAGTCCGTCGCCGCCATCTCCGGGCAGACCCGTGGCGAGTCCCTGCTCGGGCAGCAGGACCGGTTCTACGCGGCGGTACGCGAGCGGCCCGAGCAGGCCCTCGCCGAGTGGGGCCGGGCACGCAGCGAGCGCGACGCCTCGTACATGGCCGACACCCGCGAGATCACCGACGCCGGCGAGCGCGACGCCGCCGACCTGGAGGCGGGCGGCTACGAGGGCATCGCGCTCGCCCTCATGGCCGCCATCGGCCGCGGTGAGCCCTCCACCATGATCCTCAATGTCCGCAACGGCAGCGCGGTGCCCGGTCTGCCCGCGGAGGCGGTCGTCGAGATCCCCTGCGCGGTGGACGGCTCCGGGATCCGGCCGCTGGCCACCCGCCCGCTTCCCGGCCGGTTCCTCGGGCTCGTGCAGCAGGTCAAGGCGGTCGAGCAGACGGCCATCGAGGCCGCCATGTCGGGCTCGTCCCGCCTGGCCGTCGAGGCGTTCGCCCTGCACCCGCTGGTCGACTCGGTGGGCACGGCCCGCAGGCTGCTCGACGGCTACCGGGCGCGCATCCCGGAGCTGGCCGCCGTCTTTCACGCGTAGCGCTCCCTGACCGCCGGCCCGCCCACGACGGCTGTCGGCACGCCTACGGCACCCTTTTGAGCATGCGGAGCGTGGGCAGGTGCGCGGTCAGGACGCGGGCGTAGGCGGTGAGCAGATGGGGCAGCTCATCCGCCTGCCGCCACAGGGAGTCGACCAGAGCGGTCTCCTCCGCCGTCCGGGTGCCGTCCCATTGATCGGACAGTTCCCACGCGTGTTCCTTGGCCGCCAGGGCGGCCTCCACGGCGCTGGAGGCGTAGTGGACGTTGTCCACCATGGGCGGGGCGGCGCCGGCCGCGGTCAGGGCCTGGACGAGGTCGGCGGTCTCCGGCAGGAGCGGCATCCGGTGCCCCCGCCACATCTGGCCCCACAGGCGCTGCCGCCGCGCCTCCGGAGTCCCGTCCTCGACGAGCAGCGGGTTCCCCTCCGAGTCACGCCGCAGGGTCAGCCCGAGCTCGGCCGCGAACGCCTTGCCGCCCACCGGGATCCCTTCCGGGGTCCAGCACTGGTCCATGTCGGCGGCGAGCTCGGCGAGCTGACGTTCGTCTGCGGGTACGGGGGGCAGGCAGCCGAGCTCGTCCTGCTCCATGCACGAGCTCGGATCGCCGGCCGCCGCGCGTCCCCTGGTCAGCGGAACATCGGTGAGCAGCGCCAGCACCGCGCAGACCGCGAGGTCGACCCACCAGGCGATGAACTTCTGGGCCGTTTCCTCATACTCGTCGGCCAGGCTCTCGGCGAGCAGCACCCGCTGGACGCTGAGCGACGCCAGCGGATCGAGCCTCAGCCCCCCGACCGGCCGGCCGGACGCGGGGTCCTGCTCGCGCACCCGCTCGGCGGCGGTGGAAAGGTCGCGGTAGTGCCGCGCCGCCGCCGCGTGGTCGGTCACGGCCTGCTCGGCGGCGTCGGCCACGCTCTGAAGGAGCTGATCGACGGAGTCGTCGCTCAACGGCTGCCGGGCGGGGGAGGAGGGGGACACGGTGACCTCCTGGCAACTGGCTGTTGCGGGAAGATTACTCTCGCGTACCGCGACTCAGGGCGGAAAGGCGCTAGCTCGACATGCCGTGCACGGTGAGCGCCCAGGCCAGCAGGCCGAAGGCGGTCGTGGAGGCGAGGGTGCGGACGAGGTTCCAGCTCGCCCACCGGGCCTCGTCGAACTCCGCCCGGACCGCGGCGAGGTCGGCGATGCCGTCCGGGTCCCCGGCCGCCTTGAGCGCGTCGTTCCGCGGCACGTTGATCGCCATCGTGATGACGAACGTGACGATGTAGAGGACGAGCGCGACCGCGATCCACGGCAGTTCGGGCCGGCCGATATGGGTGACCGCGGCGAGGATGGTGAATATCAGCGCCCCCAGAAAGCCGCCGCCCATGAACCACGGGTTGATGATGGCTCGGTCCATGGACTGGAACGCGCCGACGAAGGTGCGGTCGTCGGTTTTCCCGAGGCCGGGCATGACGGTGTGCGAGTAGAGGCCGAAGACGCCGGCCACGAGCCCCATCGTCATCGTGGCGGCCATGAGGGAGACGATGCGCAACGCGTCCATGGGTGTGCTCCTGAAAGGCGAGGGGTGAGTGGAGCGTGGCTCATCGACAATAGCAAGCAGGCCCTTTCGCGGCCCTTTCGCGCCGCTGTCGTGTCCGGCCAAGCCGGTCCGTGCGGCTCGCGGTCCGGCCAAGCCGGTCTGGGCCGTCCGGAACGCGGTCCTGTCCGATCGGGCGGTCCGCGAACGCGGTTCTGTCCGATCGGTGGGTGCTGTCCGAATACGGCCAGCCAAGTCGATCGTCCGTCTCGTACGGTCGGTGCCATGACCCGACACGAGCCCATCGACCCGCAACGACAGATCCGCCAGGCGGAGATCTTCGCCGGCCTGCACCGGTCCGGCGACCCGCTGCTGCTGGCCAACGCCTGGGACGCCGCCTCGGCGCGCACCGTCGTCCACGCCGGCGCCAAGGCCGTGGCCACCACCAGCGCCGGCGTCGCCTGGTCCCTCGGCGTGCCCGACGCCGCCGACCTGGGCGTGGACCGAGCCGCGGCGGCCATCGAACGCATCGCGGCGGCGGTCGGCGTGCCGGTCTCGGCCGACATCGAAGCCGGGTACGGACCTGAGCCCGAGGCCGTGGCCGCCACGATCACGGCCGTCGTCCAGGCCGGCGCCGTCGGGGTGAACCTCGAAGACCGCCGCGGACCCGGCCTGTTCGAGCCCGCCGAACAGGCCGACCGGCTGGCCGCGGCCCGCGCCGCCGCCGACCGGCTGGCCGTACCCGTGTGGATCAACGCGCGGACGGACGTGTTCCTGGCCGCTGACGGTCCGGTCAAGAAGCTCCAGGCAGTGCAGGAGCGAGCCGTCGCCTACGCCGCGGCCGGTGCGGACAGCCTGTTCGTGCCCGGCCTGATCGACCTGGAGGCGATCGCCGAGCTGGCGGCCGGGCCGCTGCCGATCGCGGTGATGGTGTGGGCCGGCGCCCCGACGGTGTCCGAGCTGGCCGCGGCCGGCGCGGTCCGCATCAGCCTCGGCTCCGCGATCGCCCAGGCCGCGTACGCCGTCGCCGCCCGCGCCACGACGGAGCTCCTGGAACACGGCACGTACGACTCGACCGCCGACGGGATCCCGTACGGCACCATGAACGACCTCCTCGGGACGCCCGCCGGATAAAGACCGGTTAAACAAATTCGCTTAACGCACTTTTAACGGCTCTCTCGCAATATGCGGGCATGTTGAGAAAGCGAATCCTGATCGCCGCTCTGGTCGCGATCCCCCTGGTCCTGACCGCGTGCGCCGGTCAGAACGGCGGCCCCGGAGTGGTCTCGGCCGGCGACGGCACCGCGGCGCCCGCGTCCTCGGGCGACCCGGCGAAGTACGCCGCCTGCCTGCGCGAGCACGGTCTGACCGTGACCCTGAACGACGATGGGATGAACATCCGCGGCTCCGACCCGCAGAAGGGCGCGGCGGCGGAGCAGGCCTGCAAGCAATATGCGCCGGTGTTTCCCCCCATGTCGGCCGAGGAGCGGAAGAAGGCCATGGATCGGGCGCTCAAGTTCACCGCCTGCATGCGACAGAAGGGCGTCAACGTCCCCGACCCGCGCCAGGATGAGAAGGGCGGCATCAGGCTGGACCCGCCGCAGGGAATCGACGCGGACTCGCCGGCGGCGCAGTCCGCGCAGAAGGCGTGCCGGCCGCTGATGGACCAGGGCTCGCGGTGAGCCGTAAAGCGGTGAGCCGTAAGGCGGCGGTTGCCGGGATCGCGGTGCTGGTTGCCGGGGCGGCGACGGCGGCGCTCTCCAAGAGGCCAGGCACGCCTGCGATGGCCGCCTCCGCCGTGGGAGCCACCGCGGAGATCACTCGCTCGGACCTGGTGGACACCAAAGCGGTCGGCGGCACGCTCGGCTACTCGGGCCGCCGGGCCCAGCCGAACAAGGCGATGGGCACCGTGACCAGGACCCACGCCGAGGGGACGGTCGTGCGCCGCGGCAAGTGGCTCTACCAGGTGGACCGGCATCCGGTCGTCCTCATGTACGGGTCGATTCCCATGTACCGCGAGCTCGTCACCGGCTCCAGCGGAGCGGACGTCAAGCAGCTCGAACGCAACCTCAAGAAGCTCGGCTACGCCCCTGGCACCGTCGACGACCACTACTCCCGGTGGACCTACCAGGCCGTACGCGACTGGCAGCGCGACCACCACCTGACCAGGACCGGCACGATCGACTCCACCCAGGTCATCGTGTCCTCCGGGCCGCTCAGGATCGCTGAGAACACCGCGGTGGAGGGCGACGCCGCACGGGCCTCCGTGGTCACCACCACGAGCACCCGGCGGACCGTCCACATTGATCTGCCGGCCTCCTACCAGCAGTTCGCCCGGGTGGATGCGAAGGCCGGTGTGGAGCTGCCCGACGGCCGTACGGTCAAGGGCGAGATCCACTCGGTCGGCGCCACCGCCACGGCGGGCGCGGACAAGGACAGCCAGGCGACGATCGACGTCGAGGCCACCGTGACCGGCCGGCTCGGCCGCCTGGACCAGGCGCCGGTGACCGTCAGCCTGCGGACCGAGAAGCACGCCGACGTCCTGTCCGTGCCGGTCGAGGCCCTGCTCGCGCTACGCGAAGGCGGTTACGGCGTGCGCGTCGTGGACGGCTCAGCGCGCCGCCTCGTCCCGGTGAAGACCAGCCTGTACGCGGTGAGCCGCGTCGAGATCTCCGGCCAGGGCCTCACCCAGGGCATGAAGGTTGAGGTGCCGCGGACATGAACCCGGACGTCGTGATCGAGCTGCTCGGCGTGACCATGGAGTACCCGGGCGGCGTGCACGCGCTGCGGGCAGTGGATCTGCGGGTCGAGGCCGGAGAGCTGGTCGCGATCGCCGGCCCGTCCGGGTCGGGCAAGTCGACCCTCCTGCATCTGATCGGCACCCTGGACCGGCCGACCGCCGGCACGGTGCGGATCGCGGGCCACGACGTCGCGGCGCTGACCGACCGCGAGCTGTCGGCGCTGCGTGCCCGCCGGATCGGGTTCGTGTTCCAGCAGTTCCACCTGGCCGACGGGGTGTCGGCGCTGGACAACGTGGCCGATGGGCTGCTGTACGCCGGAGTGCCGAGGCGCGAACGTCGCGAGCGGGCCGCCGAGGCGCTCAAACGCGTCGGCCTGGGACACCGGGTGACCCACCGGCCGAGCCGGCTGTCCGGCGGCGAACGCCAGCGGGTGGCCGTGGCCCGCGCCGTGGTCGGCGAGCCGGCCCTGCTCCTGGCCGACGAGCCGACCGGCAACCTGGACACCGGGTCCGGAGCCGAGGTCCTCTCGATCCTCCGGGAACTGAACGCCGCGGGCACGACCGTGGCGATCATCACCCATGACCACGACGTCGCCGAGGCCGCGCCCCGCCGGATCCGGTTGCGCGACGGCCGGGTGGTCGCCGACGAGATCTCGAACGTGGCGGTGCGCGCATGACCGCGTACCAGCACGAAGACCTGTCGGCGGCGCGGTTGAGGGTCGGTGATGTGGTGCGCGTGGCCACGGCGGGACTGCGGACCCGTCCCACGCGCGTGGTCCTGTCGGCGCTGGGGATCGCGATCGGCATCGCCACCATGATCTCGGTGCTCGGCATCTCGTCGTCGAGCCAGGCCAGGCTGCTGCGCCAGTTGGACAGCCTCGGCACGAACCTGCTGACGGTCGCCCCCGGTCAGCAGCTCTTCGGCGGGCAGGCGAAGCTCCCCAAGCGGGCGCTGAGCATGATCCAGGCGATCGGTCCCGTGCGACTGGCCGGCCAGACCGGCGACACCGGGCTGCCGATCTTCCGCAATGACCGCATACCGGTCACCCAGACGGGCGGCCTGCAGGTCCGCGCGGCCTCTCTGGAACTCCTGCGGATCCTGCAGACGCCGGTACGGCACGGCGCCTGGCTGAACGCGGCCACCGCGGCGCAACGCGCGGTCGTGCTCGGCGCATCGGCCGCGGAACGCCTGGGCGCGACGGCCGGAGACCAGATGTGGATCGACGGCCAGTGGTGGACGGTCACCGGTGTGCTCGCAGAGTCGCCGCTGGCCGAGGAGATCGACGCCTCGGCGCTGATCGGCTTCCCCGCCGCCAGCACGTTTCTGCATTTCGACGGCTATCCCACCACGATCTACACCAGGTCCAGCGATGAGTACGTCACGGACGTGCGCGCGGTATTGGCCCGTACCGCCAACCCGGAACACCCGGAGGAGGTCGCGGTCAGCCGCCCCTCGGACGCGCTAGCCGCGCGGGCCGCTGTGGCGGGGGCGTTCACCAACCTGCTGCTGGGCGTCGGCGGGGTCGCGCTGCTCGTCGGCGCGGTCGGAGTGGCCAACACCATGGTCATCTCGGTGCTGGAACGGCGCGGCGAGATCGGCCTGCGCCGCTCGCTCGGCGCGACGCGAGGGCAGGTGCGCATCCAGTTCCTGACGGAGTCGCTGCTGCTGGCCGGGTTCGGCGGGGCGAGTGGCGCGGTGCTCGGGGTCGCCGTCACGTACGGGTACGCGCTGTGGCAGGACATGCCCGCGGTCGTGCCCGCCTGGGCGCTGGGCGGCGGGCTGGCGGCGACCATGCTGGTCGGCACCGTCGCCGGGATCTACCCGGCGATGCGCGCGGCCAGGATGTCACCCACACTGGCGCTGGCCACTGGATGATGGGGATCATCAAGACATGCGAGTACTGATCGCGGAAGACGAGCGGGTCCTGGCCGACGTCGTGGCGGTCGGGCTGCGCAAGGAGGCGATGGCCGTGGACGTCGTCTACGACGGCGACGCCGCGCTGGAGCGGGCGATGACCAACGACTACGACGTGATCGTGCTCGACCGGGACCTGCCCAGGCTCCACGGCGACGAGGTGTGCCGCAGGCTCACCGCCGAGCGTGTCCCGGCCCGGATCATCATGCTCACCGCCGCCGGCGACCTGCGCTCGAAGGTGGAGGGGCTGTCGATCGGCGCGGACGACTACCTGCCCAAGCCCTTCGACTTCCCCGAGCTGGTCGCCCGGCTGCGGGCGCTGGCTCGCCGGGCGCGGGCGAGCGTCCCGCCTGTCCTGTCCCGCTCCGGCATCACGCTCGACCCGGCGCGGCACGAGGTGTTCAGGGACGGCCGGTACGTCGCGCTCAGCCCGAAGGAGTTCGCTGTGCTGGAGGTGCTCCTGCGTGCCGAGGGCGTCGTGGTCAGCGCCGAGGACCTGCTGGAGAAGGCGTGGGACGAGAACATCAACTACTTCACGAACTCCGTGCGCGTGACCCTGGGCACGTTGCGCAAGAAGCTGGGCCGGCCGCCGGTGATCGAGACGGTCACCGGCGCCGGGTACCGCCTGTGAGCCGGCGTCGCCTGCCGGTCAGGTGGCGGTTGACGGTGGTGTACGGGAGCCTGTTCTTCTTGGCCGCGATCATCCTGGTGGCCGTCAACTACTTCGTGGTCACCCGGATCGTCAGCCAGCCGGTCGAGCCCGGTCACGGCATGCAGGAGCCCATGGATCGGGTGCTCGTCCAGCAAGTGAGGGTCGAGATAGACGCCTACAAGGACCAGGTGATCGACTCGATCGTGGTGTGGTCGCTGCTGGCCACCATCCTCGTCGGGCTGGGCGGGCTCGCGGTCGGCTGGAGTGTCGCCAGGCGCGCGCTCGGTCCCCTGCAGCAGGTCACCGACACCGCGCGCCGCCTTTCCGACAGTACGCTGCACAACCGGATCAGCATGGAAGGCCCGCGTGACGAGATCAAGGAGCTGGCCGACACCTTCGACTCCATGCTCGAACGGCTCGACCGGGCGTTCGACGGGCAGCGACGGTTCGTCGCCAACGCTTCGCACGAGCTCAAGACGCCTCTCGCGATCGACCGGGCGCTGCTGCAGGTGGCGTTCGCCGATTCGGCGCTCCCCGCGGATCTGTGGCGGGTCCGCGACGAGCTGCTCGCCTCCAACGGCCGCCAGGCGGACCTCATCGAAGGGCTGCTCATGCTCGCCCAGACCGAGCGTGAGCTGACCGTCCGTGAGCCGGTGGACCTGGCCGAACTGGCCCGGTCCGCGCTCGACCGTTGTCCGGGGGTCGAAGCCGATCTGGGCGCTGCTCCCGCCACGGGTGATGCCGTGCTCTTGGAGCAGGTGGTGGTGAATCTCGCCGACAACGCGGTCAAGTACAACGACTCGCGAGGCTCCGTGTTCGTACGCACCGGTTCGGGGGCGGACGGGTCCTTTATCGTGGTGGAGAACACCGGCCCGAAGATCGCCCCGGCGCAGGTGTCCCGCCTGTTCGAGCCGTTCCGCCGGCTGAACGACGACCGTACGGGGTCGGCGTCTGGTGCGGGGCTCGGGCTGTCCATCGTGCGGGCCGTCGCCCGTGCCCACGGCGGCACCGCGGAGGCCGTACCGCGGGAAGGTGGGGGACTTGTGGTGACCGTACGGATACCCTCGAGATCGTGACGTTGTTCGGCATTCGTCCAGCGCAGGGTGTACGGCTCACCAATATCTTCGCCACACCCTGGCACGTGACGAACGGCGCGGAGGCGGCGCAGCCGGGCGACCGTCCACGGCTCGGGCGGCCGGAAACCTACTTCACAGGCTCGGCCACCCCTCGGGTGCTGCACCGGCTGGCGCTCGACCCGCGGGAGATCGAGTTCACCGGCTGGGACCGGCTGCTCGCGGGTGCCCGGTTGTGGTTGTTCGCGGTTCCGTCCACGCAGATCGTGGCCGTGCTGAGCCTGGACGTCGGCTGCGCGCTGGCCGATACGGTCGACGTGCTGGAGGACTGCTTCTACGGGGACCTGAAGATCGACGGCCGCCCGCTGGAGGCGGTGGCCGCGGAGCTGGCGGGCGGGACCGGCGGCTTCTTCCCCGAACGCCACCAGTTGGCCTTCGCCCCCCAACTCCCGCCCACCGCCTCCGACGAGATCGTCCAGCGAGTGATCTACCGAGGCGATCTCCCGAACCGCGACGAGTTCAGTACGATCACCTACCCGAGCGAGCTGAACAGGCGTCCGGAGACGACCGCCGCCGTGAGCCCGTACGTCAGCGTGCTCTGCGGCCAGCCGGACTACGTGGAGGACGGCATCTTCCTGTCGGCCGTGCAGGGAGTGGCGAGCGCGGCGCGGCTGCGCGAGATCCGGTCAGTGGCCTACCAGGCGGTGGAGGCGTTCCGCGGCCGTGACCGGGCCCCGCAGACCACGCGGGACCGCCGCCGGAGCCTGTCGTCTCTGACCAGCCGGCTCGGCGACCTGGAGCTGGACCTCAGCTACAGCGTCGAGGCGACGGCGGATCTCGGGATGCTGGTGCCGTCGTTACGGGTGGCGGGCTACCACGACGCCCTGTACGAGACGATGGGGCTGGTGGGCAAGGCGGAGAACGTGGCACGCATGCTCGAACGCCTCGAAAGGGCCATCAGGGCGGAACTGACCACGATCGAGAGTCTGGAGCGGCGGGCGGACGAGGATCGGCAACTGCGATGGTCGGTGGCTATCGGGTTCGTCTCGGCAGTCGCAGTGCCGGTGACCTTGGTGCTGACATTTTTCGGGGTGAACGCGCAGGAGGTGGATGTGCGGGTTTCGATGTTCGACGGGCGGTACTGGGGGATCTACTGGTTGACTGCGGCCATAGTGGTGACCGGAGTGGTGGCGTCGCTCGGCCTCTACTTACGGCAACGCCACGCGATGCGCCGGGACCGCCGCTGAACGACGACGGCCCCGCCCCTGGAACGACGACCGCCCCGCCTCTGCCGAATGGCATACCGGGAGCGCCTGAACAGCGCGGAGATCTGCCAAACGGCCGATAGTCCCCCGTACGCCCGGCCAGCACGCTGGTCGCATGCCAACAACAACCCCACGATCTCTGATCTCGCGTTGGCCCGAGTGGGCGGGCTACGCGGCGGCGCTGTGGTCTCTGGGCTACGGCCTGCTCGGCGCGGCCTGGGCCCTCGGCGCGCCCGGCTTCCCCTGGGGCGCTTCCGACCCCGACCTGGACGGGGCACTGTCCATCCTCGCCGACGCCGCCCCGAGCCCCGGCGGCTGGTGGATCGCCGCCTTCGGCCTGCTCGGCGCAGTCGTCGCCCTGACGCTCTCCCGCACCGGCGGAAGCGAACCGATCCGCCACGCGCCGACGCTCTCCCGTGGCGGTGGAAGCGATCCGATCCTCCATGCGCCGACGACGACCCGTGGCAGTGGACGCGGCCTGGCCTCCTTCAAGCTCCTTCTCACGCCCCTGCTTCTGGCCTGGCCCATGGCGGTCTTACTGATCATCGTGATCCCCGACTCCCGGCTCATGATGGGCGTGGCCTACTCGCCGTTGCTGGCCGTCGCACCACTCTTCGACCTGAACCTGGGCGGCACCACCCTGGCCGATGCCTGGCCGTGGCCGGTGGTCAACCAGCTCGTGTGCGTGTTCGGCGGTTTGCTGCTGGCCGCCGCAGCGCTCGCCTATCAGCGACGTCGCCGTGACGCCTGCCATTCGTGCGGGCGTACCGGCTGGGACGGCTGGACCAAACCCGCCGCGGCGGCCCGGTGGGGACGCCGGGCCGTCTACATCGCCGTCACCGTGCCGCTGGTCTACTGCGCGACCCGATGGTGCTGGGCACTTGGTGTGCCGCTCGGAGTGAGCAAGGAGTTTCTCGACGAGGGCGCGCGCGACGCTCCCGGCATCTGGCTGGCCGGTGCCTACCTGGCCACCTTCGGCGCAGGCGGCGGGCTGCTCACCCTCGGGCTGGTGCAGCGCTGGGGCGAGGTCTTCCCCCGCTGGATCCTCGGTCTGAGGGGCAAGCGGGTGCCCCCGCTGCTCGCCGTCATCCCGGCGACGCTGGTCGCGATCATCATCACGGTGGCCGGTATGACGTACATCCGCGGGTGGATCGCGGGCCGCTTCCTCATGTCGGAGTGGGGCGCCTGGCTCCCGGAGACCCTCTGGCCGGTCTGGGGAGGAGCGCTGGCCACGGCCGCCCTCGCCTACCACCTGCGCCGCCGAGGCCAGTGCCGTCACTGCGGCCAAGGCGACGACGACCGCGCACGGGCCGAGGGTTCCACGTTGATCGTGTCGTAGGTCATGGTTCAGATCGGGTGGGGAGGGACGCTCGTGCCGCCATCCCGCTCACCGCCATCGGCCGGAAAGGCCCCCAGACGTGAACGCTGCGGCGGACGCGCGTCTGGGGGCCTTCTCCTCCCCCGGGGGCCAGGGAGGTCTGCACCCCACGGCAGGCAGAGGCACCTTCGTACCTACCGTGGGGATGTCTAGCGAGGCAGTAGCGCCCGCACGACGCGTTCGCCTGCCAGGCTGCGGTGGGTGTCCCATTGGCCGTTGGTGAGGGCGTCCACGACCAGGAGTCCGTGTCCTCCTGCCTCGTTCGGTCGGGGCTGACGTACGCGTGGAGTTTCGCCGGAGTTTCCGGGGTCGGTGATGGTCAACCGCCAAAACCCCGATTCGGAGATCAGGTGCATCCGTACCCATATGGCGTTTGCGTGAATGATCGCGTTCGTGACCAGTTCTGAGGCTATTTCCTGAAGGTCGGGAAGGGCCGGATGATCCGGTCCCATCCATTCCGCGAGTTCTCGGCGGGCCAGCGAGGGAATCCGGTGGGATTCCGCCTCGCCCGTCGTCCATACCTTGACGCCTGCGTATGGGAGGTCTGACACGGCTGCTCGCATGACCACCTCGAAACGTACAGCTCTCTTGCGATTGTGCGGTTACAGGTCCCAAGCATGGCCATGGTCAATGCGGATGTCTTCCGGAATCCCCCTCCAAAATCTTCACAACCCATGGCTATATTTGTGCGTGCGGATGTGTAGGTGAAGAGAAAGGGAGTGATATGGCAGAAAGTGGGAATGACGCTGCAAGAAACGCCAACAGGGAATATCGGGCACGAATGCAGAAGTACCGAAGGGTAAAGGGCCTCACTCACGCCCGTCTCGCCTCTCTGCTCCCTTGTAGTGAGAGCCTGATAGGTTCGGTCGAGCGAGGCACCCGGCTGCCTACGGAGCCGTTCACCCGCCAGCTCGAAAAGGCATTGGGGCTGCATGGCGAGCTGTTGGAGCTGCTGCCCCCGATCAGGGGCTTGGGCCCGAAGTGGTTCAGAAAGTGGCCGGCGGCCGAGCAAGCGGCGCGATTCATCCGGCTCTACGAGGTGGCGCTGATCCCCGGTCTGCTCCAAACCGCTGACTATGCTAGAGCGATCTTCCAAGGCGAGCCGGGCGCGCTCGCGGGCGGAGCAGACGAAGACGTCAAGATCCGGCTCCAGCGTCAGACCATCCTGTCTCGGCGCACTCCGCCCACGCTGTCCGTCATCCTGGACGAAAGCGCCCTATGGCGGGAGATCGGCGGACGCGAGGTGATGCGGGCGCAGCTAGCAAATCTCCTTGCTCTGATGGCCCGTCCATGCATTACCGTTCGGGTTGTCCCCTTGTCATCCGGGGCTACGGCTGGATTGGGTGGCGCATTCGCGATAGCCGACGCTGGCGAGGGCGCGCAGGTCGGCTATATAGAAAGTGCCGACACCGGAGAGATCACGCACGACACAGACATGGTCCAGAAGCTAGGAGAGCGGTGGGAACTTCTGTCCGCCCTTGCCCAGCCCACCTACGAAACCAAAGAGATCATTCGGAGGGTGATGGAGTCATGACCGACAAGGAGCTCGCCACCGCTGCCTGGCGGACGGCTACGGCCAGCAGCGGAAATGGGGGCAACTGCGTGGAGGTTGCCCCGCTCAGCGGTGGACGTGTAGGAGTGAGGCACAGTCGGCATCCGGATGGGCCCGTTCTCATATACACGCAGGCCGAATGGGATGCCTTCCGGGATGGGATGTCCAAGGGAGAGTTCGACTTCTAGCCGGACCAGCATGGGCCTGCCCGACTGGGTGGGCCCCGTGCTGAGTGGCTTTTTCATCCTGGGTCTATTCGAGGCAGTTGCTGGTCCTCAGCTGAGGCGCATCTTCGACTCGAGTCGTGCGTCGGTTTCCGATGTCGCCGATCGGCTGCCCGGGATCTTCGAGGACCATGACCTCGTCGGTCCGGAAGACGACGCGCTTCAGGAGATGGCCCGCTCGATGCGGCAGAGCGGCACTTGTGGGGGCAGCCTCACAGCCGGGATCTCAGCACGTCGATCTCACAGCCTGGCGAGGACGGGTCGAAGCCGTGCTCGACCAGCCAGCGGACCGCCAGCAGGCTTCGCAGCGACCACCACGCGCGGATCACGTCGAGGTCGACGTCGGTGCCGTAGCCGGCGACGACGTCGCCAAGGTGCTCCTCGTGTCCGAGCGTCAAGATGGCGAGGTCGTGCAGGGCATCGCCCTGGCTCGCCTCGGACCAGTCGATCACGCCGGTGATCTCGTCACCGTCGATGAACACGTGGCTGATCTGCAGGTCGCCGTGCGTGAACACCGGTGTCCACGGCCGGAGCGCAGCCTCGGCGACCTGGCGGTTGCGTGTGACCAGCTCGGCAGGAAGGACGCCGTTGGTGATGAGCCACTCGCATTCGCCGTCGAGGTCCGATGCGATCTCGTCGAGGCTCCGACCGGGCCATGGCGGCAGTGGCGCGTCGTGCAACATCCGTACGGCGGCACCCGCCGCGGCCCACGCCGCCGGCGACGCGGTCGACGGCTCGCCGAGGCGGCCGAGTGCCGTGCCTGGGAGGGCGGCGAGCGCGAGTACGGGCGGCTTCCGCCACAGGACCTCCGGAGTCGGGATCGGCGCCATCGCCATTGCCTCGACCTCGACGTCGATGCGCGCCTGATCGGCGTCCACCTTCAGGAACACGTCGCCGACGCGCAGGGTCGCGCGCTCGGAATGGGCGACGACGACCTCAACCTTCTCCACGTCGGCGATTATCGCGGGGATGACCATCGACGTCACCGGGTTTATCTCGGTCTTCGCCGACAAGGGCTATCAAGGCGCAGGCGGCACGATCCGTCGGCAGAGGGGCGTCGGGGCGAAGAAGGTGATCTCGGCTGGCTGTCGTTTGGCGATCACCTCGACGGTAGGGAAGACCCCACCCCAACAGGCAAGCAGGCGTGACTGATCCTGAGTGATCTTCCCGCGACATTGGAGGCATGATGAAATTGCTCGCTGCTGCTGTCGCCGGTTCCCTGGTCCTCGCCCCTGTCGCCCCCGCCTTCGCCGCTGCCGCGACGCCCTCGCCGCAGTCCCGCCTTGACCTGCTCACCACCGAGGACGGTATGGCGGGCGCGTTGAGCCAGGTGCGGAGCCCGGGCGGCGCGACCGTGACCCGGCGCTCCGGCACCGCGGAGCGGGGCACCGGGGAGCCGATGATCGGCCCCCGGGGCCGGTTCAGGATCGCCAGTGGGAGCAAGCCGATCATTGCCGCCACCGTGCTGCGGCTGGTCGATCAGAAGAAGGTCGACCTGGACGCCAGGGTGGAGCGTTACCTGCCCGGGGTGCTGCGCGGCACCGGCGACGGCGCCGAGATCGACGGTCGAGAGATCACCGTTCGGATGCTGCTGCAGCAGACCAGCGGCCTGCCCGAGTTCGTCAACGCGATCGAGTGGAAGGAGCCCTTCCCGGATTTCCTGCGGGTGGCGCTGGCGCTCAAGCCCACGCCCCGCGGCTCCTTCGCCTACGCCAACACCAACTACCTGGTCCTCGGCATGATCGTGACCGAGGTGACGGGCAAGGACTTCCGCCAGGCGAGCCGGGACCTGATCCTCAAGCCGTACGGGATGCGGGACACGTACTGGCCGGCCAAGGGCGACTACGGCATCCGCGGCCCGCACGCCCACAGCTACGGGGTGGACCCTCGTCGTCCGAAGGGCGGCGAGGTGGATCTGACCGACCAGTTGCCCACCTATGAGTTCGGTCCCAGCGGCGGTCTGGTCTCCACTCCTGACGACCTCAACCGGTTCTGGCGTAAGGCCCCGCTGGGCAAGATGATGACCCGGTCAGTGAAGGTCGAGCAGGAAGGCTGGCCCGCGGGCGCCCGCTACGGCTACGGCGTGGCCCGGATGAAGTCGAGCTGCGGATACACCTACTTCGCCGCCGGCGACATGCCGGGGGCCGCGGTGTTCAGCGGCCGGGACCGGGCCGGGCGCGCCGCCACCGTCTACGTCACCGGAGTGCCCGGCAATCGGCAGCACCTGATCGACGCCTTCGTCGCCACGATGTGCGACCGCTGAGTCCCGGTGATGCGCCAGGCAGGTCCGGGTGTCCAGGCGGACCGCCTCAGTGCGGACGCGCGGCGGTCCGGGTGGCCAGGCGGACCCCTTCAGTGCGGACCCGCGGTCGCACAGCTACGCGATCTTGCCAGAAGCGGGGTGCAGGTCGCCGAGCAGCGCGTCCCTGGAGGCCGCCGCGGCCTCCTCGGCTGTCGTGATCGCCGCGAGGATGGCGGCGGCCAAGCCTGTCGCGTCCAGTCGTCTCCTGCTCCGCGGGGAGATCTCCAGCCGGGTGATGATGCCGAGCGCGTCGGTGACGGCCACGATCCCACTCTGATCGGCCTCGCCGGTGAACTCGGCGGCGCTCCACTCCTCCACCCTCGCCTCCGCCTGCTCGGCGGCGGCGATCAACGCCTCCAGCCGCGCCTGCGCGTCCTCCATGCCCTCCATCGCTCACTCTCCTCGCAGCACGTTGCGGATGTGGCCGTCGAGCGGGTCGGCGGCGTCCTCTGTGCCCGCGACCTCAGGCGCTCGTCCCGTCAGATCCTGGACGACCTCTGTCAGCCGTTCCCCCATCGCGAGGTGGGCCGCGGCGATCGCCGCACAGACGGCCTGGGCGAGCTGGACGTGGTCCAGGTCGCGCAGGCCGCGCGGGTCGATGGACAAACCGCGCAGGCGGCCGGTGCCGGACACCTCGGCGCGGACGACCTCGGACGGTTCGGCACCTGCCAGCCGTTCCTGCTCCAACTCGCCCAGTGCCCCGGCCAGGGTGCGCGCCCAGCCGTCCGTCTCGCGCAGCAGCCCGTCGACGTCGTCCTGCCCACCTCCGGCGAAGGCCTCGACGCGCTTCACGAGCCGTCCTTCGTCATGGGAACCCAATAGTCGTCCAGCTGGGCGGGGTCCGCGATCGCCGGAGTGAGGTGGAGATCGCGTGCCCCCTGCGCCGGGTTGCCGGACCGGTAGAAGGCGCCCCTCAGATCGTTGAGCTTGAGTTCCAGCTTGTTGAGAGCGCTCTCGTAGGAGTTGTACACGTCGGCGAACTGCTTCACCAGATTTCCCGCCGCGCTCATGAACAGGCCGACCTGGGTCATCAGGGCGACCCTCCCGACCGGGTGTGTGCTCATGGCGGCGACGGTGCGCAGGATGGGGGCCGAGGCGGCGTAGAGCCCGAACACCGACAGGTCGTACGCCAGCACCTCCTTGTACTGGCCGTGCATGGCGGTGCTCATCTCGTCGGTGATCTTGCCGAGCTGGCCGTACAAGACATTGATGTTGAACCGGACGTGCAGCTGGAGCGCGTCCTTCGCCTGGCCCTTCCAGTTGGGGGAGATGTCATCAAAAAGGGCACGCCACAGATCGGACCGGCTGCCTTCCAGCAGCCTGGCCATGTCCTTCCACTGCTCACGCCGATCGTAGAACAGGAACGGGTTGCCCAGGTTGAGGGTGGCCGCCACGTCCAGCGCGAGCGCGGCCATGCCGAGCCCCGAAACGGCCATCGCGGCCCTGTTGGTCTGGCGGAGCGGGTTCAGTTCCGTGATCAGCCGCTTGTAGAAGCCGGGGTCGATGCGCGGCTTGGGAGCGACCGTGATGGTCCGCTGTACGGTGCCGTTGGCGTTGGTGACATAGAGCTGCTGGTTGGCCGCAGGGGTGGTCTGGCCCGGAAGGATCAGCTTCGGCGATTCGCCGGTCGGAGTCGACAACGTGGATTTCTCCTCACTGGACGGTGTTCGCCCGCTCAGCGGCGACGTAGTTGTCTGCCGCTTTGTAGATCTTGCCGCTGTCGGTGTGCAGCACTTCGGAGAGGATGCCGGCGCTGTCCCGCCAGGTGTCGGCGACGGTGTTCAGCCGGTTGACGAACATCAGCCCGACAATGGGCACTCCGGCCATGGGGATCAGATTCCAGCCATCGAAGCGGGGAGTCGACTGCTTGATGGTGTCCACGCCGGTGGCCGAGTCGTCCATGGTGCCGGCGAACTTCCGCACGTGCTCCGCGTGGGTCTCGTAACCTTCCGTGGAGCCGTCGGTGTCCTCAAGCAGTGACGCGGGCTTGGCCAGTGAGGCCTGCACCGGCTGCGCGCGCAGACGCGACGGAAGGCACGTAGGCGGCGGGCACGCGGGGGTGTGCGGGCACGGGCTCACCAGCGACGGCGAGGCAGCCGGCGAAACATTACCGGGCGGTTGACTGGCCGTGGATAAGAGTTCATCGGTCGACACATGATCTTTTTACCATGATCGTGATAGGCGGCCGCGCGTGGCCTGTTTCCGCGATTGAGCGATGAGCGTGCGCCCCGGGGAAGGGCCGGAGCGAGGCGGAGTTTCTGTCGGTAGTGATCTCTATGGTCCCTGCCATGACGAGCTGGGACGAGATCCGCGACCTCATCAGCGCAGGTGACGCGGACAAGCTGATCGAGCGGCTGATCACCCTGGACGACGCCGAACGCAAGCTCGTCGCGGGCGAGCTGCGCGGCCACATCCCCGTGCTGAGCAGGCACGCCGCGACCAAGCAGGAGGAACGCTGGGTGGCGGAGACCCGGCGCCGGGAGGAGGACCCGGACTACTGGCGGCACTGGCGCGAGCCCGAGCACGAGCCGTGGCAGGACTGGGCCGACCTGTTACGGCTGGCAGGGGCCAGCACTCTCAGCGCGGTCACCGCGGTGGCCTCCTGGGTGACCCGCCGGGACCTCGCGATGTGGCGACCGTTCTCCGGCCGTACCGAGTTCGGCGATCCCGCGCCGGTCGTCCGGCTCCTCGACCACCGTCCTGCCGAGTGGCAGGCCGAGCTGGCGGTACGGCTCGCCGACAAGGTTCGCGGTCCCGGCGACCCCGGTGCGGCCCTCGCGCTGGCGATGCTGCGGCACACCGGGGCTCCGCCGCCCGAGCACGACCCGCTGGTCGTGGCCTGGGCGGTCTCCAGGACCGTGGCCGGGCAGGACCCACTGGATGTGGCGGAGGCGGCTGCCGAGAGCGTGGCCGAGTCCGACCCGCTGCTTCCCGCGCTGCTGCCACGGCTCTTCGAGGCCGAGGGAGTCGGCCGGGCGTTGCAGTACGAGAGGGCCGATCCGATCTCGCCGTGGTTCAGTGCCATCCGCGCGGCGGGCGAGCGGGCAGCGCTGCTCGACGGCTGCGTCCGCCGGTTCCTGCGCGGTGGGACAGTGCAGGACCTGCGCTTCTTCGCCCGCCTCCACGAACTCCTCGAACCCACCACGGCCGAGATCGACGCGCGCCGTCGCGACTACCTGCGCCTGCTGCCCGCCGCACCGGGGCCGGTCGCCGAGCTGTCCCTGCGTCACCTGCGGCGGCTCGACGCGCACGATCCCGCAGACGTGGCCGAGGCGCTGGAAGGGCTGCTGTTCCGGGCTGAGGCCAAGCTCGTACGTCCAGGTCTGACCTGGTTGGACCAGACCGTGCGTCAGGCGCCGGATCGAGCAGACGACCTGGTCGCCGCCCTGGTCACCGCCTTCCACCACGAGGCGTACGAGATCCAGGGCCGGGCCGCCCAGCTCGCGCTCAAGCACGCCGCCCGCTTCGGCCCGCTCGGCGCCGAGCAGATCAGGGACGCCCTCCCGGCGCTGCCGTCCGCGCTGGGGGCCCGGCTGGTCGCGGTCTACGGCGGGCAGGCCGCCGTCGAGGAGCCCGGACCCGCCTTCACCCCGCCGCCGCTTCCCGAGCCGGTCCCGGTCCCGCCGTTCCCGGCCGCTCCGGAGAACCCGGCGGAGATGGAGACGCTCGGCTGGACCTCCTGGGGATGGCAGGACGGTGAGCGCTGGCTGGCCGGATTCGTCCGGCTTGCCGCACGTGACCGGGACGGGTTGCGATCGGCGCTCGAAGTGCCGTACGGCAGCAGCTATCCGCAGCTGTTCGAGATGCGGCGCTGGCTGGGGGACGACCACTGGCGCGCCGCGATCGCCCGGGAACTGATCGCGCCGGGGGCCGACCCTGGGGTCCCGGCCGAGTGGCGCGGCCGGCGTGGAGGGCCGGCGTACGGGAGTGGGGTGACCTTGCCGGTCGCCGAGGCGCCGCGGGATCGGCTTCCCGACCCTCGGGGGGTTTCGGGGTTGGACATGCTCGTGCTGCGTCGTTTCGCGGAGGTGCTCGCCGCGCTCAAGGACGGCACGCTGCCGCCGGTGCTGCTGGCCACGCCCACTCTCTCCAGCGGGATGCTCGATCCCGAGGTCCTGGTCTCCCGGTTGGCGGAGTGTGAGGCGGCGCGGGCCGTACCCCTTCCCGCGGACCTGCGGCAGGCGCTGTTGCGGTTGCCGCGCGGTGCCCATCCGGAGGCGGCGTCCAGGGCGGCGCGGCTGACCTCCGAGGCGAGCCGGACCGTGGCGCGGCGGCTGGCCGACGGCGGCCTGCCCGACCCGGAGGTCGGGGTTCGGTGGAGCTATATGGACGACGTCAACTCCTACTACTTCGACGAGCGCCGACCTCGCAGGCCCGGCCAGATCTGGCTGACCCCGCGTCTGAAGGCCGAGCCGACCGGGCTGGACCTGATCGACGCGTTCATCACCGAATCGCCGGCCGCGACCATGAACGATCACGGCCACTGCATGGGCTGGTGGCCGTCGGTCCTGCCCTCGCACCGGGAGGTCGTGGCGGTCAATCTGGTGCCACGTCTGCACTACCAGTGGGCTCAGGCCAGTACCTACCCTGTCCATCCCGCCATGCTGGCCTTGGCCGACGGCCCCGCGGGTGTGGCCACCGCACTCGTGCTGGCGTACTTCCTGGCGCAGAAGGACGCGAACGGCGGGGCGTCGGTCCTGGTGACGATGGCGGCCCGCGGCGCCCTGCCGGCCGCCGAGCTGGGGGCTCAGCTCGGGGTGCTCATCCGGTGGACGCGGCTGAAGCAGCAGCACGTCATGAACGCCCTCGAGGCCGCCGCCAACCGCGGTGCGCATCGCGAAGTGTGGGAGGTGCTGCGGGCACTGCTGCCCGCCCTCCTGCCCGATGCCGGGGAGAGAGTCGGGGTCGGTGAGGCCGGAGGCGGAGAGAAGCCTCATGCGGGGCTGGCCAAGGTGATCGGGCTCGCTGTGACGGTGGCCCAGCAGGCCGCAGCACGGGGAGCGATTCCCGAGGTCGAGGCGGTCGCCGGGGGTGGGGGCGGCAGCAGGTTCCGTACGGAGTGCCGCCGGCTGCACGCGTACCTGATCCGCCCTTGACCGAACCGATCGAAAACCAGGTGCGGCGAGCCGCGGCCCGGGAGTAGAAACGGCGTCATGGACGAGCAGCCCCTGCCGGGTGGCAGGCATGTGGGCGGAGTACGCATCGGCGAGACCGTCCACCGGCCCGCCAATCCGTGGACGCGCACCGTGCACACCGTGCTGGCCCATCTGGAGGCGGCCGGGTTCGAGGGGGCGCCGCGGGTGCTCGGGTTCGACGAGCAGGGGCGCGAGGTGCTGACCTTCCTGCACGGCGACACGATCGGGGAGCAGGCTCCCTGGCCCGCGTGGGCCTGGTCGGACAGCGCGCTCAAGCAGGTCGGGGCCTGGATGAGGCGGTTGCACGACGCGACGGCGACGTTCGTGCCCGAGCCCGGCGCGGTCTGGTTCATCGGGCGGCCCTGGCAGCAGGGGCTCGTCATCGGGCACCACGACGCCTCCCCTTACAACGCGGTGTGGCAGGGCGACGATCTGGTGGGGTTCGTCGACTGGGACACCGCCGGGCCGTCGTCGCGGGAGCGCGATCTGGCCTACTGCGCGCTGACCTGGGTTCCGTTGCACGCTCGGCACGTCGTCACGGCGCAGGGGTTCACGGCGTTCGAGGATCGCTCCCGGCGGCTGCACCTGCTGCTCGACGCCTACGGCTATGAGGGTGACCGTACGGCGTTCGGCCCCGAGGTCGTCGACCGGGCGCGGGTGAACGCCCAGGTCATCAGGCGGCTCGCCGAGGGCGGTGAGCCGGTTCACCAGGCACTGTTGCCGTTCGCCGCCAACCTCGAACAGGCCGTGGTCGAGATCGAGGCACTGCCGGAGAGCTTCTGGGTACGCGGCTGAGGAGCCACACCCAGGGAGGCGTGACCCTTTCGTGATCTAGCTCCTGGTGATATTGTCATAAAGCGGGTTATATTAAAGCTGAAGTCCAGCAGAGGGCTTCGTCTCGTGTTATCGAGGCGTGTCTCTGTCTGGGCTTTTCTTGGTTCTGGACGGGACCGCCTGCAGCGGATATGAGGAGCAGGAATGACCGTCCAGCAGGCTCAGGCCCAGACGCTCGTGCTCAACGAGATGACCCCCGAACAACTTCTGGTCGAGATGGTCAAGCCGGAGACCTCCGAGCTCGACAAGGTACGGATCCGCGAGCGGCTCGTGGCGATGCACGAATGGCTGGCGAACGACATCACCCGCCGCTACCGCTACCGCGGCGAGCCCGTCGAGGACCTGTGCCAAGCCGCCTACGTCGGCCTCATGAAGGCCATCAACGGGTTCGACGCCTCCCTCGGCCACGACTTCCGCGGCTACGCGGTCGTCACCATGACCGGTGAGGTCAAGCGCCACTTCAGAGACCGTACGTGGGCCATCCGAGTGCCGCGCGTCTACCAGGAGCGCCGCTCCGAGCTCAACAAGCTCGTGTCGGACCTCAGCCAGACCCTCGGCCGCGCGCCGACGGTCGCCGAGCTGGCCGAGAAGATGAAGATCTCCCAGGAGGACGTGCTGCTCACGATGGACGCCTCGGCGGCCTACAGCACGCTGTCGCTCGACGCTCCGACGGGTGTCGACGACGACTCCGCGAGCCTCGGTGACGTCATCCCCGAGCACGACGAATCGCTGGACTCCCTGGTCGACAAGCACGCCGTCAAGCCGCTCATCGACGCGCTGCCCGTACGGGAGAAGAAGATCCTGCTGCTGCGTTTCTACGGCAACATGACGCAGGCCGAGATCGCCGCCGAGTTCGGGATCTCGCAGATGCACGTCTCGCGCATCCTGCGCAAGGTGCTCGACGACCTGCGCAAGGGCCTGTCGGACTGACTCGAAGCAGGCCGCGCCGGTAGGGGCGACGATCTCCCCGCGGCGGGCGTTGGTCTTCGTGGAAGAAGCTCGCCGGCTCTACCGGTTCGCCCTGGTCAGCCGACCGACGTCGGCCTCCCTGCCACGAAGTTCTACAATACTGTTTACCACCGTCACTCTGTTGTATTGTGCGTCGACAGGCGGTCAGTGCGGCAGAGGTGGCATCAGAGCTCTTCTGCCAGGGCACCTCAGGCTGCCTCCCGGGAAAGGGGCCTTCGATGACCACGTCTGCCGATCCTGAGACCCACATCATGAGCGGGACGGTCCGCGGCCGCCGCGAAGCGGGGCTGGCGGTCTTCTGCGGCATCCCTTTCGCGCAGCCGCCGGTCGGACCGGCGCGCTTCGCGGCTCCACAACCGGTGCGCCGGTGGGACGGCGTGCGTGAGGCGTTCGCGTACGGCCCGCCGCCCCCGCAAGCGTCGATGACCGGGGCGCCCCTTTCAGCGGGCGACGCCATGGGCGACGACTGGCTGACGCTCAACGTCTGGACTCCCGAACCCGGTCCCGGCGCCGGGCTGCCGGTCATGGTGTGGATCTATGGTGGCGCCTACATGTTCGGCACGTCGAGCGATCCCGGCTACGACGGGACCCGGCTGGCGGAGGCGGGTGTGGTCGTGGTGACCTTCAACTATCGGGTCGGGATGGAGGGGTTCGCCCAGATCGACGGGGCGCCCGCCAACCGCGGCCTGCTCGACCAGGTGGCCGCGTTGGAATGGGTGCGCGAGAACATTGCCGCTTTCGGCGGGGATCCCGACCGGGTCACCGTGTTCGGCGAGTCCGCCGGCGCTGGGTCGATCGCCGCGCTGATGGCCATGCCGTGCGCGGCGGGACTGTTCCGGCGCGCCATCGCCCAGAGCGTCCCTGGAACGTTCTTCTCCGCGGAGCTGGCCGGCGACATCGCCACTGTCATCGCCGGCGAACTGGGCCTGTCCGCGACCGTTGACGATCTCTCAGGTGTCGCCCCTGACCGGCTGGTCGCCGCGGGTGACACGGTGACCGCCAAGATGCGCCCGTTCGAGGACCGATGGGGCGCGGTCGCGCATACGCCGACGCTGTTCTCACCGGTGGTGGACGGCGAGGTGTTGTCCACCACTCCGTGGCAGGCCTTGGCGGATGGCGCCGGCCGGGCCGTCGAGCTGATCGTGGGGCACAACCGGGATGAGTACCGGCTTTTCGTCGCCTTCGGCGGGCTGCTGGGCCAGGTCACCGACGAGCAGGCGGCCACGGCACTGAGCGTGTTCGCGCCGGCCGGCGAGCGAGCGTACCGTGAGGCGCTCCCTGGCGCGGCCGCCGGGGAGCTGTACGAGCTGGTCCAGTCGGACTGGCTGTTCCGCATGCCCTCGCTCCACCTCGCCGAGGCGCAGACAGCCGGTGGGGGTCGCGCGCACCTGTACGAGCTGACCTGGCCCGCGCCTGGCATGGGCGGGGTTCTCGGCGCCTGCCACGGCTTGGACGTCCCGCTCACGTTCGGCGTCTTCGGCGCGGGCCTCGGCGCCGGCCTGATGGGCGATCCGGTCTCTCCCGAGGGCCGAGCCCTGTCCCAGCACATCCGCGCGACATGGACCGCCTTCGCCGTGACCGGCGACCCCGGCTGGCCCGCCTACGACCCCCAGCGCCGCCTCACACAGCTCCTGGACACCGAACCGACGGTCACCACCTACCCGGAGGAGACTGCTCGCCGACTCTGGCAGCACCACACCTTCGCCCCTCTCCCTCGTCTGTGACCACAACGCCTTGATGGGGGCGGCGTCGCGCCTGTCCCGTACAGGCTCCACATGGCCTGCCCTCATACAATCCGCACATGCGCTCTGACCTCGCCCGCAGCTGCACACCCGGTCGGCGGCACCGACATGTCTGAGCCTCGAGACGAAACGACGTCGGCAGGCCCGTTCGACGACGCCTCCGAGGAAAAGTTCGTCCTGTCCCGCCGGTACGCCGCGGGCACGGGCGGTGTTCGGGGACTGTTGATCACGGTTCTCGGTGAGTATGTGCGTCCGGCCGGACGTCCGGCGCCCACAGCGGCCTTCGTCGATGCGCTGGGCCGCTTCGACGTGAAGGAGGAAGCCTGCCGGCAGGCCCTTGCGCGCGCCTCTGCGGACGGCTGGCTCATTCCAGAACGTGAAGGACGGTACACGTGGTGGCACCTCAGCCCGGCGTTCACGCAGTTCCTCAACCTTGGCGCTGAGCGGATCTTCGGCTTCACCGCGACTCAGCCGGAGTGGGACGGCCGGTGGCTGGTGGTGCTGGCACGAGCCGCGGAAACGAATCGGGCCGGACGCCACCTGCTGCGCACGCGACTGCGGTGGGCCGGGTTCGGTAACCCGGCGCCGGGCGTGTGGGTGAGCACGCACACCGACCGGGTCGGCGAGGCCGAGTTCGTACTGGACGAAGCCGGGATACGCGAGGATGCGCAGGTCTTCCTGTCCGAGTACCTCGCCGGCGGCGAAGTGTCGACCCTCGTCCGCCAAGCGTGGGAGCTTGACGATGTCGCGCGGCAGTATGAGATGTTCCTCGCTGAGTTCACGCGGCCGCCGGCCAATGATCCGTTGGTCGGGAACACACAACTCGTGCACGCTTGGCGTCGGCTCGTGCTGATCGATCCCGCACTGCCGGCGAAACTGCTGCCTTCGGAGTGGAGCGGCGCTCGCGCCGCGAAGCTCTTCCATCGGCAATATGCGAGGGGGGAGCCGGACGCGATGCGCGAGTGGGAACGCATCAGCGGACCGCTGGGATAGACCGCGATTCGCCGACGGTGTGTCAGGGCTTGCGGCCGACGGCGCCGTACTGCGACACCTCTTGGCCGGCGTACTGGGTGGTCGGTTCGGGGCGCCACTTCGGCAGCGACACCATGCCCGGCTCGACCAGGTCCATCCCTTTGTAGAACCCCATGAGCTGTTCGGGGGTGCGGATCGTGATGGGCGTGGCGCCGCTCTCGTTCCAGATGGCCGCGGCGCGGTCCATGTCCGGGGTGCTCACGCTGGAGGCGACGGTCAGGTGGCTGCCCGAGGGGAGTGCCTCCATCAGCTCGGCGACGACCGTGTACGCCTGCTCGTCGTCGGGCACGAACTCCAGCACGCCCAGCAGCATGAGCCCGACCGGCCGGGTGAAGTCCAGCGACTCGGCCGCCTGTCGCAGGATCGTTCCGGGGTCGCGCAGGTCGGCGTCGATGTACATGGTCGAGCCCTCGGGGGTGCCGCGCAGCAGGGCGCGGGCGTGGGCGAGGACGATCGGGTCGTTGTCGACGTACACGATGCGCGCGTCGGGCGCGGCGGCCTGGGCCACCTCGTGGGTGTTGTCGGCCGACGGGATGCCGGTGCCGATGTCGAGGAACTGGCGCACGCCCGCCTCGGCGACCAGATGCCGCACCACGCGGGCCAGGAACTCCCGCTCGGCGCGGGCGATGACGGCCAGTTCCGGCATGACCTCGAGGATCTGCTCGCCCATCTCGCGGTCGGCGGCGTAGTGGTCCTTGCCGCCCAGCCAGTAGTCGAAGACGCGGGCCGGATGGGCCACCGAGGTGTCTATGCGGCTGAGCTGTTCCATCACGTCGTCGTTCGCGTCCTCGGTCATCAGGCGCCCCCGGATCGTCGTAGCAGAGGAAAGTTCTTGTCGGCTCAGAGCCTAAAGCCCATCAGGGGCGCCGGATGTAGAAATCACGACATGTGATCGTTTGTCGTCATACTTGACACCGATCAACGGGCACCAGGACACTCTCCTGCACCACTGGACAGATATTCTGTAAACGTTTACGGGGAGCAGACCGATGCCCTTACCTCGATGGAGCGGCGTCGGTGCGCTCGTGTCCCTCGCCCTCGTCGTCCTGCTGGCCGTACCGGGAGAGGCGCGCGTGCACGCGGGCCGGGCCGGGACGATCACCGCGGCGTCCGCGCCCTCGGCGGCGCTGGGGGAGAGCATCGCCTACAACCTCTACCTGCCGTACGGGTACGCCAAGGGCGCCGACCGCTATCCGGTGCTGTACCTGTTGCACGGCCGGGGCGACACCATGCAGGCGTGGACCCGCGTCAAGGACACGCTCGACGCGATGATCAGGACACGCCGGATCCCGCCGCTCATCGCGGTCATGCCCGACGCGCCGTGGAGCGAGCGCGGGAGCTGGTACGTGGATTCCCGCTACACCGGCTCCGACCTGCCCGGACGGCCGGTCGAGACCGCGTTGACCCGCGACCTGGTCGGCCACGTGGACGCGACGTACCGTACGGCGGCCATCCGCCAGGCCCGCATGGTCGGCGGCTACAGCATGGGCGGCTCGGGCGCGCTGCGCTTCGCGCTGGCCCACCAGGACCTGTTCGGCAGCGCCATCGTGCTCAGCCCGGCCGTCTACACGCCGCTGCCGCCGTCCGACTCCTCCGCCCGCGACTACGGCGCCTACGGCCAGGACGGCGAGAAGTTCGCCGACAGTGTGTACCAGGAGCTGAACTACCCCGCCCTGCTCCCCAAGCTGGACCAGGACCTGCCCGTGCGGCTGTTCGTGGCCGTCGGCGACGACGAGTACGCCAACCCCGACCCGGCCGACGCCCATCACGACCTCGACTTCGAGTCCGCCGCCCTCTACAACGCGGCCAGGCGGTCGCCCGCGGTCTCGGCGCAGCTCCGCGTCCTCGACGGCGGCCACGACTGGACCGTCTGGACGCCCGCGTTCGAGCAGGCGATGGCCGAGCTGGGCCCGGCGCTGAGTGTCACGCCGCCGGCCGGGCTGCCCGCGCCGCTGTCCGGCACGGCCGCCCAGGACTGGGCCGGTGGCGTCGCGGCCCACGCCGACGGCTCGCTGACCACCGGGTTCGCGGCGAGCGGGCCCGTCGGCGGTCAGCCGTACGCGGGACGCCTCGACGCGGTGCTGGTCCATGGCGGGGCGGACGGCTGGACCAGGCAGCTCGGCACCGCCGCCGACGAGCGGTTGTACGGTGTCGCGGCGCTGCCCGACGGCGGCGTGCTCGCGGCCGGTTACACCAAGGGCGACCTGGACGGCCGCCACGCGGGCAACGCCACGGACGACGCGTTCGTGGTCCGGCTCGACGCGAAGGGCGAGGTGCGCTGGCTCACCCAGTTCGGCGCGCCCGGCGTGGCCGACCGCCTCTACGGCCTGTCCGCCGCCCCTGACGGCGGCGCCTACGTGGCCGGATACACCAAGGGCGCGCTCGACGGGACCAACAGCGGGGACAAGGACGCGCTGGTCGCCCGCCTCTCCGCCGACGGCGCGGTCTCCTGGGTCCGCCAGTACGGCGGGGTGGGGGAGGACAAGGCGTACGGCGTGGCCTCGGACGGGACGAACCTCTACGTGACGGGCAGCGCCACCGCGGCCCTGCCGGGGACGACCGCGCTCGGCGGGCTCGACGGCTGGCTCGCCGGCTACGACCTGAACGGCGCCCGGCAGTGGGCCACCTCGGTGGGCGGCGCCGGTGACGACCGGCTGAACGCGGTGGCCGTCACCACGGCGGGCCTCGCGGTCGCCACCGGGCGCGTCGGCGGCGACCTGGTCGCGGCGGCGTACACGGGCACGGGCAAGCAGCGCTGGCAGGCCACGGTCGCCACCCCGGCCGCCGACGAGGGCGCCGCGGTGGTGCCGCTGCCCGGGGGCGCGGTCTCGCTGGCCGGCTACACCCGGGGCCGGGTGGGCGTGGTCGCTGGCGCGGCCGACGTCCTGACGGTCCGGCTCGACGGCAAGGGCAAGCAGCAGGCCGCCGCCCAGCTCGGCACCGCCCGCGACGACGGCGTCGACCCCTTCGCCGAGGTCAACCTGTACGCCGCCGCCACCCCGTCGGGCCAGGTCGCCGTCTCGGGCCTGACCTACGGCACACCGACCGGCGGCGCGGCCCTGGGCAACGGCGACGTCTTCACCACCACGATCGACCCGTCCACCGGCCTGCCCACCACGAAGGACTGACCCCGCCTGGCGCGCGCTTGGAGAGGCGCGCGCCGACGAAGGTCAGCCCGGTTTGAGGAGGCCTGCGTCGACGATCGCGCGGCCGAAGGGGCGGGCCAGTTCGGCCAGGCGTTCGCAGCCCTCCTCGCCCAGCGCCGAGTACGCGGGCAGGGCCAGCGCGTCGGTGCGGTCCTCGATGTGCTGGCGCAGCGCCTTGCCCTCGGCGCTGAGCAGGTCGCCGTCGAGGAGGCCGCGTTCGCGCAGACGCTCCTCGGCGGCCGCCCACTCCGGCTCCGGCCAGGCCCGGCTCAGCTTGAGGAAGGGAGTCGGGACCTCCCCGGTGCCGGCGTGCAGTACGAGCGCGTCCAGCGGGCCGACGCCTTCGGTGAGCAGCATGCCGATGTGCCCGTCGCCGCGGAACTCACGCAGCAGCGTCTGCGCGTGCCACAGCTGGAGCAGCGGATCGTCCGGCCAGGCCAGCGCGGCGTGGGCGGCGAACAGCGGGCGCCCCTGCGGGTGCTCGCAGGCCGCCTCGGCGGCGCGCCGCGCCAGCGCGAGAACCGCGTCCAGCTCGGGCAGCTCATGGATGCCCGCCCGGCGCAGCGCTTCACCGGCCGCCTCGTACCGCGCGGCCAGGAGCTGCTCGGGCGTCGCCTGGTCCCACGCGGCGGGCAGCGCCCGCCGTACGAGGGACGGGTGGAAGTTGTAGAAGGTCGCGATGACCAGCTCGGCGGAGGCGCGGCCGAGCGCCGCCGAGCGCGAGGCGAAGTAACCGGCCCGGCCACCCAGCCCCAGCGCGGCGTACCGCTTCCGGCCCTCGGGGACGAAGTAGATCATGCCGTGCACCGGCTCCAGGCGCCGCCAGGCCTGCCGTGCCGCCTTCATGACAGCGACTCCACGAACCTGGACATCCCAGCCAGCCACCGGTCGGGGTCGTCGGCTTTCCGGCGGGCGAAGTCGGCCACCTCGGGGTGCGGGAAGATGTGGAAGCGCTCCGCCGCCAGTCCCTCGACCACCGCGGTGGCCACGTCGGCCGGGTCGAGTATCGCCCCGGACGCGCCGACCGCGCGGGCCGTCAGGTGGTCCTCAGCGACGCCGCGCTCCAGCATGGCCGTCCGTACGCCCTGCGGGCACAGCACGCTGACCTTGACGCCCTTGGGTGCGTAGTGGATCGAGACCCACTCGGCGAAGGCGATGGCCGCCGCCTTGGTCACGGCGTAGGGGGCGTCGCCGGGGCAGCTGATCAGCCCAGCCGCCGAGCAGGTGTTGAGCAGGTAGCCGCTGCCCCGCGAGACCATGAGGGGCACGACCGCCCGCGCGGCGTACACGTGCGCCTGTACGTTGACCGCCCACAGGCTGCTCCAGTCCTGGGCGGTGGCGTCCAGCCCGCGCCCGGCGATGACGCCCGCGTTGGAGCAGAACAGGTCAGGCGGCCCGAAGGGCGTCTCGGTCAGCGCGGCCACCTCGGCCTCCACCGACACGTCGGCCCGCACCGCCACGGCCCGGTCGCCGATCTCCTTGGCCACCCCGGCCGCGCCCGCCTCGTCGAGGTCGGCGACGACCACTCCGGACGCGCCCTCCGCGGCGAACCTGAGCGCCATGGCGCGGCCGATCCCACTCGCCGCGCCTGTGACGACGACGACTTTGTCCCGCACCCGCATGAAGACACCTTCCTAACCGACCAGCCGGTATCCAGAACGTAGTTCTACTACCGGTGGCGCGTCAACGTGCCGATGGCGCGTTTGAGGATCTTGCCCGTGGGGCTCATGGGCAACTCGTCGGCGAACGAGACGTGCCGGGGGTACTTGTAGGCGGCCACCCGCTCCTTGACGAAGGCCCGCAACTCGTCGGCCTCGACCGGCGCGCGCAACGCCACCACGGCCGCGATCTCCTCCCCGAGCTCCGGGTGCGGGACCCCGATGACCGCGGCCTGCCGGACGGCCGGATGCTCGTACAGGACCTCTTCCACCTCGCGCGGGTACACCGTGTAGCCACCGCGGATGATCACGTCGCGGCGGCGGTCGACCAGGAAGAAGAACCCGTCGTCGTCGACCCGCCCGAGGTCGCCGGTGTGGAACCAGCCGTCGCGGATCGCCTCCGCCGTGGCGGCCGGGTTGTTCCAGTAGCCCTTCATCACGTTGGGACCCCGGATGACGATCTCGCCGATGTGGCCGGTCGGCACGTCGCCGTCGTCCTCGTCGACCACCTTCATCTCGACGTCCTTGATCGGCCGGCCGATCGACCCGGGCCTGGTGCCGTGGCGGCCGCGGTTGGACGAGGCGACGGGCGAGGTCTCGCTGAGCCCGTACCCCTCCATGATCGAGCAGCCGAACCGCCTCTGAAAGGCCCGCAGCACGTCGAGCGGGAGCGCCGCCCCGCCGGAGACCAGGATGCGCAGCAGCGACAAGTCGGAGGCGCCCGGATGGTCGAGCAGCGCGATGTACATGGTCGGCACGCCCTGGAAGACCGTGACGCCGTCCCGCCGGATGACCTCCAGCGCCCGGCCCGCCTCGAAGCGCCGCAGCAGCGTGAGGCGCGCGCCGGCCTGGACGGTGGCGTTGAGCGAGCAGGTCTGCCCGAACGCGTGGTAGAGCGGCAGCGCCCCGAGCACGACGTCGTCCACTCCGAGCGCGTGCATGCGGGCGACGGCCGCGGCGTTGCCGCCGAGGTTGCCGTGGGTCAGTTCGATGCCCTTGGCCCGGCCGGTCGTGCCGGAGGTGTAGTGGATGACCGCCGTCTCGCCGTCCGCGCGCGGGGTGACGTCGAGGTCGGCCGCCAGGCCGCGCAGCAGCCGCTGGAACTCGCCGGGGACGACGAAGAAGCAGTCGGTCAGGGTCCCCGCGGTGCCCGCCTCGGCGGTCTCCGCGAAGGCGTGCCAGGCGATCAGCAGGCAGGGTCCGCAGTCACCGACGTACGCGGCGATCTCCCGCCTGCGCAGCAGCGGATCGAGCGGGACGACCACCGCCCCGATCCGCAGCACCCCGTAATAGACGACGGCGAACTCGGGGACGTTCGGCAGCATGACCGCCACCCGGTCGCCCGCGCCGATCCCGCGCCGCCGCAGCAGCGCGGCGACGCGGGCGCTCAACAGGTCGAGCGCGCCATAGGTGAGCGCCTCTTCGTCGAGCGTGACAACCGTCCTCCCGCCGAGCCGATCGGCGGCGGTGTGGAGCCGGTCAGCGAGGTTCATGGAAACGACCGTACGTCGGCGCTCCCTCGCCTCTCATCGGTCGCGGTGGCCAGTCTTTGCCGCCCGTGATTGGTGGTGGGCGGCAGTGAGTCGTGCAGGGCGATCGCCACGAGCAGATCGAGCAGGTCGCTGATCCGGCGCAGGCTGCGCCCGGTGCGCTCCTGGATGCGGCGCAGGCGGTATTGGGCGGTGTTGGGGTGGATCTGCAGCCGCTCGGCGGAGGCGCGCAGGTTCAGGTCGGCGGCGGCGAAGGCGCGGATGGTGGCGGTGAGCACGCCGCCGCGCGCCCGGTCCTCCGACAGGAGCGCGGTGATCCGTGGATCCACCAGATGGCGGGCGGTGTCGTCGGCTCTCATCGCCAGGTACTGGAACGGCGAGAGCCTCGGCAGCGCGGCCACCCCGCCGTCCTCCGGCAGGAACTCCAGCACGCTCCGCGCCTCGTCGTAGGCTCGCGGGATGCCGGCCGTCCCGGCGACGACCGTGCTGATGCCCATGGCCAGCACGATCCCCTCGCTCATGAGGTTCACGCGCACGGCCTGCAGCCGGTCGCACAGCTCCTCGGGATCGCCGCCGGGGCCGAGCGCGGGGATGGCGACGATCTCCGACTGCCGTACGACCGACAGCGTCCGCGCGCCGTTCGCCCCGGCCCTGGAGATGGCCGCGCAGGTCACGTGCCGCGCGTCGACGCCTCGGTCGGGGCCCGTGGTGACCGGGTTCCCGCCGGTCACGGCGCCGAGCGCGCGCGGCCCGAGCAGGACCGCGACCACCACGAGCAGCGGCGCGCGGGTGTCGGGCGCCAGTCCGTACGCCTGGGCCGCGGCGAGCTGCCTGCTACGCGTGGGGGCGCCGCCGGCCAGCAGGGTCTCCAGCAGGTCCCGGCTCTCGCGTACGGCGTCCGCCGCGGCGTAGTGCTGGAACTCCATGTACGCGTTGGCCGCGTGCGTACTGGCGAAGTCGCAGAAGCGCATGATCGGGGCCGCCAGCGAGAGCGCGGCCTCGTGGCCGGCGGCCGAGTGGCCGGCCCGCTCCAGCACCGACCCCCAGAAGACCTGCTGGCCGACGCGGAAGGCGTTGATGTAGTCGGTCAGGGCGAGCCCGGCCCTGGCCCGCCGCATGGCGGCCCGGCGCGCGAAGGCGATGTCGTCGAGCGTGACCGTGCGGTCTTCGAGCATCACGGCCAGCGTGCTGCGGTAGTGGCGGACCACTTGGTCGCGTACGTCGGCGAGGAAGTTCTCGTCCTGGGCCGCGTAGGCGGGGATCTCGGCCCGCATCGTCTGGACGGCTGTGTCGGCCAGTTCGGCTAGGTGATCGAGAAGCTCGGAGAGGATACGCGTGCGCTGGACGCGGACCGTCTCCGAACCGGTGAGCGTTTCCGTGCTGAAACCACCGGACATGTCGGGATGATCCATGTACTTCGCCGGGCGGTCAACGGGTCGTAACCGGTCCGAGACACACCCTGTGCCCGGCGGACAACAGCCAGGACACATCTTGGGTGACCGTGCCCAATGTGGTTTCGGAGCGGTGGCTCCTACGCTTTCAGAACATTGCTCTCCGCTCGCCGTCAGCAGGAGGCCGGATGCTGGAGGTCAGCGAGCTCACGGTCCGCTTCGGAGGCATCACGGCGCTCGACGGTGTGGGCTTCTCCGTGCGGCGCGGCGAGATGGTGGGGCTCATCGGGCCGAACGGCGCGGGCAAGACCACGCTGTTCAACTGCCTGACCCGCCGCCACGACGCCGACGCGGGCCGGGTCGCGTACGAGGGGCGGGACCTGCTCGCCGTACCACCGCACGCGATCGCGGCTCTGGGCATCGCGCGGACCTTCCAGAACCTCGGCCTGTTCCCGCGCCTGTCGGTCCGCGACAACACGCTGGTCGGCGCGCACCACCGCGGCCGGGCCGGCTTCGTCACCGCGGGCCTGCGCCTGCCCGGCGTGCGCCGCGAGGAGGCCAGACTGCGTGCCGAGGCCGACGCGGTGCTCGACCGGCTCACGCTGACCGAGGTCGCCGACCACCCGGCCGCCGGGCTGCCGTTCGGCACGCTCAAGCGGGTGGAGCTGGCCAGGGCGCTGGTCGGCCGCCCGGAGCTGCTGCTGCTCGACGAGCCGGTGAACGGGCTCAGCTCGGCGGAGGTGGAGGAGTTCTCCGGCGTCCTGCGCGCGGTCCGCGACGAGTACGACCTGACGATGGTCGTGGTCGAGCACCACATGGGCTTCGTCATGGGGATCTGCGACCGGATCGTCTGCCTGGACTTCGGCCGCAAGATCGCCGAAGGCGCCCCGGCCGAGGTCCAGCGCGATCCCGGGGTCATCGAGGCGTACCTGGGGACGGCGCATGAGTGAACTGTCGGTCACAGACCTGGTCGCCGGGTATGGAGACGCCCGGGTGCTGCACGAGCTGAGCTTCACCGTGGCCCCTGGGGAGATCTGCGCGATTCTCGGGCCGAACGGAGCCGGCAAGACGACCCTGCTGCGGGCGCTGTCCGGCATGGTGCGCGGGCGCGGCAGCGTCCGGCTCGGCGGGACCGAGCTGACCGGCCGGTCGCCGGACGCGATCGCCCGGCGCGGCGTCGCCCACGTGCCGGAGGGGCGCGGCACGTTCATGCCGCTCACCGTCGAGGAGAACCTCCGCCTGGGCGCGTACGTACGGCGGCGCAGGACCGGCGTGGACGCCGACCTCGACCGCATCTACACCTACTTCCCGGCGCTGAAGTCCAGGCTGCGGCAGGCGGCGGGCAGCCTCAGCGGCGGCGAGCAGCAGATGCTGGCCATCGGCCGGGCGCTCATGCTGCGCCCCCGGCTGCTCCTGCTGGACGAGCCGTCCCTGGGCCTGGCCCCGCTGATCACCCGGGAACTGTTCCGCATCGTGCGGGCGATAAACGAACAGGAGCGGACCACCGTGGTCGTCGTCGAGCAGAACGCCCATCTCGCCCTCGGCATCGCCCAGCAGGCGCATGTCCTGGAGACCGGCCGGATCGTGCTGTCGGGCACGGCCGAGCAGATCAGGGCGGACGAGCAGGTCGCCCAGTCCTACCTCGGATACCGGGTCTAGCCATGACCGGCTTCCTGCAGCAGGTCGTCGAGGGACTCGGCGCGGGCGCCATCTACGCCAGCCTGGCTCTGGCCCTGGTGCTGATCTACCAGTTCACCGGCATCGTCAACTTCGCCCAGGGCGAGCTGGCGATGTTCTCCACCTACCTCGCCTGGCAGTTCACGGCCGCCGGCCTGCCGTTCTGGCTGGCGCTGGTCATCACGCTGGTGGTGTCGTTCGCGGGCGGCATGCTCATCGAGCGGGTGATCATCCGGCCGGTCGAAGGCGCTCCGGAGCTGACCGTGGTGATCGTCACCGTCGGGCTGTTCATCTTCGTGAACGCCGCCGCCGGGTGGATCTGGTCGTTCCTCATCAAGGACTTCCCCAACCCGTTCCCCGAAGGCGCGGTCACGGCCGGGGGTGTCAGCGTGGGGTACTCGACGCTGGGCATCCTCGGCGTGGTCGGCGTGGTCATGGGCCTGCTGTACCTGCTCTTCCAGCACACCAAGATCGGGCTGGGCATGCGCGCGGTGGCGTCCAGCCCGCAGTCCGCCCGGCTCGTCGGCATCCGGGTGGGCTGGACGCTCGCGCTCGGCTGGGGGCTGGCCGCCACGGTGGGCGCGGTGTCCGGCGTCCTGGTGGCGCCGCTGCTCTTCCTGGACCCCAACCTGATGGGCGGGGTCCTCATCTACGCGTTCGCGGCGGCGACGCTCGGCGGGTTCGACAGCCCGGTGGGCGCGGTCGTGGGCGGCCTGATCGTCGGCGTGGCCGAGACGCTCGCCGGGGCGTACGTCGGCTTCATCGGATCGGATCTCAAGATCGGGGTGCCGTTGGTCATCATCCTCGTCGTCCTGCTGCTGCGACCCCGGGGCCTGTTCGGCCGAGCGGTGGTGGAGCGGGTATGAGCGAGTCGGCGGAGGCGACCGGACGGCTCGCCCGGCGGTGGCGGGTCCCGGTGAACTGGCGGTGGATCGTCATCGCGGCGCTGGTCGTGCTGGCCTGCTACGCGCCCTTCCAACTGGTGCCGTTCCGGGTCTTCCAGTTCACCATGGTGCTGATCTACGCGGTGGCGCTGCTCGGGCTGAACCTGCTCGTCGGGCACGCGGGCCAGATCTCCCTCGGTCACGGCGCCTTCTTCGCGGTCGGCGCCTACAGCGCGGCCATCATGCTGCACAGCTGGGACGCGCCCTACCCGGTCACGCTGCCGGTCGCCGCCGCGGTGACGTTCATGCTGGGGCTGGCGTTCGGCGTGCCCGCCGTCCGGCTGCGCGGCCTCTATCTGGCCCTGGTGACGATGGCCATCGCGATCTTCCTGGGGCCGCTGCTCAAACGGTTCGAGTCGGTCACCGGCGGTTCCATGGGGCTGACGCTCGCCAAGCCGGAGCCGCCCGCGTGGACGGGGCTGGCCGAGGACCAGTGGCTGTACTTCCTCACGCTGACGGTGGCCGTCGTGGCGTTCCTGGTGACCCGCAGCCTGCTGCGCTCACGGGTCGGCCGGGCGCTGCACGCCATCCGGGACAACCAGGCGGCGGCCGAGGTCATGGGCGTGCGGCTGTCGTTCTACAAGACGCTCTCCTTCGCCTGGAGCGCGATGCTCGCCGGCATCGCGGGCTGCGTCTACACCTGGGTGATCGGGTACGTCTCGCCGGACTCGTTCGGCGTAACGCTCTCGATCACACTGCTGGCGGGCCTCGTCGTGGGCGGTCTCGGCTCGTTCTGGGGGCCGCTGCTGGGCGGGCTGTTCGTGATGTTCGTGCCGAGCATCTCCCAGAGCGTCAACGACGCCGCGCCCGGCGTCGTCTTCGGCCTGCTCATCATCGCGGTCATGTACGTCGCCCCGACCGGCCTGGCCGGGCTGGCGGGCCGCGCGGCGTACTCGATCAAGAAGACCCTCCGGAAGGAGTAACAGGCATGCGCGTATCTGTTATCGGCTGTACGGCGATGCTCCTGGTCGCGGTGGCGGCCTGCGGAGGGCGGGGCGGGACCGAGCCGGGCACGACGGCGTCGGGACCGTGCCAGGGCCAGCAGACGACCGGCATCACCGACAAGAGCCTCAAACTCGGCGGCATCTACCCGCTGTCGGGACCCGCCTCCGCCTACGGCGACATCCCCAAGGGCATCAAGGCGTACTTCGACTACGTCAACGCCGAGAAGAACGGCATCGGCGGGCGCAAGGTCGAGTTCGTGGTCCGCGACGACGGCTACCAGCCGCCCAAGGCGGTCGAGGAGGCCCGCCGGCTCGTCGAGCAGGAGCAGGTGTTCGCGCTGTTCCAGACGCTGGGCACGCCTTCGACGACGGCGACCTGGGACTACACCAACCAGCACAAGGTGCCACAGATCTTCGTCGCGACCGGCGCCTCGAAGTGGGGCACCGACACGCAGCACCCGTGGACCATCGGCTGGCAGCCCAACTACGTCTCCGAGGCCCGCATCTACGCCAAGTACCTCAAGCAGGACAAGCCCAACGCCAAGGTCGCGGTGCTCTACCAGAACGACGACTTCGGCAAGGACCTGCTCGGCGGGTTCAAGCGGGCCATCGAGGGCAGCGGGATCACGGTCGTCGGCGAGCAGAGCTACGAGGTCACCGACCCGAGCGTGGACCCCCAGATGCGCAACCTGGCCGGCTCCAAGGCGGACGTGTTCCTCAACGTGACGACGCCCAAGTTCGGCTCCCAGGCGCTGGCCGCCGACGCCAAGAACACCGCCTGGAACCCCCTGCACATCCTCAACAACGTCTCCGCCTCGATCACCGTGCTCAAGCCCGTCGGGTTCGAGAACGTGCAGGGCGTGGTGTCCTCCTCCTACTACAAGGACCCCAGGGACCCGGCCTGGACCGACGACGCCGAGATGAAGCTCTACAGGGCGAAGATGCAGCAGTACGCCCCGGGCGTCGACCCGGACGTGCCGTTCTTCGCCTACGGCTGGGCGGTGGCCGACGCCTTCGACAAGACGATGTCGGCCGCGAAGTGCCCGACGCGCGAAGGGCTGCGCGACTCCATGCGCAGCCTGAGCAACGTGCAGGTCGGCATGCTGCTGCCCGGGGTGACGATGAGCACCGCCGCCGGTGACGGCTTCCCGATCGAGTCGATGCAGCTCATGAAGTTCAAGGGCGAGCGCTGGGAGCTGTTCGGCGATGTGATCGACACCCGCAAGGAGTTCGGGCCGCTGATCGGCTGAAAAGGCATGGGCCTTCGCTTTGGGGGCGCTGTCGCGCTGTCGGCTTCGGGCTGCGTCCGGTGGGGGGCAGCGCCCCCCCACGCCCCCACCTTCACAAGCGTGGTCCTCGCTAATTGCTCGGGCGCCTTCCAGACGCAAGCGGCCCCTTAACCGGAGTGAGCCCACCCAGCTCCAACAGGCAACCGCCCAGTATCAAAGAAGCCGCGCCAAAGCTGACGACAAGGTCGCGTCCAGGGACGGGTGCAAGTGAGACGGCGGGCATAGGTTCCCTTCAACACCGCCAAGTCATCGAAGGGAAGGACCAGGCCCGGGTCGTCTCGAGCAGGGACCTGGCGATGTGGTTGGTGAGGTTGCGGAAGCGGAGAGCGGAGCCGCGTAGGTGTTCGCGTCCGGTGGCGTTTGGCCTATCAGGCGCGGTCGTGGAGAGTGACCTGGTAGCCGTCGGGGTCGGCGAAGGTGAATGTCCGACCGAAGGGGCCGTCGATCGGTGCGGAGACGATGGTGTGACCGTCGGCGACGAGAGCATCGTGAATGGCCTGGACGTCTGTGGCATGGAGCCAGATCGCGGCACCGATGCCGGGCTGGGCAACGGATGCGAGATCGGTGCCGGGAACGACGTCGCGGAGTGCGAACGCGATCGGCTTCGTCTCGAAGACGACGGCGTGCGGAGGCCCGGCCTGCGAGCGGACGAGGCCGAGGTACTGCTCGTAGAACGCCTGCGAAGCGTCGAGGTCGCGCGCTTGGAGCGAGATGAAGTCGGGGCCGGTGGCGGGCATGATGATGCTCCTTCTTTTCATGTCAGCTTTCTGACACAGGTCAATCTATGTCAGAATGCTGACATGAGTCAAAACGGTGTCGGCGTCGACCTGGAGACGTCACTGGGCTATCTGCTGAAAGAGGCGTCGAGCGTGCTCCGCGCGGCCATGGAGGAGGTGCTGCGGCCGCTCGGGATGAGCGTGACGCACTACTCCTGCCTCGAGCTGCTGGCTCAACGACCGGGCTTGTCGAACTCCGAGCTCGCGCGGGGCGCGTTCGTGACACGGCAGTCGATGAACGTGCTGCTCCAGACCCTGGAACGAGAGGGCTACGTGACCAGGCCCGCGGAGGCACCCGTCGGGAAGGTTCTTCCCACGCGGCTCACGCCTCGCGGCCGACGGAGCCTCGAGAAGGCGACCGTAGCGGTCCGGTCCGTCGAGGTCAGAATGCTGGCCGGCATGACCGAGACCGAGCAGTCAGGCGCGTTCCGGATCCTGCAGAGCATGATCCATTCCCTGCGCCATGGCAACGACGGTGCATAGCTCGTTCCCCGGCGCACGTCTCGTCGCGCCCGGATGGGAGTGCAGCCGAGCATGACAATCCGTGCAGGCGACCTCGAAAACCGACAGACCCCGACTACGCCCTCTTCTGCGATGAGCCGGAAATCCTGGAGGAGCGTCGACGTTGGGGGTTACAGCCACTGCGGTCTACGAACCCGCATCCCACGATCGATGCGAACGTAGGCATCTGGGTTGGTGGTCAGCAGGTGGAGTTGTTCTTTGAGATACTGCCGCCGGGCGGGGGGCATGTCATGGCAGTCATCTAGCGCCTGATCCCACCCGGAAACGGGTTGGTAGCGCTCGCCGTTGTTGATGATCGTCAAGCAGGGCGGGACCGCCGCAACCCGATATCCGTCCTGTTCCTTACGCACGCACGAGAACAGAACACTGTTTTTGGCCGGGGTGAGCCGGTCAAAAGACATGAGCCGTTCGCCGTCGCGGGCGAGTTCAGCCCGCTTCCCCTGCCGACGTCGAGAGCTTACGTAGTTCCCTCGTCGCCCATAGATCAGCACGTATCGGGGCTCTAGGCGCCGCCTTGCCAGGTCAGGCGGTATCTCGTAGTACTCCAAGAACGCTGACCGATTGTGTCCGGTGTTGAACCAGTGGCGCCATTCGGCGAGCTGCCCTTGGGCGTGGGTGAAAGCGCTGTGAATCTCGGCGCGGTCGCCATGGAACCACTTCTTGTGAGGAGTTTCAATCTCAATCAAGATCGGATACAGCGACCCGCTATCGGAGGCGATCCACATAAAGTCGGGTTCCCGATCGCTCAAATCGGGCAACTTCGGCCGGGTGATCACAGCCGAAGGGAACGCGGAATGCCCCGAATCCCCATCGACGCTGTAAGCGCCAGGCAACAGCGACGGGTGACGCTCCAAAAAGGCATGCACCAAACGTTCATCCTGCGACTCTGGGCTATCGAGTAGCAAACGCCACTGCTCCATCACGGCGGCGTCGTAGACCTCTTGCGCTGGCCGCCCTGGCGCTGTCTCCTCACTCGCCGCCAAATAACCCGGCAAATACCCAATAAAGGGCAACCGAAAATCTTCAGCCACAGCAGGAACAATCGCATCTGTCACGGGGGCAGCGTACGCCCGAGCCCCGCGCTGCGCAGGCTAGCTGACGGGGTGGCCGTTGTGCAGGTATGCGACGGTGCCAGCGTCAGCGGCGGTGATCGCGGCTTGTAGGCGTGCCCACACGTACGGCCGGAGCCGCTTCCGTGCTTGGTCAGGGGTGCAGAACTCGAACGCGCCCAACTCGGTATCGGCAAGGCGTAGCGCGGCGGTTTGGTCGGGGGTGAGGATTCCGGCGTTGAAAATGAACATCACCGAGTCGTCCCATGGGCCGTGTGGTGGCACCCAGTCCACACACACCAATGCCATGTCCTCGGGGAGGTGGAGGTCGAGTTCTTCGGTCAGTTCTCGGCGGAGCGCATCAAGCGGTGGTTCGTTGGCTTCGGCCATGCCACCGGGGAGATCCCAATTGGGTTTGTAGGTGGGGTCGACGAGCAGCACACGGCCGTGATCATCACAAATGAGGGCGTCTACCCCCACGCGCTTGCGGGCCTGGCGGGCGTTGCCTTCGGTCAGGTGCGCGCGGTAGGCGGCGGGATCGCGTTCGTAGAGCGGCCGGGTGTCGGGCTCGGTCATGGGGCTGGCCTTGGCTGGGTGATGTCGGTGGTGAGCTGGTAGAGCCATTCACGCTGCCGCAGCGCCTCGGCCAGGTGGTCGAGGAAGCCCCGCGCGCACGCGGTGGCGCGGTGCGGGTGGAGCTGGTCGCGCGATCGTAGGGCTGTATCCGTGCGGTGGCGTGGCGCTGAGGTCGGCGAGTTCGCTTGGTATGGCGGGCGCGGTGGTCGGCGTGGCGGCCCGTGCTGCTGCCGTCCGGGACGGCCGTACGCCTCCTCCGATCCGTCCACGAATGCCAACGCTGGCGAGCCTACATGGACCAACTCCAAGCCCAAGCAGACGGGCAAGAGCCTAGCGGCTGATCTGGGATAACAACCACGATCGAGGAGCAGACGCGGGGTCAGGCCTGGTACTCATCACAGCCACGAGTTACCATCGAGTGCATATACTATTGATGGTATGCCTCGTGGGAGATCGACCTAGAGCCGGAGGTGGAGTCTTGGCTGGACGGACTTTCCTTTCCGCTCTACCAGCGGGTTATGCGAAACGTAGACGACTACCTCGTCACTGGTGGCATCCCTGATGGGGATCACGTAAAGAAGCTGAAGGATGCCGAAGGTGTGCACGAGCTGCGTGTTGCTCTCGACCGCACGACCTGGCGGTTGACCTTCTGGAAGCCATCCAACAAGGTGATCGTGATCCTGACGGTCTTCCGCAAGACACAGGATGGGACGCAGACCGCCGACATCGACCGAGCGATCACTGCCAAGAAGCGGTGCGAGGCAGAGCACGATCTAACCACCACGCACGTGTTCGAGAGGAGCGCATGATGAGTCACAGCCGTTGGGAAACTTACAAGGCAAAGCGTCTGCGCGAGATGGAAGCGGATGCGCAGCCCCACTCCGAATACGAGCAGGCGGGCCGTGATCTAGAGCTCGGAGACCAGCTGCGTGAGATCCGTAAGCGCCGAGGCTTGTCCCAGAAGATCGTGGCGGAGCGCTCTGGGATGTCCCAACCCGCCCTGTCTCGCATCGAGGGCGGTGGCGGCATTCCGGATATAGCGACACTGCTGCGCCTCGGTGCGGCAATGGGGGTTCGGTTCCGCGTCGAGCTCGTCGTCGACGACGACACCACTGAAATCGAGCCTCTAACGGTGCATCACCGACAGCTCGCGAACACATAAGTCGCAGGCGGCCACTTCGAGACTCAGGCCGTAGGCGTACGCTGCTCCTTCCGTAGGAGCGGTCCTCAGCCGCGAGGGGCTTGCTCGAGAGCTGGCACCAGGGGTATGAAGAGAGGCCCAGTTCTAGATCACATTCTTGAGCTGGGCCTTCGATGTTGGAGCGGGTGACGGGAATCGAACCCGCTCAAGACCGTCGGCATCGCCATGCAGGACTGGGCGGTCGCCCACCTGCTCGCTCAGCGATACCTGACGCAGTAGCGCGGCGATCACAAATCAGCCGCAGGCCTTCGCCGTGGTGCCGCTGCCCTTGTTGACGCGGCCGATCCCGACCGTCACGCTGCCCGTGGCCTGGGCACAGACGCCGCTTGGCGCGTAGACCATGTCGCCCCAGTGGTGCCCGCCGTTCCCGGCGCGGTAGGTGAAGGAGATGTTCTTGCTGCTGGTGAAGACCGTGATATGGCCGGTCGCGTTCTTGGGCACCGTCACCTCGCCCCAGTTGGTGCCGCAGCGACGGGAGTAATACAGCCGGATCGTGCCCAGGGTGTCATCGATCTCGTTGCTCAGCGAGGCCTTCTTCCCGGTGTAGACCTTGCTGTTGGCGCACCCGCTTCTGTAGGGGTCCTTTCCGTCGTACGTGTGGGCGCTCGCTGGGCCCGTGGTCAGCAAGAGCGTCCCAATCGTCGCTACGGACACCGCAGCCGCTGCTACGTGGATCTTCATATCGGTCGACTCCTTTGTGAGAGACCCGGGGTACGAACTCAATTTCTCGCGCCCTTATCTCTCCGCGAGAAAAGATCTCTGGAAGGAGGGAGATTTCCCGATAGGTGGGGAGGCGAGAACAGCTCCGACTATGCCGGGCGCCTCGAACGGCGGCAACGGACATCCGCCGGATAGCCGTCCAAACATTGTCCAGACGTCCGGTTGGACAAATAGCCCAGGCCGATGGGGGCGGCTACAGAGCGCCGCCCGCAGCGGCGACGTCTCCGTCACCCGCGCCGCGCAGCACGCCTCGCGGTCCCCGTAGTACTCGGAAAAGTCGGGCGGATATGGCGGGATAGGCTTCTGACCTGGGGACCTTGGGGATCTGGTGGGAGGTTGCCGGCGGCCTGGCCGAAGCCAACCGCGGCCGCGTCCTGCTCGCGAAGAGGGGGGAAGCCGGCGTCCAGCTTCGGGTCGTACGCCTTGGGCTGGAGGCTTGGCTAGAAGGGGGAAGTGCACTCGCTGTCTCGCCCACGGAGTCGCCCGGCGAAAGGCGGGCAACCCTCATCGCCCCAAGAGCCCTCAGCCCTGACAGCGGATCACAGGGGAAGACCGCCGGTGGCCGCACTGGTCGAGCCGGTGTCGCGGTAGGCGGCGATGGTCCGTTCGGCGATGCGCATCTGGTGGATCTCGTCGGCCCCGTCGGCGAACCTGGCCCAGCGGGCGTGCTGGAACATGTTCGCCAGCGGGGTGTCGGTCGAGTACCCCAGCGCGCCGTGCACCTGGATCGCCCGGTCGATGATGCGGTTGAGGCTGTTGGCCACGAAGTGCTTGGCCATCGACACCTCCGTACGGAAGTCTTCGCCCTTGTCGATCTTGTATGCGGCGTGCAGCACCATCAGCTTGCACTGGTAGAGCTCCATGGCCGAGTCGGCGATCAGCCACTGCACCCCCTGCTTGTCGGCGAGCAGGGAGCCGTGGCTGTATCTGTTGAGCGCGCGGTCGACCATCATGTCGAGCGCCGTCTCCGCCTGCGAGATCCAGCGCATGCAGTGCGCCAGCCGGGCCGGGCCCAGGCGGTATTGGCCGAGCCGATGACCGTTGCCGCGCCCGCCGAGCACCTGGCTGTCGGGCACCCGCAGGTCGGTGATGACGATCTCGCTGTGGCCCGTCGAGCCGTGCATGGTCTCGACCTCGCGGATGTCGTTCCAGCCCGGCGAGGGCAGGTCGACGAGGAAGGCCGTGTTGGCGCCCCGCGCCCCTTCGGGCAGGTCGAGCTCCGTCTTGGCGATGAGGATGGCGAAGCCGGCCCGGCGGGCGTTGGAGATGAACCACTTGTGGCCGTTGATCACCCACTCGTCGCCGTCCTTGACCGCTCGCGTGCGGATGAGCGTGGGGTCGGACCCGGCGACCTCCGGCTCGGTCATCGCGAAGCACGACATCTTGCTCCCCTCAAGCAGGGGACGCAGGTATTTCTCCTTCTGCTCGTCGCTCGCCCAGTGCAGCAGCGTGTGCATGTTGCCCTCGTCGGGCGCCATGCAGTTGAGCACCCACGGTCCGAGCCGGGTCTTGGCCGCCTCCGACTGCACCATGGCCAGCTCGACGTGGCCGAGGCCCATGCCGCCCCACTCCTTGGGCATGTGCGGCAGCCACAGCCCTTCGGCCTTGGCCTTCTCGCGCAGCCGGAAGATGGTCCGCAGGTAGGCCTCGCGGTCGCTCTCCGGCACCTCCTCGACGGCCGGGATGACCGTGCCCTGGATGAAGGCCCGGACCCGGTCGCGGATCTCCTCGTGCTCGGGGGCGAGGGTGAAGTCGATGGCCATGGTGCTCCTTCGGGGGGATGTCAGGCCCGCAGATGAGCCGGACGCCGGGTGATGTCAGGCTCGCAGATGGGCCGGACGCCGGGGTGGTGTCAGGCCAGCAGGTGGGCCAGACGCCGGGTGAGGCCGGTGTTGCGGCGGTCGCCGAGCCGGGCGACCGCCAGCTCCAGGGCCTTGCGCTCGCCGACCAGCACCACCCACGACCGGGCCCGCGTGACCAGGGTGTAGAGGAGCCTGCGGCGCAGCATGATGCCGCCGGACTCGGCGACGAGCGGTGCGACCACGAACGGATATTCGCTGCCCTGCGAGCGGTGCACGCTGATCGCGTAGGCGTGGGTCAGGTCGTCGAGCTCGTCGAAGCCGTAGGTCACCGTGTCGCCGTCGTCGATGACGATCTCCACGAGCCGCTGCTCCTGGACGATGTCGGTGATCGTGCCCGTCTCGCCGTTGAAGACGCCCTTGTCGTAGTTGTTGCGGATCGGCATGACCCGGTCGCCGACCCGGAAGGCCGAGGCGCCCGACCAGTGCTCGGCCCGGTCGTCGCGCGCGGGGTTGAGCCGCTCCTGGAGCCGGCGGCCGAGCTCGGCGGTGCCCGCCACGCCCTTGCGCATCGGGCACAGCACCTGCACCTGGCCCGGCTCGACGCCCTGCTTGCGGGGGATCGCCACCGTCGCCAGGTGGACGACCCGCTCGGCCACGGCCTCGGGGTCGTCGAGTTCCTCGAACCAGAAGCCGCCGCCGCCCGGGATCGCGGGCAGCCGCCCGGCCTTGATGCGGTGGGCGTTCTGGATGATGCCGCTGCCGTCGGCCTGGCGGAAGACGTGGGTGAGCCGTACGCGCGGGATCTCCTCGACCCGCAGCAGGTCGGCCAGCACGCTGCCGGGGCCGATGCTCGGCAACTGGTCGCTGTCGCCGACGAGCAGCAGGTGGCTGCCCGACGGGATGGCCGAGGTGAGCCGGGTGGCCAGGTGCAGGTCCAGCATGGACGCCTCGTCGACCACGATCAGGTCGGCCTGCGCGGGCGTCTGGTCGAACAGCTTGTCGGGGTCGGGCTGCTGGGCCAGCATCCGGTGGATGGTCATGGCGGGCAGGCCGGTGAGCTCCGACAGGCGCTTGGCCGCCTTCCCGGTGGGCGCGGCGAGCGTCACCCGGCCGCCCATCGCCCGCGCGGTGGCCGCGATCACCCGCACCGTGTGGCTCTTGCCGCAGCCCGGACCGCCGGTGAGGACCGAGACGGTGCTGGTCAGCGCCATGGTCACGGCCGCCTTCTGGTCGTCGTGCAGCGTGGGGTCCTCCTGGAAGGGCCGCATGGGCAGCGTCGAGCGGGCGCGCCACAACCGGTCCACGTGCTCGGCCAGCTTGAGCTCGCGGCTGTGCAGTTCCTTGCCGTAGACCACGATCTGGTCGGGGGCCGCCTCGACGACCACCCGCCGCTCGGCCGTGAGGGCGTCGATCATCGGCCGCACCACGTCCTGATCCTGCTCGACGAGCTCGGCGGTCTGGGTGAGCAGCGCGGTCATCGACAGGTAGCAGTGGCCGCCCTTGGCGGCGGCGCTCTCCAGCCGGTCGAGCAGCGCCGCCTTGATCCGCTGCGGGCTGTGCTCCGGCACCCCCGACTGGAGGGCGATCTTGTCGGCCGTGCCGAACGCGACGCCCCGCACCCGGCCGATGAGCTGGTAGGGGTCGGAGGCGACGATGGCCGCCGAGTCGCGGCCGAAGACCTGGAAGATCTTGGCGGCGAGCAGCGGGCTGACCCCGAAGCCCTGGAGGACCACCATCAGCGCGGCGATCTCCTTCTGCTCCCGCCACGCCTCCAGGATCTGGCCCTGCCGTGCCGGGCCGATGTTGACGACCTCCGTGAGCCGCTGGGGCTCGGTGTCGATGATGGTCAGCGTCGCCTCGCCGAAGTGGCCGACGATGGCCTGGGCGAGCCGCGGGCCGATGCCGCGGATCAGGCCGGAGCCCAGGTAGAGCTGGATGGCCCGGGTGGTGGACGGCACGACCCGCTCGCACGCCGTCACCGTGAAGCGCCGGCCGTGGCGGGGGTGCTCGCCCCACTCGCCGGTGAGCTCGAGCGTCTCTCCCGGCCGAATGCCGGCCAGCGCGCGGCCGGCGGCGACGAAGGAAGGGGTGGCTTCGGCGCTCATCCGGGCAACCGTGTATTCGTCCTCACGGACGTACACGAGCTGCTCGACAGAGGCCTCCACGGCACTGATCCAATCATTCGCGCTTACTGGCCGCCTAGGCACACTAAGTGAGGGGACCGACAGATTACCCGCCGGTCCCGTCGCGACTGATCAGCCTCCGGTCTTCCACGTGGCGATGAGCTTGTCGTAGTCCAGCGTCGCCGGCTTGCCGCGCTCGTCGGCCAGCTTCGGCACCGGGGCGCCGGGCTGGTCCAGCCAGTACTGGGCGGGCTGCTCCGGGTTCAGCTTGGGCGCGCAGTTGCCGCCGCGGCGCTCCAGCCGGGACAGGATGTCGTCCTGCTGCTTGGCCAGGTTGTCCATCGACTGCTGGGCGGTGGTCTCACCGGTGACGGCGGTGGCGACGTTCTGCCACCAGAGCTGGGCCAGCTTCGGGTAGTCGGGCACGTTGGTGCCGGTCGGCGTCCACTGCTTGCGGGCGGGTGAGTTGTAGAACTCGATCAGGCCGCCGTACTTGGCCGCGTTCTCGGCGAAGTAGTCGCTCTTGATGTCGGAGTCGCGGATGAAGGTCAGGCCGGTGATCGACTTCTTCAGCGAGACCGTCTTGGACGTGACGAACTGGGCGTACAGCCAGGCCGCCGCCCGGCGCTCCTTGGGGGTGTTCTTCAGCAGGGTCCAGGAGCCGGCGTCCTGGTAGCCCAGCTTGTTGCCGTCCTTCCAGTAGATGCCGTGCGGGCTGGGCGCGATGCGCCACTTCGGCGTCCCGTCGGCGTTGACCACCGGGAGACCCGGCTTGGTCATGTCGGCGGTGAACGTGGTGTACCAGAAGACCTGCTGGGCGATGTTGCCCTGGGCCGGCACCGGTCCCGCCTCGCTGAAGTTCATGCCGGCCGCTTCCTTCGGCGCGTACTTCTTCAGCCAGTCGACGTACTTGGTCAGCGCGTACACCGAGGCGGGCCCGTTGGTGTCGCCGCCGCGGGTCATCGAGGAGCCGACCGGGCGGCAGTTCTCCACCCTGATGCCCCACTCGTCCACCGGCAGGCCGTTGGGGATGCCCGGGTCGCCGTTGCCGGCCATGGACAGCCACGCGTCGGTGAAGCGCCAGCCGAGCGAGGGGTCCTTGCGGCCGTAGTCCATGTGGCCGTAGACCTTCTTGCCGTCGACGGTCCCGTTGCCGTTCACCTTGTTGGTGAAGAAGTCGGCGATGTCCTCATAGGCCGCCCAGTTGACGGGCACGCCCAGGTCGTAGCCGTAGGCGTCCTTGAACTGCTTCTTGATCGCCGGGTTGGTGAACCAGTCGTAGCGGAACCAGTAGAGGTTGGCGAACTGCTGGTCGGGGAGCTGGTACAGCTTCTTGTCCGGCCCGGTGGTGAAGCTGGTGCCGATGAAGTCGTTCAGGTCGAGCGTGGGCGAGGTGATCGCCTTGCCCTCGCCCGCCATGTAGTCGGACAGCGGGAAGACGTAGTCGCCGCGGGAGTGGGTGCCGATGAGGTCGGAGTCGTTGACGTAGGCGTCGTAGATGTTCTGGTTGCCCTGGATCTGCGTCTGCAGCTTCTCGATCACGTCACCTTCCTGGATCAGGTCGTGCTTGACCTTGATCCCGGTGATGTCGGTGAACGCCTTGGCGAGTTTCTGCGACTCGTACTCGTGCGTGGTGATCGTCTCGGAGACGACGTTGATCTCCATGCCGCGGTACGGCGCGGCGGCCTTGGTGAACCAGTCCATCTCCGCGAGCTGCTGGTCCTTGGACAGGGTGCTCGGCGTGAACTCGCCGGCCACCCACTTCTGCGCCGCCGCCTTCCCCTCGGCCTCGGTGAAGTCGCTCTGGGGTTTCTGCTCGCCGCCCGAGCAGCCGTTCGCCAGCAGGACGAGCACGGCCAGACCCGCCGCCGTGGTTGCGCCCCTAAGACGTCTCATCGCCTGAATGCCTCCTTCGGTCAGCCCCAAATCCCGATCACGATCGTCACCAGGAGCGCGCACGCCAGAGCCAGCCACATGGACAGGTCGGTGACGGCGATCCAACCGGCGAGTACGACGGCCGCGCTGATCAGGCCGATGTACAAGCGGTCACCACGGTCGGTCTCGATGCGCAGGAAGCCGCGCCGGGCGACCGGTGGCGAGAAGTGGCCCCAGATCGCCATGCCGCACAGCAGCAGCGCCAGGCCGATGAAGACCAGGGCCGTGGGGAGGGTCCACACCATCCACTGCATCGTCAGACCCTCCCTAGCGCGAAGCCCTTAGCCACGTAGTTGCGGACGAACCAGATGACGATGGCGCCGGGAATGATGGTCAGCACGCCCGCCGTGGCCAGGAGGCCCCAGTCCACTCCCGCCGCGCTCACCGTCCGGGTCATCGTGGCGGCGATGGGCTTGGCGTTGACCGAGGTGATGGTCCTGGCGATGAGCAGCTCGACCCAGCTGAACATGAAGCAGAAGAAGAGCGTCACGCCCAGGGCGGAGCGGATCATCGGCAGGAAGATGCGCAGGAAGAATCGCGGCAGGGAATAGCCGTCGATCGCCGCCGTCTCGTCTATCTCGCGCGGTATTCCGGACATGAACCCTTCGAGGATCCAGACGGCGAGCGGGACGTTGAACAGCATGTGCGCGATGGCCACGCCGAGATGGGTGTCGAACAACCCCACGCTCTGATAAATCTGGAAAAAGGGCAGCAGGAACACGGCCGGCGGCGCCATGCGATTCGTCAGCAGCCAGAAGAACAGGTGCTTGTCCCCGGCGAACCTGAACCGGGAGAAGGCATAAGCGGCCGGCAGCGCCACGATGAGCGACATCACCGCGTTCATGGACGTGTAGATGATGGAGTTCAGGTAGCTCGAATACCAGACCGGGTCGGTGAAGAACGTCCGGTAATTGTCGAGCGTGGTCCGCTGCGGAATGAGCGAGAAACTGCCGAGGATGTCCTCGTTCGGGCGGATGGACATGCCGAACATCCACAGCAGCGGCAGCATCAGGGTGGCGGCGTACAGCCAGAACACCGCCCGCGCCCATGGCAGTTGCCGCCTGGCCCGCCGCGCCACGGCGACCTGCTCCTCGGCCATCGCGGTCACCTCCCTGCCCTGGTCAGTACGGTGAAGAAGACGTACGAGACGATCTGCACGACGAGGAAGTACAGCAGCGAGAAGGCGCCCGCCGGCCCCAGGTCGAACTGCCCGACGGCGATCTTCGACAGCAGGATGCTCAGGAACGAGGTGGCGTTGCCCGGCCCGCCCCCGGTCACCACGAACGGTTCGGTGTAGATCATGAAGCTGTCCATGAACCGGAGCAGGATCGCGATCGTCAGCACCCCGCGCAGCCGGGGCAACTGGATGTGGCGGAAGGTCGCCCAGGCGGAGGCGCCGTCGATCTGCGCGGCCTGGAAGTAGGGGTCGGGGATCGACCGCAGTCCCGCGTAGGCCAGCAGCGCCACCAGCGGCGTCCAGTGCCACACGTCCATGATCAGGACCGTGATCCAGGCGTCGGTGGAGTCCAGGGTGTAGTTGAAGTCGATGCCCAGGACGTTGTTGATCGTCCAGCCGCCCAGCCCGATGTCGGCGCGGGCGAAGATCTGCCAGATGGTGCCCACCACGTTCCACGGGATCAGTAGCGGCAGCGCGACGATGACCAGGGCCGCCGACACCCAGATCCCGCGCCGCGGCATCGCCACCGCGAGCGCCACCCCGAGCGGGATCTCCAGCAGCAGCACCTGGGCCGAGAACAGCAGGGTCCGCACGAACGCGGCGCGGATCTCGGGGTCGCGGGCGACGGATCTGAACCACTCCAGCCCCACGAAGATTCGGTCGTCGGGACTGAAGATGTCCTGGACGGAGAAGTTGACGACGGTCATCAGCGGGATGACCGCGGTGAACGCCACCGACACGACGACCGGCAGCACGAGGAACCAGGCGCGGTTGTTCTTCGGCTTGACGCTCACCCGCGTGTCGGGTGTGCCGTCCCGCGGGGCGGCGGCGGTGACGATCTCGCCGCCCACCGGGCTGCCCGCGACGGTGACGCTCTGCTCGGTCACGGTGCGCCCTTTCCGTTGAGCGGTTCCCTGGAGTCGAGCGGTTCGCCGGCGTCGAGCGGTGCGATGGACCCGCACCGGACCGCGTCCCTGAACAGGAAGGCCCGGTCCGGCGCGAAGTGCAGGAACTCCACGGTGTCCGGCGCGAACCGGGCCTCCGCCTCCGTCTTGGCGATCATCGGGTGGTCGCCGGCCTGGACGTGGACCAGGTTGTAGGCGCCCATCCGGTCGACCGCCGTCACGCGTACGGGCAGTCCGGGCGAGGTCTCCCCGGCGCCGAGCCGGGCGAACTCCGGCCGCACCCCGATGTGCACGGGCCCCGGATCCAGCTCGCCCACAGCCCGCCCGACATCCGTCTCCGCCACTATGACCACCCCGTCGGCGATCTCGGCGGGCACGACGTTCATGCCGGGCGAGCCGATGAAGTGGCCGACGAACTCGTGCGCGGGCGACAGGAACAGCTCCGCCGGCTCGCCCGCCTGCACGATCGCCCCCTCATTGAGCACCACCACCTCATCGGCGAAGGTCAGCGCCTCGGTCTGGTCGTGGGTGACGTAGATGAGCGTGTGCCCCGTGTCGCGGTGGATCTCCTTGAGCTTGCTGCGCAGCGTCCACTTCAAGGCCGGGTCCACGACGGTGAGCGGCTCGTCGAGCAGCACGGCGGCCACCTCGGAGCGGACCAGCCCGCGGCCCAGGCTGACGATCTGCTGCCGGCCCGGGTCCAGCCGCCGCGACCGGCGCTTGAGGTGGTCGTCCAGCCCGAGAAGCTGCGAGACCCGGCGCACCCGCTGGTCGATCTCCGCCTTGGGATACTTCCGGTTGCGCAGCGGGAAGGCCAGGTTGTCGTAGACCGACATCTCCTCGTACAGCACCGGGAACTGGAAGACCTGCGCGATGTTGCGGCCCGCCGTCGGCACGGCGGTCACCTCGCGGTCGTCGAACCAGATGCGCCCCACCGTCGGGGAGAGCAGCCCGGAGATGATGTTCAGCAGCGTCGTCTTGCCGCAGCCGCTCGGGCCGAGCAGCGCGTACGCCCTGGAGCTCCGCCACGTCCACGTCATCGGCTTCAGCGCCCAGGTCCGGCCGCCGTCGTAGCTGTGTCCCACGCCTTCGAGCCGGATGTCAGCCATGCAGGTCGACCTCCGCGGCCGAGGTGGCGAGCAGGCGCCCGCCGGCCTCGTCGAAGACGAAGATGTGCGCCGGGTCCACGTAGGCCACGGTCCGCTCGCCGGGGGTGAAGAGCTGGGTGCCCGCGAGCTGGGCGACGAGGTGCCGCCCGTCGGCCAGCATCAGGTGCAGGAAGGTCTCGCTGCCCGTCACCTCCGCGAGCCTGATCTCCGCCGGGAACTCCAGCACGCCGGATCCGCTCCGTTCGATCGTCACCTGGTGGGGGCGGACCGCGAGGACGACGTCGTGCCCCGAGGCGTGCGCCCCGGGGGCGGGGAACGAGCTGCCCAGGCACTCGATCCGGCCCTCGCGCACCACGCCGGGAAGCAGGTTCAGGGGCGGATCGCTGAGCGTCGCGGCGACGGCCAGCGTGGGCGGCTGGGCGTACATGTCCGCCGCGTCGCCCACGTCCAGCACCCGGCCCTCACCCAGGACCACCGTCGGCGAGGCGAAGGTCAGGGCCTCGGCCGGGTCGGCCGTCGAGTAGAGGACCACGCTCGGCGAGTCGCGGAACATGTCCTTCAGGTCGCCCCGCAACTGCTCGCGGAGCTTGAAGTCGAGGTTGGCGAGCGGCTCGTCGAGCAGCAGCACGTCGACCGGCCGGGCCAGCGCGCGGGCGATCGCGGTGCGCTGCTGCTGGCCGCCCGACAGCTCGGCGGGCCTGCGGTCGAGCAGATCGCCGATGCCCATGATGTCGGCGACCTCGCGCACCCGCCGGTCCATGTCTTTCTTGGGAAAGCGCGCCATGCGCAGCGGTGAGGCGATGTTCTCGTAGACCGAGAGCGAGGGATAATTGATGAATTGCTGATAGACGAAGGCGACCGAGCGTTTGCGCACGGAAATAGCCGTTACGTCTTTTCCGTTCACCACGACCCGTCCCGCGTCGGGTGGAAGCAGCCCCCCGACGACACGCATCAACGTCGTCTTCCCCGCCGCCATCGGGCCGACGAGAGTGGTCATTCCACTGGATAATTCGAGGTGGATGTCGTGCAGCCAGGTATCCCCGCGCTGCCGTACGCGGACGCCGTCGAGAACCAGCGCCATGTGCACGAGCCTCCTTGCCGGAGTCCGGATCGACTGCCACGCCGCCCCGATGCGTGGTCGGTCAAGACACCTCCATCTAACATGCTCCGCTTCAGCGTGCAAAGAGGGAAGTTTCCATCCGGCACCTTATTAGCGAATGCGCATATATTTATCGGCGTTTATTTGGGCGCGCTGAACAGTACGGCCCGCACGACCGGGCACGGGCCGTACCAGATCTCAGACCTTGCTGATGCGGACGGCGTCCGCGATGACGTAGCCGGTGCCGGAGGTCCACCGGCTGACTCCCACGACGTTGGCGGTGCCCGCGTTGAGGGAGAAGTCGCCCAGGCTGTGCCAACTGCCGCCGCCGGAGCGTTGGTCCACGTACACCGTCTGGTTGCCGCTGGAGGTGGCGACGATGTACGGCGCGGAGCTGTTGTAGCCGGCGTCATCCGGATACCAGACCTCCACGCGGTAGGTGCCCGCGCTGGGGATGGTCGCCTGGTACCAGGCGGGGTCGCTGGCGGCCACGGGGTCGGCGAACCGGTAGTCCGCGCCGTAGCGCTGGGTGGAGTAGGTGGAGGTGCCCCAGTTCGCGCTGGCGGTGAACTGGCCGGAGGTGGCGTTGTCGACCGTGGTGGTCCACGACGGGGTGCCGCCACCGGTCACGTAGCTCATGTACGTGGTCCAGTTCCAGTACTGCCCCGGGTCGGTGTGGTCGGCGCCGGGCACCTCGGAGTGGCCGATGATGTGGCTGCGGTCCTTCGGGATGCCGTACTTGTCGCAGATGTAGCTGGTCAGCGCGGCCGAGGAGCGGTACATCGCGTCGGTGAACCAGGAGGCCTCACTGACGTAGCCCTCGTGCTCGATGCCGATGGACCTGGTGTTGTACGACCAGTTGCCGGCGTGCCAGGCGATGTCCTTGTCGCGGACCATCTGGGTGATGGCGCCGTTCGACGACTTGACCACGTAGTGGGCCGAGACCTGGGCGGCCGAGTTCTGGAACCAGGAGATGGTCCCGGCGTAGGAGCCCTGGGTCACGTGGATGATCACGCGGTCGATGGCGTAGGCCGACGGGCGGCTGGAGGCGGTGTAGTTGCTGGAGCTGGCGGCCGTCCAGGTGGCGTCCGGGTAGTCGGGGCTGGCCGCCTCGGCGCTGAGCGAGCGCGTGCCGGCGTACTGGCCACGGTCGGCGGTCACCTCTTGCGGCGCCACGCGGACATCCTTGGTCTGGATGCCGAGACCGAGCAGTTCGTAGACCGCGTCGGCGTAGAGGCGGGCGAGCTGCGGTGAGGCGGTGTTGCCGTACTTGGCCACGGCCTCGTACCAGCGGCCCAGGTCCTTCCGGGCGGCCTGGTCGAGGCCGAGCTCGTCGGCGTCGGCGCGCAGCAGCGCGGCGCCGCCGAGGATGTTGGCCTCGGTGTCGGCGCGCAGCTTCTTGACCGTCAGCCCGGTGAGCCCGGCCGCCTTCTCCAGCGCCTTCGTGGTGGGGTTGCTGACCAGGTGCATCACGCCGTATCCGCCGCTGGCGCTGGGCTCGCCGTTGTGGCCGTCGAGGTGGGTCTCGGCGTAGGCGAGGGCGACGAGCAGGTCACGGGGAACGTCCTGGGCCGCGGCGGCGCGGGCGAACGCGTCGGAGAGCGGTGTGTCCTTGGCCGCGATGGCGGGCTGGCCGGCGAAGACCAGGAGGGCGGCGAGGACCGAGGAGACGAGAGCGGTTAATCGCTTGGGGGAGAGTGGCATGGGAGCTTCCTCGATTTCGAGTCGACGGCTGCACAGTAAGCGCGTTCTTGACAGATGTCGATAATTGACATTACTGAGGAGTTAGAAGAAACTTTCCGCCCGCGCAGGGTCGCTGGGGCGCGAAAGTTGGGCCCCCCGATCGGCTGAAGACTATTGCGCACTGATCGATAGAAGATGAAACTTCTTTTCGTGACCATGCACCCCCTGCGCACCATCCTGGCCACGATCACCCTGGTGCTCACCGCTCTCGTAGTGCCCACCGCGACGCCCGCGGTCTCGGCCGCGGCGTGCACGACGGATCCCGCGACGCCCAAGCGGCAGTTACGGGGGATGTGGGTCTCCTCGGTGGCCAACATCGACTGGCCGAGCAGCGCGGGGCTGAGCGTGGCGACCCAGCAGGCGGAGTTTCGCGCATGGCTGGACCTGGCCGTGTCGAAGCGGATGAACGCGGTGTTCGTGCAGGTCAGGCCGACGGCGGACGCGTTCTGGCCCTCGTCGTACGAGCCGTGGTCGCAGTGGCTGACCGGCACTCAGGGCAAGGATCCCGGCTATGACCCGATGGCCTTCATGGTCGCCGAGGCCCACGCCCGCAACCTGGAGTTCCACGCCTGGTTCAACCCGTACCGAATCGCCAACGACGACGACCCGAGCAAGCTGGTCGCGACCCATCCGGCCCGCCAGCATCCGAGCTGGCGGTTCGCCTACGGCGGCAAGCTCGTCTACAACCCCGGCATCCCGGAGGTCCGCGACTTCATCGAGGACGCCATCATGGACGCCGTCACCCGCTACGACCTCGACGGCGTGCACCTCGACGACTACTTCTACCCCTATCCGGTCAGCGGCCAGACCCTCCCGGACGCGGCCACGTTCGCCCAGTACGGCGGCGGGTTCGCCGGCATCGCCGACTGGCGGCGCGAGAACGTCAACCTGCTGGTGCGCGAGCTGGACCAGCGCATCCACGTCGCCAAGTCCTGGGTCGCCTTCGGCATCAGCCCGTTCGGCATCTGGCGCAACGCGAGCACCGACCCGCTCGGATCCAGCACCTCGGGCCTGCAGTCCTACGACGCGATCTACGCCGACAGCAGGCTCTGGGTCAAGCAGGGCTGGGTCGACTACGTCGCGCCGCAGATCTACTGGAACATCGGGTACAGCGCGGCGGACTACGCGGTGCTGACCGCCTGGTGGTCGGGCGTGGTGCGGGGCACCGGCGTCTCGCTGGTCGTCGGCCAGGCCGCCTACCGGGCGGGAGCCAGCGGCCAGGACGCGGCCTGGCAGGACCCCGCCGAGCTCAGCGACCACCTGTACGACAACAGGAAGCACCCCGAGGTGGCCGGGGACGTCTACTTCAGCGCCAAGGACGTCAAGGCCAACCGGATCGGCGCCATCGCCGCGCTGGTCGCCGCCCACTACACCAAGCCCGCCCTGCCGCCCGCCCGCGGCACCGCCGCCGCACCCGCGGCCCCGACGATCACGGCGGCGACCAGGGGCTCAGGCGGCGTCGCGCTCTCGTGGCCGGCGAGCGCAGCCACGGCCTACGCGATCTACCGGGTCGACGGCTCCCAGCCGGCCGCCGATCCGTGCGCGTACGCCGACGCCCGCAACCTGCTCGGCACGACCAGGCAGACCGCCTTCACCGACGCCACGGCGACGGCCGCCGGCACCTACACCTACTACGTGACCGCGCTGAACCGGACCCACCAGGAGAGCGCGCCGAGCGCGGGCTCGGTGGTGACGGGCTCGGGCGCGTTCAGCGTCGTGATCGACAACTCCGACGCCGGGTTCGCCGCGAGCTCCTCCTGGGGCACCTCGTCGTTCTCCGCGCAGCTCTACGGTGCCGACTACCGCTTCGCCGACCCCGTCGCGGCCAGCGACCCGGCCTGGTACAAGGCGGCCATCCCCAGCGCCGGGAGCTACCGGGTGGAGGTCTGGTACGCCGCCAACGCCGGCTACAACAGCGCCACGCCGTACATCGTGGCGGCCTCGGGCGGGAACCAGAGCGTGGTCGTGGACCAGCGCACGGGCGGCGGCCAGTGGCGGACCCTCGGCACGTACACCCTCGACGCGGGCACCTACAACGTGGTCGGGGTGAGCCGCTGGACCACCACGACGGGGTACGTCATCGCCGACGCCGTACGTATCACCAAGGTCACTTCTTGAGCGCCCGGCCCTCGTCGTCGAGGTAGTCGCGCCACGAGCGCTTGGGCGTCCAGCCGAGCAGACGCACCGCCTTGGCGCAGGAGATGCCGGAGGCGTCGGGGCGGGTGAGCGGCCGGAGCGGGATCGTGTCGCCGTAGTGCTCCCGCAGGAGCGCCGCGAAGTCGCGGCCGCCCACGTTGTCGGGCGAGGCGATGTAGAACACCTCGTGTCCCGGCAGGTCGGACTCGGTGGCCAGCACGATGGCGTCGGCCAGGTCGTAGGCGTCGATGTAGCTCCACAGCCCGGCTCCCGGCTGCGCGTCGCGGATCTGCGGGCCGAGATTGCGCTCGTAATTGCCCTCGTGCTGCACCCAGCTCGGCCGCAGGGAGATGCATCGGATGTCCGACCGGCGTACGGCGGCGTCCATGAGCTGCTCGCCGAAGTGCTTGGCGGTGGCGTAGGGGTCCTGCGGCCGGATCGGGTGCTCCTCGTCCACGGGCGCGTAGTCGGGCAGGAACGGGCGCTCGGGGAAGAAGAAGCCGGGCACGGTCTCGCTGGAGATGTTCACGAACCGGGTCGCGCCGAACCTGATCGCCGCCTCCAGCATGTTGAAGGTGGCCATCAGGTTGTTCTGGAAGACCACGTGAGGCGGGTTGGTGGTGGGCACGGGGATGGCGGCGGCGTGGACGATCGCGTCGGCGCCCCGGGCCACCGCGTACGCCGCCCCGGCGTCGGTCAGGTCGGCCTGCTGGTAGAGAGGGGCACCGGGCTCCGGCCGCTCCCAGATCGGGCGGGTGAGGTCGACGGCGGTCACCTCGTGACCGGCTTCGAGCAGCGCTTGGGTGGCCGCGCGTCCGACCTTTCCATGAGCACCTGTGACGACGACGTGCATGGAGGCTCCTTGGGCGCCGAGGGTCGGATGTCCAGGATAGGGGCCGGATCATCGGCACTGAAGGCTTTGAATCGTTTCGCTTCAGGTCGGTAGTTCGGGGGTCTCGAGGGGTGGACGCGCGGCGGGTCCACTCATACGTTTCCGTTTCGTTACAGCAGGAAAGGCTTGACGCCCCCGGAATGTAAAGCCTATGTTAACGCCCTAACGAGGCCATTGAAACGATTTAAGCTTCGAGCCCCAAGGGGTTGTTCATGAAGACCACGCGTCACAGGCTCGGGGTGGCCTTCTTCGCCGCCCTCCCCCTCCTGTCATTGGCGGCATGCGGCTCGTCCGGCGGGACGACCGCCGCAGACGGCAGCGTCACGATCTCCTTCCTCTACGACAACAACGAGGCGACGGTCAACGGGGCCAAAGCCGTCGTCCAAGCCTTCGAGGCGGCCAACCCGAAGATCAAGATAGAGTCGGAGACCCGCCCGGCGGGCACCGAAGGCGACAACATCATCAAGACCAAGCTGTCCACGGGCGAGATGAGCGACGTCTTCTGGTACAACTCCGGCTCCCTCCTCCAGGCGCTGAATCCCGGCCAGACCCTCGTCGATCTCACAGGTGACCCGGTCATGAAGGACGTCGAGGAGACGTACCTGCCCGTGGTCACCCAGGCCGGGAAGGTGTACGGCGTGCCCACGGGCACCGCTCTGGGAGGCGGCATCCTCTACAACAGGAAGGTCTACGAGAAGCTCGGGCTCCAGGTCCCGAAGAGCTGGGCCGAGTTCACGGCCAACAACGACAAGATCAAGGCCGCCGGGCTGACGGCGGTGATCTCCACGTTCAAGGACACGTGGACCTCACAGCTGTTCGTGCTGGCCGACTTCTTCAACGTCCAGGCCGCCTCGCCGACCTTCGCGCAGGACTACACGGCCAACAAGGCGAAGTACGCCACCACCCCGGCCGCGCTGACCGGCTTCAAGCGCCTGGAAGAGGTACACGCCAAGGGATACCTCAACAAGGGCTTCGGCTCGGCCAACCTGGACGCGGGGATCAAGCTGCTGGCCGAGGGCCAGGGCGTGCACTACCCCCTGCTCACAGGGGTGGTGCCCGGTTTCGTCGGGAAGTTCCCGCAGATGGCCACCGACATCGGCTACTTCGGCGTCCCGGGTGACGATGCCGCGAAGAACGGCGCCACGGTCTGGGAGCCGGGGGCCGCCTACATCCCCAAGACGACCAAGAAGCTGGACGCCGCCAAGAAGTTCCTGGCCTTCATCGCCTCCCCGGCGGGTACGGCGGCCCTCGGCAAGGGGACGCCGCCTTCCGGGCCATACCGGATCAAGGGGGCCACGCTGCCGGCGGACGCGGTCCAGGTGGCCAAGGACCTGCAGGGCTACCTCGACAAGAAGGAATCGGCGCCCGCGCTGGAGTTCGTCTCCCCGGTCAAGGGCCCGTCCCTTGAGAACATCACCGTCGCGGTCGGCTCCGGCCTGACCACCGCGGCCGAGGGGGCGGCCCAGTACGACAAGGACGTGGAGAAGCAGGCCAAGCAACTGGGGCTCGCAGGGTGGTGACCTCCTCGAGGCCCGACACGGTCACGTCGTCCGAGTCGCCCACAGCGGCGGCCGGGCGGCGTGCCCCCGCGCGGAAAGGCAAGGGCGGACGTGGCAACCCGTACCCTTACCTGTTCTACGTGCCCGCGGGGGTCGTCTACACGGTCGTCTTCCTGGTCCCGACGATCATGGCCTTCTACTTCTCGATGACCAGGTGGACACTGTTCGACAGCACCTTCGTGGGGCTGGAGAACTTCACCGACTTCTTCGCCGAGCAGAACCTGCGGATCGGCTTCCAGAACACCCTGATCTACGCGGTGACCACCAGCGCGCTGAAGGTCGTCCTGGGGATGGCGCTCGGCGTGGTGCTCACCTCGCGGCTGAAGATGGTCGGCTTCCTGCGTTCCGTGGTGTTCTTCCCGGTGCTGGTGAGCACGGTCGCGGTCGGCATCACGTTCAGCGTGCTGCTCAAGCCCGACACCGGCCTGGTGAACAAGGCGCTGGCCGTGGTGGGCATCTCGGGTCCTGACTGGCTCGGCGACGCGAACACCGCGCTGCTGTCGGTGGCGCTCGTGGACGTCTGGAAGGGCGTCGGCCTGGCCACCGTCATCTACATCGCGGGCATGATGTCGATCCCGCGCGACTACTACCAGGCGGTCGCGGTCGACGGCGGCAGCGCATGGCACCGGTTCAGGTTCGTGACGTTGCCGCTGAGCTGGCCCGCCACCAACTCGGTGATCATCCTGTCGTTCATCGGCGGGCTGCGTTCCTTCGACCTCATCTGGACGATGACCCGCGGCGGGCCCGGCTTCACCAGCGACGTCATCGCCTCGATCATCTACAAGCAGTATCAGGCGGGGTTCTTCGGCCTCTCGACCGCCGGAAACGTGATCCTCTTCATCGTGGTCACCGCGCTGGTCGTGCCGCTCACCCGCTTCTTGAACGCCAGGGAGGTCGCCGCATGAGGGCACTGCGGAGGTCCGGACTCGAACTCGTCGCGGTCGTCGTGGCCGTCGTCATCTTCGTCGTGCCGTTCTCGTTCATGGTGCTCACGGCGGTCAAGGACGAGGTCCAGTCATCGGAGCTGGACTTCGGCTGGCCGACGAGCTGGCCGGTGGTCCAGAACTTCATTCAGGTGATCGAGGCCCGCGACTACGTCCTGCTGAGGGCCTTCCTCAACAGCACCGTGCTCACGGTCGCCGCCGTGGCGCTGCTCGTGGTCTTCTGCTCGATGGCCGGGTTCGTGCTCCAGCGCAGGGCCGGCCGGATGCGGTCGGTGGTCAACTTCCTGGTGCTGTCCGGGCTGATCATCCCGCCCGCGATCGTCCCGACCATCTGGGTGCTCCAGACTCTCGGCCTGTTCAAGACCCTGCCGGGGCTCATCCTGGTCGAGGTCGCCTTCCACATGTCCTACTCCGTGCTGCTTTATCGTGCTTTTGTGTCGGCGGTGCCGCGCGAGCTGGACGAGGCGGCGATGATCGACGGCTGCACCGGGTTCAAGCTGTTCTTCAGAGTGATCTTCCCGCTGCTCCGGCCTGTCACGATCACCGTCATCCTGACGACGTCGGTCGCCGTCTTCAACGACTTCGTCAACCCGCTCTACTTCCTGCCGGGCGACGAGAACGCCACCGTTCAGCTCACCCTGTACAACTTCCAGAGCCAGTACAGCACGCAGTGGAACCTGCTGTTCATGGACATCGTGCTCATCACGATCCCGCCGCTGATCGCTTTCATCTTCTTCAACCGCAAGATCGTCGCCGGGATGACAGCCGGCGCCGTCAAGGGCTGACCGCTCAGAGGAGCCGCATGACCATCGACCTGCGTTTCGAGCACCACCGAGAGCCGATCGGCATCGGAGAACCCAGGCCACGGCTGTCCTGGACGGTCCGCAACGACCGTCCGGGCTGGCAGCAGCACGGCTACGACGTCGAGATCCGCGATGCGGAGGGCAAGGTCGTCTCGGCGACCGGGCGCTCCGAATCCGTGCTCGTCCCGTGGCCCGGTGACGACCTGAGCTCGCGTGAGCGCCGGGACGTACGTGTGCGGGTCCGCGGTCAGGACGGCAGGACGAGCGAATGGAGTGAGTGGAACTCGGTCGAGGCGGGGTTGCTGGACGCGGAGCAGTGGCGCGCGGACGCGGCGGCGCCGCCCGCCGAGCTGGTCGACGCGCCGGACGGGCCCGCGACCATGCTCAGGCGCGGCTTCGCGGTCCGCGGGCCCGTCGAGCGGGCGCGCTTGTACGTGACCGGCCACGGCCTGTACGAGGTGGAGATCAACGGGCAGGTCGTCGGCGACGACGTGCTCGCGCCGGGCTGGTCGAGCTACGACCACCGGCTGCGTTACCGTACGCACGACGTCACCGCGCTGCTGTCGGAGGGCGGCAACGCCATCGGCGCGATGCTCGCCGACGGGTGGTACCGCGGCCGCGTCGGCTTCAAGGACGGCAGGGTCGAGACGTACGGCTCGCGTACCGCGCTCATCGCCCAGCTCGAAGTCGGCTACGCCGACGGCTCGACCGACGTGGTGACCACCGACGGCTCCTGGCGCTGCGCCCGCGGCCCGATCCTGGCGGCGAGCCTGTACGACGGCGAGAAGTACGACGCCCGCCTGATGCCCGCCGGCTGGTCCTCGGCCGGCTTCGACGACAGCGCCTGGCTGCCCGCCGACGTCGTGGACCACGACCCCGGCCTGCTCGTCGCCCCCACCGGGCCGCCGGTCCGCCGGGTGGAGACGCTGCGTCCCGTCGAGGTCATCCAGGGCCCCGCCGGCGAGACGATCCTCGACTTCGGCCAGAACATCTCCGGCCGCCTGCGCATCCGCGTCCAGGGCCCGGCCGGCCACACCGTCACACTGCGCCACGCCGAGGTCCTGGAGGACGGCGTCCTGTCGCGCCGCCCGCTGCGCAACGCGGCCGCCCAGGACGAGTACACCCTCGCGGGCGGCGCGGAGGAGGAGTGGGAGCCGCGCTTCACCATGCACGGCTTCCGCTACGCCGAGCTGATCGACTGGCCGGGCGAGCTCCGCCCCGGCAGCGTCCAGGCCGTCGTCTGCCACACCGACATGCGCCGCACCGGCTGGTTCACCTGCTCGGACCCCCAGCTCCAGCGCCTGCACGACAACGTCGTGTGGAGCATGCGCGGCAACTTCGTCGACCTGCCGACCGACTGCCCCCAGCGCGACGAGCGCCTCGGCTGGACCGGCGACATCCAGGTCTTCGCCCCCACCGCCAGCTTCCTGTACGACTGCGCGGGCACGCTCGGTTCCTGGCTGGCCGACCTGGCCGCGGACCAGGACGAGTCGGGCATGGTGCCCTACTACATTCCGTGGGTCGGCCTCGACTTCCCCGCCATGCCGACGGCGGCGTGGGGAGACGCGGCGGTGATCGTGCCCTGGGTGCTCTACGAGCGTTTCGGGGACCTCGGGGTGCTGGAGGCGCAGTACGACAGCATGAAGGGGTGGGTCGACCACATCGCGGGCATCGCCGGCGACGACCACCTGTGGGACGAGGGCTTCCAGTTCGGCGACTGGCTCGACCCCGCCGCGCCGCCGGACAAGCCCGGCAAGGCCAGGACCGACGCGTACCTCATTGCCACCGCCTACCACGCGTGGACCGCGCAGCTCCTGGCCGACACCGCGGAGCTGCTCGGCCGGGGCGGCGACGCGAAGAAGTACGGCGAGCTGGCCGCCGAGGTGCGGGCGGCCTTCCGCCGCGAGTACGTCTCGCCGTCGGGCCGCCTGGTCAGCGACACCCAGACCGCCTACGCGCTGGCCCTGCACCTCGGCCTGGCGGAGACGCCGGAGCAGCGGGCGCGTCAGGGCAAGCGGCTGGCCGAGCTGGTCGACCAGGACGACTACCGCATCGGCACCGGCTTCGTCGGCACGCCGCTGGTCTGCGCCGCCCTGGCGTCGGTCGGGGAACATGACACGGCGTACCGGCTGCTGACCCAGCGCGAATGCCCCTCGTGGCTGTACCCGGTGACCATGGGCGCCACCACGATCTGGGAGCGCTGGGACAGCCTCCTGCCCGATGGCTCGGTCAACCCCGGAGAGATGACCTCGTTCAACCACTACGCGCTGGGCGCGGTCGCCGACTTCCTGCACAGCACGCTGGCCGGCCTCGCCCCCGCCGCTCCCGGCTACCGCCGCATCCGCGTCGCACCACGGCCCGGCGCCGGGCTCACCCACGCCTCCGCCGAGCACGAGACGCCGTACGGTCCGGCGGCGGTGGCCTGGTCCCGGTCGGGCGGCAACCTCACGGTCACCGTGTCCGTACCGCCGGGGACGACGGCCGAGGTCTCGCTGCCCTCCGGGGAGCCGGTTGAGGTGGGGGCGGGGATGCACACGTTCACCGCTCCGTACCGGGATCCGGCTGACGATCCGGTGGCTTGAGCGTGGCACCTGGGATGGCGGTCATTTGACGCCGTCCCAGGTGCGCGGGGTGCTCGGGTCGATAAGGTGCATTGAGTGATCTGACGGGTACGACCGTTCTGCCGCGAGGGGACGCTCGCGCGAGGAGGTCATTTGGTATCCGGGTGGATCCTGCGCTTGGTCGCGGCCGTGGCGGTGATGGCGGCCGCAGTCGTTCCCCTCGGGCGGGTCGAGGCTGTTTCCGGTGTGCCGGTCGAGGCCGCGACGCCCGCTGTTTCGGGCCTGCCGGTCGAAGCCGCGACGCCCGCTACGACGCCCGATGACGCGGTGTGCCAGGCGCGGGACCTGCGGGTCACCGCGCCGTACGCGATCACCGGTTACTGGCTGGTGCCGCGCTCCGATCCGTGCGTCACGCGGCGGACCGTGGAGGCGATCCATGGGGTCGGTGGTGACACGCTCATCACGTTCGGCCCGCGTCTGGTGCCGAGCCGAGTCGACCGGGCGGGGCGGCTGCTCAAGGAGGGCGCGCCCGATCCCGACTTCGCCGGCTGCGTCGAGAGCAAAAAGACGTGCTATCAGGCCGCCCGCGAGGCGGTCCCGCGCATCCGCCGGGTGTACGGCTACGCGGCGAACGAGCTGTTCGGCGACGGCCTGCTGCGATGCCCGGCCCTGGACCGGCGGATCGAGAGCGGCGGGCGGGTCTACTACCGGCTGCTGCTGGGAAAGTCCTGCTCCAGCGGCCCGTACGACCTCGTGCTGATCGCGACCGACGGCGACGGCCTGGGCAACCTGATGGCTGAGGCGGCCGCGTACGGGATGAAGGTGTTCCCCGGGCTGCCCGCCGCGCCGCAGGACGTCAAGCGGCCCTGGCTGCCGAACCTGGCGCACCTCGGTGCCGTCACCGCGCTCACCGAGCGGGTGCTGACGGACTATCGGGGCAAGTACGGGGCGTCGGCGGCGTTCGCCGGGGTGTACCAGGCGTTCGAGCTGGCGGTGAAGTCGCGGCCCAGCGTCGATCCGACCATCGACCTCTACCAGGCCCAGCATGCCGTGGTGGCCGCCACGTTGCCGGGGAAGAAGATCCTGGTCAGTCCCTATTTCGACGCGCGCAGGGACAAAGGGTTCGCGCCGGCGCGCGTGGGGGCGGGGATGCTCGCCATCGCCGCCACCCGGCATGGCGCGCCCATGGTCGTCGCCGTACAGGACGGGCGCGGGACGGGCAAGACGCCCGTCTACGGCCTGGACGAGGCGGACGCCAAGGTCGATCCCCGGCTGGTGCCGGTGGTGGGCGACGTCACCAACCGGCAGGCGTACTACGGCTCGACCTACGACTACATCCAGGCGGCGGCGCGGTCCCGGCCGCCGGGAGTGGAGCTGTGGGTGAACGCGGAGGCTTTCGAGCCCGCCCCGGTGCCCGGCGAGTGCGGGCGGGCCGACCCGATGCCGCTGCGTGGCCGTACGACCAAGAAACGGCTCGACGCCCAGATCATGGCGGCCGGGACGGCCGTGACCAAGGTGATCTCCTATGGCTGGGATCCGTTCCTGACCTGCCAGCTCAGCTGGATGACCCCGTCGCTGAGCGACGACCTCCACGCCTCCTGGAACGAGCCGCTCATCCTCGGCGCGACCAGGAACGCGGCCGGGATCGCGATCAAGGGCAGCGATCTCGCGGGCGGTACGGTCAAGGTCCAGTACGCCCGGACCGGGGCCGGGGTCAAGACGGTGACCGTCACTCAAGGACCGGACGAATCCACCGCCGCCTGGATCCCGTTCACCACTCCGACGGACGTCGATCCCCGGCGGCCATGGCTGTACATCACGGCCGTGAACGGCGCCGACCACTCCACCACCAACCCCTACGTCATCCCCGCCTGACGCCGCCCGCGACCTCTGCCGTCCGCGGCCCGGCACCGGCGACCGCGACCCCTGCCGTCTGCGGCCCGGCACCGGCGACCGCGACCTTCGCAGGCCGCGGTCCAGCACCGGGTTATGAGACTTCTCCTGCTTCACCGAGACGGCGCCGCCACCTCGGGCCGGAGGCGGGAGCTGTCACTTCAGCGTGGCGGCGTGCGGATCCCAGTCGTCGGGGAGTGGTGGCGGGGTCGGCGAGGTGGTGTGGAGGTGGCGGGACTCTCCGTCCTCGCCGGCGTCGCCGATGGCGGTCATGATCTCCAGGACGTGCAGGGCGAGCGCGCCCGAGGCCCGGTGCGGGGTTTCGGTACGCAGTGATCTGGCCATGTCCAGGACGCCCAGCCCGCGCCCGGCGGTCGTGCCCGTGACGGGTAGTTCCCGCCACTCGGCGTCATGCAGGCCGCGGGCCAGCAGCGGCCCGTCGAAGGTGTTGGGGTCGGGCAGTGACAGCGCCCCCTCGGTGCCGATGATCTCGATCATCCTCCGCCCGACAGGCGAGTCGAAGCTGAACGTGGTCGTCGCACTGGCGCTGCCCGCGAAGTCGATCAGCGCGTTGACGTGCGTGGGAACCTCCACGGGAAACGCCGTGCCCGCCTTCGGCCCCGAGCCGATCACTCGGTGGTCACGAGCCCGCCGGGTGCTGGCCGCGACCCGGGCCGCCGGACCGAGCAGGGCGACGAGGGCGGTCAGGTAGTAGGGGCCCAGGTCGAACAGAGGGCCGGCGCCGCGCTGGTACAGGAACTCGGGATTGGGGTGCCACGACTCGGGACCCAGGCTCTGCAGGGCGGCCGTGACGGCGACCGGGGTGCCGATGAGGCCGGCGGCGAGCGCCTTGGCCGCCGACTGGAGCCCCGCGCCGAGGAAGGTGTCGGGGGCGTTGCCGACGAGCAGGTTCAGGTTCGCGGCCTCCGCCGTGATCTTGGCCGCCTCGTCCATGTCCAGGGCCAGCGGCTTCTCGCCGTACACGTGCTTGCCCGCGCGCAGCGCCGCGAGCGCCACCGCGCCGTGCGCTGACGGGATCGTCAGGTTGACGACGATCTCCACCTCCGGCAGCGCCAGTACGGTGTCGACGGTGCCGGAGACCGGCACCCCGTACTCGCGCGCGGCGGTCGCGGCCCTGGCCGTGTCGAGGTCGGCCACGCCCAGCACCCGGACGTCCGGAAAGGTGGACAGGTGGCGGAGATAGTGGCTGCTGATCACACCGGCGCCGACGACGGCGACGCCTACGGGGCCGGCGTTCACGAACCGCTCAGCTGCGTGAGGTAGGTGTGGCTGCCCGCGAGAGCGTCGAAGATGTCGCCCGCGCAGCTGTCGAGCTCCACGATCCGCCAGCTGTCCGGGCTGGCCGCGAGGATCTCCGGCACCGGCATGACGCCCTGGCCCACGGCCACGTGCGGCTCGTCCTTGACGACTGGGCCGTCCTTGACGTGCAGCGCCAGGATCCTGGAGGAAAGTCCACGGAGTAAGGCAGGTACGTCCGCGCCGCCCACGGCCGCCCAATAGGTGTCGATCTCCAGGAACACCTCCGGAGCCAGCAGGTCGGCGAGAGCCTCCAGAGCGTGGCGGCCGTCGATCCGCGGCTCGATCTCCCACCAGTGGTTGTGGTAGCCGATCCGCATGCCGTACGCGGACGCCTGCTCGGCCAGGCCGTTCAGCAGGTCGGCGGTCCTGGCCAGGCCGTCGCGCGTGGTGAACTCCTCGTGCGCGATGCCGCCCGGAATGATCACCAGGTCGGTGCCGACGGTGGCGATGGCGTCGAAGACCTCGGCCGGCTCCCTGCTGAGCAGGGCGTAGGCGTGCGTGCTCGACACGGCCAGCCCGAGGTCGTCGGCCACCTGCCGGAAGCCCTTGGGATCGCCGGTGGGGTCGAAGGGCTCGACGGCCCCGTAACCGATCCCGGCTATCCGGCGCAGCGTGTCGTCACGGTCGGCGGCTAGTTGGTCTCTTACGGAGTAGAGCTGCACACTGAGCGGCTTGGTCATCCTCAGCTCCCATGGTGCTTTTAGTCCACAATCTGTACATAATCCTCTGGGGTGGATCAGGCATCGTCAAGGGCGTGCGGTGGGTCATCGTCAAACCAGCGCCGACGCGAGGATGTCCACGAGCAGGGCGGCCTGCGTGCCGTCCTGGTCGAGGTCGGGGTCGAAAATCGTGATCTCCAGGCCGGCGGCTCCAGGGAGGCGGAGCAGGCCGCGCAGCAGCTCGGCCAGCCCGTCCGCGTCGAGCCCGCCCGGCGTGGGGGAGTCGACGGCGGGCAGCATCGCGGGGTCGAGCACGTCGGCGTCGACGTGGATCCAGAAGCCGTCGAGGTCGTCGCGGACCAGCACCTTCATGGCGGCATCGAGGGTGCCGGGGCCGATCTCGGCAGCGGGCACGTGGGCGAAGCCGGACTCCTTGACGTCCCGCAGGTCCTCCTCGTCGCGGACGCCGAGCACGATCACGTCCTCGTCGGCGACGTACGGGCGCAGGCCGCCGAGGTCCACCAGGTAGTCGTCGCCACGACCGGTCACCAGGGCGAGGGCCTCTCCGCCCGCGGAGCTCACGTGCGGGGAGTTGCCGAGGTGACGGAAGTCGGCATGGGCGTCCAGGTACGCCAGGCCGTACCGACCCGCTTCGCGCAGCGCGATGGCCGGGCCGAGCAGGATCGAGCAGTCGCCGCCGAGGACGATCGGGAACGCCCCCGACTCGCGGATGGTGGCGACGCGGTCGGCCAGCTTCCTGGCGTACGCGGCGATCGCCGGGCCGTTGCGGACGCCGTCGCCCGGCTGCCAGGTGGACACATAACGCGGCGGAACCACCGCGCCCGCGTCACTCGCGCCGATCCGCTCCCGCAGCCCGGCGTCGCGGAGCGCCCACGGGGCCTTGTAGCAGCCGGGGACCGCGTCGGGGGCGGGCGGGCGCAGGCCGAGGTTCGAGGGGGCGTCGAGGATGGCGAATCTTGTGTCAGGAGTTATAGTGCTCATAGTCGTGACGCTAGCAGGAGGAGTTGGGGATGCGCCAGTACGTCGATACGGGGTTGGTGGCGTTGGATCTGGCCAACACGTGGGACGAGTACCTGGACGATCCGGAGCGGCTACCGGACCCTGCGGCGCTGCGGCGGTTCTGCGAGGAGTTCGGCGAACCCCTTGGCTGGACGCCCGGCCAGCGGGTTGGAGGGGACCCGGGGGAGCGGGCGGGCAAGGAGCCGGGAGAGTTGGCCGGTGGGGAGCCTGGGGGGCAGGCGAATTTCTGGGAGTCCGAGTTGGTCGCTGTGCGGGAGATGCGCGGGCGGTTGCGGGGCGTGCTGGCCTGCGAGCCGGCGGAGCGGACGCGGGCGCTGGCCGGGTTCGCGGCCGGGCTGTCGGCGCGGGCGGAGGTCGAGGATGTGGACGGGGTGCCGGTGCTGCGGCTCGTGGCGCCGGACGGCGCGGGGCCGGTGGACCGGCTGGCGGTGCGTGCGGTGCGCGAGCTGCTCGACGTCGCCGCCGCGGGGGATTGGGTACGGCTGCGTCTGTGCGCGGCCTCTCCGTGCCGCGACGCCTTCATCGACCGGAGCCGGCCGGGGCTACGGCAGTTCTGCTCGACCCGGTGCGCCAACCGCGCCCACGCCGCCGCCTCCCGCGCCCGCCACCGCACCTGACCGGCCCTCCGCACCCGGCATTGGGGGATTCCGCGCCGGGAATCCCCCAGCCCCCGAGGTCACGCAGGGTGCTTGACGAACATTTCGAAGTCGTTGAAGCCGTCGGAGAATGTGTGCACGTACTGTTCGTTGAACAGCTCGTGCCAGTTGTTGTCGAGGTCCTGCGCCGAAATGACCTCCTTGATTATCGTCACGTTCTTCTGGCGCCCCGGTGGCGTGTTCGGAGTGGTCACCGTCAGCGTCAAGCTCGTGAGGTCTTTCCAGCGGAAGTGATGAGCCGGTTTCGGCCCGGCCAGCAGATGGACCGTGCTGTGGGTGTTTTGAAAATCACCGAACTTCTGCAGATGCTCTGGGTCGGAGTCGCAGCCGTTGGTGTTCGTCCTGATCAGCTTGGTCCAGGTGTCGCTACCGGACGCATCCCGGTACCGTGCGGTCACCCACACGGGAATGCATTTATTGGTGTTGGAGAGTCCGCCGACGTCGAACCACATGCTGAATGCCTTGAAGTCCTCGTCGCCTGCGGCCGACGCTGGTGCCGCGGTGAACGGGACGGCGATCAGCGCCGCCCCCAGAAGCACCGTGGCCGTCTTGCGGAATCCTCGAATCGAGCGAAACTTCATGGTGGCCCTCATTTCTCTCTCCTGCGCTGCCCCTCCAGAATCCCTTGTGCATCGCCGCGGACGGATCCCCAGATCTAGGGGGTGCTGAGAGCGAAAAGTCGCCGATGTCGTTAAGGTCGAGCCGCACGATGGCGTGACCTGAGTTTCTAACGCTCCCCACTCCGGCCGGACCTCGCCGAGATTGCGTGGGGGCGTCGATCAGGTCCGCGTAGTGGACGTGCTCCGGAGCACCTCGATCTCGCCGCTGCGGGGGATCGGGTACGGCCTCGCCCCTGGCCCTCCGCACGCCGGACGTCCGCCGAGGGACACTGATCGGCAGGCGGTTCGCGGTGAGCCGAGCCGATCAGGGTGCGGAGTCGTACAGCCGCCATGCGGCGAGCCTGGTGGTCCTGCCGTTGTCAGCAGGCGGGTCCAGCAGGTCGCGCTTGCGGAGCATCAGTTCCAGGTGCCGGTCGGGAGCGACGCCGTGGGGATTCCCCCGGTCGAGAAGGAACGCCGTCGTCACGCCGCTACCATCGGCGCACGCGTCGGCGCGGTGGCCGCGGACCACCGTGCCGAGCTCCACGGACCCGGTTGACACGCTCCGCAGGTGCTCGTAGAGGCGCAGCGTCAGCTCGTCGGGCTCATCTGCGGATCCTCTGTGCGCCGTGTCTGCTGCGGCCTGGATCAGGCTCGCGCCCACCCCGCCACGTGCTGTCCACCGGTCCCGATCACCCACCACGATGAGGTGGGAACGCGCTCGTGTGATGGCGACGTTCCACAGGTTCGGCTGGCGGTCGATCCAGTCGATGGCCCCTTGGTTGATGCCCTGACCGGCGACCAGCGACATGACCATCGCGTCGCACTCGCCGCCCTGGAACGTGTGCACCGTCCCGACCCGCACCCGATGCCTGCTGCTCAGTCGGCTGCTCAGCAGACCCTCATGAGCCTTGAACGGCGTGACCACTCCGACGGTGCCCTCCTCGGGCAAGCGCCGGAGCAGATAGTCGACGCAGTCGACGACCTTGTCCGCCTCGTCGGTATTGATCCACGACTCGCCACTGGACGAGCGCCTTGCCTGGCCTTGGGCGTCCACCCACACGATGGCAGGACGTTCGATCGAGGGCCGCGAGCGGATGTCGGTGAGGATGGTGAGAGCTCCGCCATAGAAGAGCCGATTGGAGAGCGCGGCGATGTCCGGGTGACAACGGTAGTGCTCGTCGAGCAAGAGACTGCCGCCCGCTGCGGCTTCGGCGGCGTGGAAGGCGGAATGTCGCCGATAGGTGAGCCGGTGCGTCTCCAGCCAGTCGGCGCGCAGCGCCATCTCGCGCCGGATCACCGCCTCCTGCTCAGGACGGATCGTGGCGATGTGCGGCAGTTGCATGACATCGCCGATGATCAGCGCTCGGCGGGCCCTGAAGAGCAGCGGGACGATGTGCGGGATCGAGCACTGGCTCGCCTCGTCAATGATCACCAGGTCGAAGAGCGCCGGTTCGGGTGGAAACCGACGTGCTGAGAGGCTGGTGACCGCCCAGGCGCGAACATACGGAAGTACGGCTTTGACGGCGGGCCAGTCGCTCGACCGCTGGCCCGCTGCCTGCAGAAGGTTGTGTACTGCCTGGCGCCCCTGTGCGGCTCCTGCACACACGGCCCACTTCCACAGAGCCGCCGAGGAGCGGCGCAGCTCTCGATCGACCCGGTCAAGGTCGGCGGCCAGATCGGCATCCGGCTTCAATTCGCCCGCTCGGCCGCGCAGGTTCCGCCATTGCCGCTCCGTGTCTGCGACGGCCGCCAGAGCCCGGCAGGCGGCCGCTGTATCGAGGGCAGTGGTCAGGCCGAAGTGACGCAGGAACCGCTCGCGTCGCCATCCGCCGAGAACACGTGCCCGGGCCGCGCGGTTCGCCAGGCGCTTCCACCTGGAGAGGTGGGCGTCGGTTCCCAGACGGGCAGTGAGCGCGGGAACGGTCATACCGAGCTCTGAGGCGTACTCCTCCCGTTCCTCTCCGACCACGGCGAGCGCGCGCTCGACATCGGCGGTCGCCGCGAGTTCGGTGCGTACGGCACCGCGGGCCTTGGCGGCCAGCCGGAGGTCCGCGCCCGCCGTCTCCAGACTGCCTGGGGGGAGGGCCACGACCGAGAGCCGCTGGAGTGTGGCGGCCTCCTTCTGCCGGTAGTCCCGGCTGCCAGTGCGGACGAGACTGTCGGGCAGCAGAGCCTCGCACCGCTGCCACACCTCGTTGACGGCCTGGTTGTTGGTGGAGGCGACCAGCACGCGTTGCCCGGCGGCCATAGCGGTGGCGATCATGTTCACGACCAGCTGGCTTTTGCCGGTCCCAGGCGGTCCGGTCGCCGCGGTGAGTCGGCGGGTCATCGCCGACCGTAGTACCGCTCGCTGAGCCTCGTTCGCCGATAGCGGGGTTACCAGTATCGGCTCGGGCCTGTCCGCCTCGGTGCGACGTGGCATCCTCGCCAGGCCGGTTCCGGACGGCGTCAGCTCGATCTCGCTCGGCATCAGCGCCGCGAGAGCGGTATCGCCGATCTTTGCGAGTTTGCTGGTGAGTCGCGCGAAGTCATCGAGCAGGCCCTTCGTGGCACCCTGGTCCCGCTGCGCCCGGAACAAGACGGCGGCGTTGCGCGCGCCGCGCCCGGGCGACCGCACGTCGATGTGATCGTCGAGCTGATCGGGTCTGAGCTCCTGCACGCTGGGCAGTTCGAAGTCGTTGCGGAGCAGGCCGCCCATCTCATCCGCCATCGCGTCGAGTTGGCCGCCCTGCCAACCCTCGTCGTACGACACGAGAAGATTCTCGGCCTGCTCCGAGCCGAGCCATTCCGCTGCCAGGCCCGGGTGGGGGAGCGCTGAGCCGTATGGCCTGAGCCGTACCGAGCCGCCGTCGGTCACCGCTTCGACGCGGCGGATGATCAGAGGTGCGAACTTGGGCGCCCGCCATACGGTCCCGTCGCGGGAGCCGGTCAGCACGACGGCTGGATAGCCGGCCCACAGCTCGCTCTCGTCGCCGTCATCGTCCGCCAAGAAGGGCTCGATCTCCTTCGGGGCCGGGACACAGCCGTCGTCCTCAAGGTCGCCGGAGACGAGGCGTTCCGTGCCAGGCAGGCAGACGTACGAGCGACCGGTATCGGCCACCGCGAGCAGGGGCAGCCGCGCCTGCTCCGACAGCACGCACGCGCTGTAGTACGCCAGCAGTCCTGGCCATGTGGGCGGCTCCGGAGGGGTCTCCGCTGAGGAGGCGCGACCGGCCTTGGGGGCGGGCTGAGCGCGGAACACCGGCTTCAGAGTCGGAGCGGCTCCATGCGGGCGCCGGGCCAGAACGATCCGGTCGTTGACGGCCAGCGCGGATTTCACCGGGATCTGTAGGCCGAGTGTGCGCATGCGCTGGTTGACGTGGTCGAAGAGATCATCGACAGTGACGTTGCCGGTGCCATCCCTGCCAGCTTTACCAGTGCGCAGGGCCTCGACCAGCTGGCCTGTGAAGACCGAGGGCTGCGGCCCTTCCGGGGAATCCGGGCCGGAAAAAGAGTCCTCGCCGGCCCCGGAGGACGCGATGATGTAGACGCCTCGGCTGGTGAGCGGGGCGGGCTCGGCCGATTTGGCGGTGGAAGCGTGGAGCGGGTCGCGTGTGCGCCAGCCCAAGGTGAAGCCTCCGCTGCGGCAACTGTCGAGTATCACCACCTTCTGTGGCGCCACGCATGATTCGAGCTGCTCGTTGACGAAACCGGCACTGACTCCGGTGTCGGGCACCCGGTCGTAGTCGGTATCGGCAGCGGCGAAGAAGAACTCACCGGTGGATTGGGACATCCGTACCCCGTGACCGGTGATGTACAGCAGCGCCAGGTCACCGTACTCGCACGATTCCAGGAACTCCGCGATGCGGTAGCGCATGTCTTCGGCGGTGAGATCGGCCGCGACCGCCACGTCCTTGAAAGCGCCAATGCTGCGGTGCTCCAATATCTGGTGCAGTTGCCAAATGTCGGCGCGGGAGGACGCCAGAGCCGCGAACCGGCCGTCACGGTAGGTCTCCGTGCCGATCAGAAGGGCCCTTCGAGTGAGGGCCGGTCTCACGAGGGGCTCTCCTCACCATCGCGCTGGTCGTCGAGGAAGCGGCTCACCAGCCGCTCCTGGCCCGGGTCCGGACGCCCGGTGATCTCGATCGACCGGTCGCCGTCGGTGACGCGTACCTTTCGGTTGCGCTCGGTGGCGCACCATTCCTTGATGACAGTGATCAGCACCTGCGCGGCGGGTCTCGCCGTGGCGGCCACGGTCGCCAAGATGGTGAGCTGTGCCGCTGCGCCGCTTTTTTGTCCGTCGCCGGATATTTCCTGAGGTGGGAGGAATTTTGCGGTGACATGGTCTGTTTCGGATAGTTCACCGAGAAGCATGCGAGCCAGGCGCTCTTGCCGCAACGTGTCCCCACCCGTCAGGACTTCTATGAGCATTATTCCCCCGCCATTGGGATGATCCGATGAGAGTGTGGCGCCCTATTTTGGGGTGGGAAAGAGGGCCTGGCAACATGGCGAGCGTCATTCGATTTTCGGCGAGTACAAAACCGCTAGGTGTTCTGTCCTGTGAGGTGGGGTACGCGGCTGGGTGGCCTGTGCCCCGCCCTATGTCCAGATCGTTCATCGGGCCTCCTCGATCATGTCGGTGGGGTTGCTGCCGCCCGGTGCGTGGGCGATTTTGCGGCGGGCGCGGGACAACCGGGACCGCACAGTGCCGATGGGTGTGACTTCCTTACACCGGGGGCCTGTGGATTGTCCCTTCCCCATGGAGTTGGTGGGAGGCCCGGCGAGATCCCCGTGATTGCTGCTGGCACCATCGGGGGGCCGGCGGTCGCCTCGGTCGGCGATGGGCGATGGGCTTTGTGACCTGGTCGGGGGGTGGCCTCGACCCGTTCGGAACGTCCTGTGGGAACTGTGAGCGGCCCTACGGATAAAGACGGTCGTGACAATCACCTCAGAACGGGAGCTCGTTTTGACGGATCCTCCATCTCCCGGCGGCCACCCGCCATCGGTACGCGGTCAAGCGGGGCTGGTGGATCACCAGGACGACTCCGCCGTCATCGCTGCGTCCCTGCGCGTGCCGGAGTGCTTCGCGGTGCTCTTCGACCGGCATGCCGCCGTGCTGCACCGCTACGCCGAGCGGCGTCTTGGGCCCGACCATGCCGAGGACGTGGTGGCCGAGGCGTTCACCAGGGCCTTCGAGACGCGCCACCGGTACGAGTTCGGCCGTACGGAGGCGTTGCCCTGGCTGTACGGCATCGCCACGAACGTCATCGGCCTGCACCGGCGTGCCGAAGTGCGCGGTTACCGGGCCATGGCCCGTACGGGTGAGGATCCCGTGGTCGCCGCGTTCGACGAGCGGGTGGCCGCCCGGGTCTCCGCATCGGCCACCCGGCAACGCCTGGCCGCCGCGCTGGCGAAACTCGGCCGCGGTGAGCGAGACGTGCTGCTGCTGATCGCCTGGGGCGATCTGACGTACGAGGAGACGGCCCAGGCGCTGCGGGTGCCCATCGGCACGGTCCGATCACGCCTGTCACGCGCCCGCCGCAAGGTCGCGGACGCCCTGGGCGGCGTCAATCCGGTCGAGACGAGAGAGGACGAACAATGAACGACCTTGAGCTGATCAAGCAGCTGCGCTCGGAGGTGGCGGAAACCGACCCGGCCGCCTTGACCGGCGCGCGGGGGCGACTGCTGGCCGTGATGGCCCGCACGGCGGCTCCTCGGCGGTCCCGGCGGCCGCTGACCGTGCGTGTCACGGGCCTTGCCGCTGTCGCTGCCGCGGCGGTCGTCGCCGTCGTGATCGCCATGGGTCAGGCCGCCGCGCCCGTCAAGCCACCGCCCTCTGCCGGTGACGTCCTGCCGATGACCTCTGCCAAGAACATCCTGCTCATGGCCGCCGTCAGCGCGGAGCGTGCGCCACAGGGTTCCGGGACGTACTGGCACATCAAACGGGAGAGCGAGGACGGCCGGCGCTTCTGGGGCGAGAGCTGGACCACGCGCGACGGGCAGCGGTGGAGCAGGGGCATGGATGACAGGCCCGGCGTGGTGAAGGAGCCCTCGGGCACGTTCTGGCTGGGGCTCGCGAACGGCGACGCCAAGATCTCCATGGAGGGTCTCGAGAAGTTGCCGACAGACCCCGAGGCGTTGCGGCAGAAGGTCGCCGGGATGCAGACGGGTGAGTCCATCGGCGATTACGACGTCGCCTTCATGCCGCTGGTCTCGCTGATCGCGGAGTTGCCCGCGCCCGCGGACGTGCGCTCGGCGGCGTTCCGGGCGCTCGCCGAGCTGCCGGGCGTGCAGCGGCTGGGCACGGTCGAGGGCGGGGAGGAGCTGATGGTCATCGACCGCGGCCGGGAGATCAGGCTGGTCGTCGATCCCGCGACTTCCCGGGTGATCCGTACCAATCGGGTCCTCACCGCTGACGGAGGGATGGCGGGTTCGAACGACAGCCTCATCAAGCTGACCACCGGGTGGACGGACCAGCTTCCCCGGTGAGGACCCAGCCCGACCGTCTTTTCCCTTCATACATGAGGTAGATCATGACTTTAGGCAAGTCGCTCCTCGCCGCTCTGCTGGCGGGAACGATCGGTGCCACGCCGACACCGGCACTGGCATCACCGGCTCCGTCCCAGCAGGCGAACGGGGTGACCCTGATCACCGGTGACCGGGTGGTGGTCACCGGTCAGGGACATCGGGTCGAGCCAGGGCCCGGCAGGCAGGTTGACTTCTCCAGCCAGGTGCGCAGGGGCCACCTGTATGTGATCCCGTCCGACGCCGCGCCGTTGGTCGCCCAGGGCGTGCTGGACCCGCGGTTGTTCGACGTCACCCAGCTCCTGGCCTGGCGGTACGGCGACGCCGACACCCCCGACATCCCCGTCATCGAACAGGGCATGACCACGACACTGGGTTCCGCGCCGGTGCGGCGGTTGTCCAGTCTGAGCATGAGCGCGGCACGTGTGTCCAAGGCGAACGCCGCGCAGACCTGGCGGACTCTCACCGGAGCCCGCACCCTCGCCGTGGGCCGTAGCAAGGTGTGGCTGGACGGCCGTAGGAGCTTCTCGCTGGACGAGAGCGTCAAGCAGATCGGCGCGCCGCAGGCGTGGCAGCAGGGCTTCACGGGCAAGGGGGTCACGGTCGCGGTCCTCGACACCGGCTACGACCCCAACCATCCGGACCTGAAGGACGCGGTCGTACAGGAGGCGAACTTCACCGACGAACCGGACATGAGCGACAACACCGGCCACGGCACCCACGTCGCCTCGATCGTGGGCGGCAGAGGCGAGAAGTACCGGGGTGTGGCCCCGGAGGCGAGCCTGGCCATCGGGAAGGTGGGCGGAGCCGCTGGCCTGACCGAATCTGACATCCTTGCCGGCATGGAGTGGGCCGCCGTCGAGGTGAAGGCCAAGATCGTCAACATGAGCTTCGGCGGTCCCGACGGCCCCGAGCTGGATCCGATGGAGCAGGCGGTCAACATGCTGTCGGAGCAGACCGGCACGCTGTTCGTCGCGGGGGCTGGGAACGACCGCGTCAAGGCCAGTGTGCTCAGCCCCGGTAGCGCCGAGGCGGCACTCACCGTGGGCGCGGTGGACAAGCAGGGCCGGATGGCCCAGTTCTCCAGCCAGGGGCCGCGCGTGAGCGACCACGCGATCAAACCCGACGTGACCGCGCCCGGGGTCGACATCACGGCCGCCGCCGTCGGGGGCGGCTACCGCGTGATGAGCGGCACCTCGATGGCCAGCCCGCACGTTGCGGGAGCGGCGGCGATCCTGGCCCAGCGCCACCCGGACTGGACCGGCGCGCAGCTCAAGTCCGCGCTGATCGGCAGCGCCGCCCCGGTCCAGGACGCGACGCTCTATCAGCAGGGCACCGGGACGATCGACCTGGTACGCGCGCTGCGCCAGCAGGTCGTGCCCAAGCAGGCCAACGTGTGGGCGGCCTTCCCCTGGAAAGGCACCGGCGACCGGACGGCGACCAGGACGATCACCTACGCCAACGCGGGCGACGCACCGGTCACCCTCGACCTGTCGGCGGACAGTGAGGTGCTGAAACTGCCGTCCGACCAGGTCACTGTCCCGGCCAAGGGAGAGGCGTCGGTCACGCTCACCATCGACGCGACCGGGGAGGCCCCGGGTGACTACCCGGGAACGGTCACCGCCAGGTCGGGCGAGACGGTGATCCGCACGCTGGCCGGCGCGTACGTCGAGCCGGAGTCCTACGACGTCACCGTCACCGCCGTCGGCAGGCAGGGCCTGCCGGTCAGCCCACAGGATGGTCAGGTCTACGACGCCGAGACCGGGGCCCTCCACCCGCTGTCCTTCCAGGCGGGGACGGCTACGGTACGACTGACCAAAGGCGACTGGAACCTCTACACCAGCACCAGAGAGAAGATCGACGGAAAGCCTGTGCTGACGATCGCCGACTCCCCACTGAAGGTCGACGGCGGCGACCAGCGGATCACCGTGGACACGCGCCAGGGCAAGCCGACGAAAACCACCATCGACGATCCGAGCGCCCAACTCCAGCGCGGTCTCTCCCTCGGGCTGGACCACGGCGCGTGGGGCCTCTGGGCCTACATGTTCGGCCTTGACGCCAACTCGCAGGTCTTCGTCATCCCCGCCGCGTCACCAGGTCTGACCTACACCCTGGCGACCACGTGGCTCAGCAAGGACGTCTCGCCCAGCCCGTACGTCTACGCCCTGGTCGACCGGCGCAGCGGCGGTCTTCCGGACGATCCCACCTACCACGCCAGGCAGAAGGAGCTGGCCAAGGTCACCGCGACCTACCGGGCCTCCGGAGCGGCTGCCACGGGCGCTTTCACGGGCGGGCTGCACGTCGGCGGTTTGCTGGGAGCCTTCCCGGTATCGTCGGTCGGCGGCATCGCGCTGCCCGGCAGGCTCGTCCACTATCGGACGCCTGGTCTGGTCTTCGAGAGCGCCCTCCAGGTCGGCACCGCGCTGACCGCCGACGACGGCAAGCTCATGAAGCCAGGTCACACCAGCGAAGTCTGGAACGCCGCCGTCACCGGGCCGTCGTTCCTGCTGCCGGCCGGCCACCGTACCGGCGACAGCCTGACCTTCGCCGCGACGCAGATGTTCGCCGACGGGCAGCCGGGCAGAACCGGCTCCGACACCGCCGCCACCGGCACCGCCACCCTCGCCGAGGACGGCAAGGTGCCGGCCACCGCCGACCTCGCCAACTGCGACGTCTACCAGCCGCAGAGCTGCGAACTGCGCGCCGACCTGCCCGCCGGATCCGGCGCCTACACGCTGACGGCGTCGATGCGCCGGCAGGCCACGCTCTCCACGGAGGTGAAATCGGTCTGGACGTTCCCGTCCGCCACCACCGCCGAGGAACAGCCGCTGCCCCTGATGGCCGTCCGCTACAGTCCCGAGGGCCTGGACGACTCCAACCGTGCCAGGCCGGGCAGCACGACCCGCACGCCCGTGTGGGTTGAGCGCAACCCCGGCTCCCCGAAGGCGGGGGTGAAATCGATCCGGCTGGAGATGTCCGCCGACGACGGCGCCACCTGGCGTGGCGTCCCGGTCACCCGCACCGGCTCCGGCTGGACCGCCATGCTGACGAACCCTCCCGCAGCCGGATTCGTCTCCCTCCGCGCGACGGTCACCGACTCCGCCGGCGACGGGGTGACCCAGACGATCACCCGCGCCTACGCCATCGGCTGATCCGCGACGGTGAGGACGCCTTGGGGCGCCCTCACCGTCGCAGCAGCGGGTGTGCTTGCTTGTCTTACGAGCCCCACTCCGGGCGGACCTCGCCGAGATTGCGTGGGGCGTCGATCAGGTGGTCCTGGGTGTCGGCGTAGTGGCCACGGTGGGTCGTGCTCCGGAGCACCTCGATCTCGCCGATCCAGCCGACCCGCCGTCCGGTTCTGGCGCGGACCAGGTCGCCCTCCGACAGGCGGGTCCACTGGTCCTCGGCCATGCCGTACGCCCTGAGGTCGCGGCTGTGGCCCTCGTCGATGGCGCACCAGTAGACGTACTTCGCGTTGTTGTCGTTGCCGCCCGATCGGCGGCAGCGCAGCCGTACGATCTGGCCTTCGATCCAGGTCTGGCCGGTGAGGTCGAGGAGGGCGCGGACGGCGGGCACGGCGGCGATCGCCAGGCCCACGGCGAGGCCGCCCGGCTGGGTCAGGGCGCGCGGCCACAGGTCGAACGCCGACAGGACGACCAGCACGATCCACGTCCAGAAGCCCGCGAAGAACCCGGCCGCCAGGCCCCGGCCCACGGTGTGCAGCGGCGGCCGGCCCCAGATGAGCCGGGACGGGTAGCGCACGTTCACCGCGTGCCACATGCCGCCGTGGTCGGACCAGGCCCGGCGGTCGTCGGCGGGCACGCTCACCGGCAGGCTGCGGACCGCGCGCGGCGCGAGCCCGAGAGCGGCCGCGTACGCCAGGGGGCGGCCCCAGATGGTCACGCTCGCCGCGGGCTTCTCGGCGTAGCGGGCGTTCGACAGGGTCTCTCGTACGCCCAGCCAGTGCCCCGCCGCCTGGACGCCCAGGTCGGTGCCGCGCTCGCCGTTGAGCCGGCCGGCCAGGTAGACCAGCGCACCGTAGGCGACGAGGCCCGCGCCGATGCCGCCGTCGTGTTCGGGGTCGGCCACGGTGACCGCGACGGCGACCAGCGCGGCGGGCACCGACGCGGTCGCGAACAGCAGCGTCGCGTGCGCGCGGCTCCAGCGGGCCCGGGACAGTCCCCGCTGCCGGGCGTCGGCGATGACCTTCTTGCGGAAGCTCTTCCACCAGCGGCCCAGGTGGCGTGAGCCTTCGGCCAGCGCGCCGGTGGCCACGACGCCGTCGCGCGCGAGCGAGTGCACGTGGTCGTAGACCAGTTGTTCGTAGGGGTTCAGCCCCTCGGCGGGGCGCAGGCGTACCAGGGACAGTTCCGGGCCGACCTCCTCGATCCGCACGGCGCCCCGCGCGGCGAGGTCGAGCAGGGTGGCGGAGGCGGCCTCGTCGCACAGGCGCCAGCCGCCGGTGATGAGGTCGACCACGGCGGGCGGCTCGTCCGTGACCGGGGCGCCGGGCGGGCCGGGGGTGATGTCCGGGGTGCGGGTCGCGATCGCCAGCACCAGCAGGAGCAGCGCCCACAACGCCGTGGCGGCGACCGAGGCGGCGAACCAGACGGTCATCAGAACCGCACCTGCACGGGCCCGCGCTCCTCGCCGGGTGCCTGGAAGTACTCACGGGGGGTGAACCCGCTCATGCCCGCGACGATGTTGGCCGGGACGGTCTGGATCGCGTTGCTGTAGGTGAGGACGGCGTCGTTGTAGTACTGGCGGGAGTAGGCGATCCGGTTCTCGGTGGTGGCCAGTTCTTCCTGGAGTTCGGCGAAGTTCTGGCTGGCCTTGAGCTGGGGATAGGACTCGGCGACCGCGAACAGGGTCTTCAGCGCGCCGGTCAGCGCGTCCTCGGCACCGGCCATCTCGGCGGGGGTGTGCGCGCCGAGGGCCTGCGCGCGGGCGGCCGTGACGGCGGTGAGCGTCTGCCGCTCGTGGCCGGCGTAGCCGCGGACGACCTCGACCAGGTTGGGCACCAGATCGTGGCGGCGCTTGAGCTGCACGTCGACCTGGGCCCAGGCGTTCTCGACGGCGTTGCGCTTGTGTACTAAACCGTTGTAGATCGAGATGAAGAGGAGGGCGGCCAGCAGGACGAGTACGGCGAAGACGCCGCCAAAAACGATCATCGCAAGGGTCCCCCTGACGTGTCACTGAGCATGCTCCATGTGAACAAATCAGGCTTGCAACCGGCTGTACGTCAGGCGAAGAGCGCGCGCCCCCAGTAGTCGCCCGCGTCACGCATCCCCGGCGGGCACGCCCACAGCCCGCTGGAGATGTGCTTGATGTACTCGTTGAGGGTGTCGGTCTTGGCCAGGCGCATCTGCACCGGCACGAACTGCTTGCGCGGATCCCGCTGGTAGGCGATGAAGAACAGCCCGGCATCGAGGCGGCCGAGCCCGTCGGAGCCGTCCACGAAGTTGTAGCCCCTGCGCAGCAGGCGCGCGCCGCCGTTGGTGGTGGGGTGAGCCAGCCTGACGTGGGCGTCGTCCTTGATGAGCGGCTGCCCGTCCCCGCCCTTGGCCGCGAAGTCCGGCGTGTCGAACTCCGCCTTCTTGCCCAGCGGGGCGCCCGCGCCCTTGTCGCGGCCGAAGATGGCCTCCTGCTCGCCCAGCGAGGTCCTGTCCCAGGTCTCGACCATCATGCGGATCTTCCTGGTGACCATGTAGCTGCCGCCGGTCATCCAGGCGGGGCCGTCCTGGGCGCCCACCCACAGGTGCTGGCGCAGCAGCTCGGCGTCCTCCAGCTTGAGGTTGTTCGTGCCGTCCTTGAAGCCCATCAGGTTGCGCGGCGTCGCCTGGGCGCGCGAGGTGGAGGACGTACGGCCGAAGCCGAGCTGGGAATAGCGGACCGCCACCTTGCCGAAGCCGATCCTGGCCAGGTTGCGGATGGCGTGCACGGCGACCTGGGGATCGTGCGCGCACGCCTGCACGCAGATGTCACCACCGGATATTTCCGGAATGAGCTGCTCGCCAGGGAATTTCGGGAGATCGGCGAGCGCGGCTGGGCGCTTGCCCGCCAGCCCGAACCGGTCGTCGAAGAGCGACGGCCCGAAGCCGATCGTCAGCGTCAGCCCGGAGGCCGGCAGGCCGAGCGCCTCGCCCGTGTCGTCGGGCGCGGCCTCGGGGACCCCGCCGACGGTCCCGAACGTGCCCGCCTCCTTGCCCTGCACCAGCCTGGCGGCCGCGGCCGTCCACTCCTGCAGCAGCTCGACCAGCTCGGCCCGCTTGTCGGTGGTCACGTCGAAGGAGACGAAGTGCAGCCGGTCCTGGGCGGGTGTGACGATGCCCGCCTGGTGTTCGCCGTAGAAGGAGACGGGGTCGGAGATCGAGGCCGCGTGCGCGACCGTCGGCTCCTCGACCAGCGCGCGCGTGACCACAGCCCCGGCGCCGACGGCGGCCGCCCCCGCCGCGCCCAGGCCGAACAGCTTCCTGCGGCTCATGCGATCGCTCATGAACTTGCCTTCCCTACTTCGTGATGGCCGGGGCGATCTTGCTGATCGGCTCGGCCAGCGCGTTGATCGCGTCCGACAGCGCCTTCAGCTCGGCCTTGGACAGCTCGTTGTGCAGCTGCCAGCCGTCGCCCTTCTGGTGCTTGCCCAGCGCGGCCTCGGCCGCGGTGAACTTCTCGTCCAGCGTCTTGACCAGGTCGGGCGCGCGCTCCTCCAGCACGGGACGGAGCGCCTGGACGGCGGCCTTGGAGCCCTGGAGGTTGGCGTCGAAGTCCCACAGGTCGGTGTGCGACCAGGTGTCCTCCTCGCCGGTGATCTTGCCGGTGGCGACCTCGTCGAGCAGCTCCTTGGCGCCGTTGGCCAGGTTGAGCGGGGTCAGCTCGGCGGCGTTCGACTTCTCCACGATGGTCTTGACGTCGGCGATCAGCTTGTCGGCCACCGGGCCGTCCTTGCTGATGTCCTTGGTGATCCAGAGATCCTTCTCGATCTTGTGGAAGCCGGTCCACTTCTCGCCGGCCGCCAGGTCGGCCTCGCGGGCGTCGATCGCCGGGTCGAGGTCGCCGAAGATCTCCGCGACCGGCTCGATCCGCTCCCAGTACGTACGCGAGACCGGGAAGAGCTCCTTGGCCTTGGCGATGTCGCCCGCCTTGACCGCGTCGACGAACTCCTGCGTCTTGACCAGCAGCGTGTCGCTCTGCGTCTTGATGTAGCGCTTGTAGTTGGCGGTGGCCTCGGCCAGCTTGGCGTCGTCGCTGAGCGGCTTGTGCTCGCCCGTCACCTTGAGCGCGTTGCGCAGGCCCTTGCCCACCATGCCGGGCTTGCAGGCCGTCTCGTACGTCCCGGCGGGCAGCTCGGCGATGACCTCGCGGGTCAGGCCCGGCACGATGTTCTCCACCTCGGCCATGACGCGGTCGCCCGGCGCGTACACGTAGAACTCGGTGACCTTGGTGCCGCCGTTGGTGATCGTGAACGTGCTGGTGCCCGCGGGTACCTCGGCGGCGGCGACCTTGCACTCGGTGTCGGAGGCGGCCACGCTGATCTTCCCCGGCTTCTCCGGCGCGGCGGAGCCGGTCGTGGCGGCCGGTGTCCCGGAGCCGCAGGCGGCCAGGGAGAGCGCACCGAACACCAGCGCGAGGCCGCGGGTGGTGGAGTTAAGCATGATGCTCCTGTTCAGCCGAGCTGGTGGTGGATGCCGGTGCGGGGGTTCGCTGGGGGCGCAGGAAGAGGAAGAGGGTGGGCACGAGGTAGAGGACCCAGGCCAGGGCCTCCAGGACGCTCGGCTGCGGCGTGATGTTGAGCATCCCGGCCAGCAGCGCGCCCCACCAGGAGTCGGGGGGCAGGATCGCGCTGATGTCGAAGGCGTAGGTGCCCAGGCCCGGCAGGATGTTGGCCTCTTGCAGGTCGTGCACGCCGTACTTGAAGATGCCGGCGGCCACCAGGATCAGCAGCAGGCCCGTCCAGGTAAAGAACTTGGTAAGGTTGATCTTCAGGGCACTGCGGTAGATGCCCCACCCGATCGCCACCGAGGTGAGCAGGCCCAGGCTGATGCCGATCAGCGGGTCCGTGGTGGTGGTGTAGCCCTGGACGGAGGCGAAGAACAGCAGCGCCGTCTCCAGCCCCTCGCGGGCCACGGCCAGGAAGGCCATCACGACCACGGCGAGCGAGCCCATCTCGAGTGCCTCCGTGAGCTTGCCCCGCAGCTCCTTGGAGAGCGCGCGGGCCATCCGGCGCATCCAGAAGATCATCCAGGTGACGAACACCACGGCCAGCAGCGAGGTGATCGCGTCGAAGAGCTCCTGTCCCGTGTGGTCCAGGTGGGCGGCCGTGAACGTCAGCAGCGCGCCGAAGCCGATGGACAGGGCGAGAGCGGCCACGACGCCGGTCCACACCTGTGGCAGCTTGTCCTTGCGGTCACTCTTGACCAGGAAGGCGATCAGGACCGAGACGACGAGTGTCGCCTCCAGTCCTTCACGCAGTCCTATGAGATAGCTGGCGAACACCGGTGCTCCCGCGCGATAGGAAAGGCTTACCTAAATTAGGGCAGGTGGAGCCTACTTTACGCAAGCGCGGCGTCGCACAAAAGAGCGGCTCCCCCCGTCCGAGCAGGGGGAGCCGCTCCAAAAAATCAGGCGAAAGCCCAGGTGAAGATGTGCATCGCGCCCTCCTGGACCGGCGAGAAGGTGACGCTCTTCACCTTCTTGCCCGCGGTGAGCGCGATCGGCTGCGCCGCGAAGACGTACGAGCCGAGCGGCCGTAGCATCCACGAGCCGTTGTAGAGCTGGTACGGCATCGAGGCCACGATCTCGTTGCCGTATCGGGGCTGGCCGCCGCCGAAGTCCAGCATCCAGTCGCTGAGCCCGAGCTTGCCGGTGCTGGTGGAGCCGTCGGTGTAGGTCACCGTCGCGGTCACCTCCGACCAGCCGTTGGTGGTCGAGCCCAGGAACGCGATCTTCGTGGCCCCGTCGGGCGCGGCCACCTCGATCGGCTGGGTGCCCACCTTCACGTTGTCCCATTCACCCGGCTTACGGTTCGGCCAGGTGAACTCGAAGCCGTTCCACGCGACCTTGCCGCCCGGCTTGAGCCCGGCCGCCGCCAGGCCCTGGCCTGAGTAGCTGAAGGCGGCCGCGTCGAGGTTGGCCAGCCCGGACTCGGCGTCGTCGCCGATGCCCGCGAGGTTGTGCGCCCACTCGACCGTGCCGCGCTTGGCCACGTTCAGCCGCACGCTGGCGGTGAGGTCGCCGACGGCGATCGGCACGGTGACGAAGCCGAGCGCCGTGCCCGCCGCCACCGAGACCTGGACCGCCCGGGTGGCCTTGCCCAGCGCCGGGACGGTCAGCGTGCCGCTCGCCGGGGTCACGGTGATCCCGGCCGGCGGCTTGGCCTGCCACTTGACGGTGGCCGCCGCGCCCGTGGACTGGACCGCCAGCGTGGCCGGGAAGGTCCCGCCCGGCTCGACGGGCCCGCTGCCCGGGTCGAACCCGGCGAGGTACGGCTTGGCGCCCTCGTTGAAACTCGGCGGGGCGTTCGTCGTACCGGTGCCGAACGCCGTGTTCGGCGACGTCCCGAGCGTGGCGTCGAGCCTGCCACCCTGGAGGGCGAACGACTCGGGCAGCCACGCCTTGCCGGACGCCGTCCCGTTGACCTTGAGCGACTGGATGTAGCGGTTGGCGGCGGCACCCGGGGAGTAGATGTCGATGTTCCCCTGCGGCCGCCTGATGTTGATCTTGTCGAACAGCGGGGTGTTGACCAGCAGCTCGGCCCGGCCGGGGATCGCCGGGAACAGGCCCATCGCCGACCACACGTACCAGGACGCCATCGCGCCCAGGTCGTCGTTGCCGACCAGCCCGTCAGGCCCCGGCTTGAACAGCTCCTGCTGCACCCGCCGCACCAGGTCCTGGGTCTTGTACGGCTGCCCGGCCCACGCGTACAGCCACGGCGACGGCAGCGCGGGCTCGTTGCCGAGGTAGGCGTAGGGCTCGTTCGGCCCGGCGTTGAGCGCCTTGAAGTAGGCGTCCAGCCGGGGGACGGCCTTGGCGTTGCCGCCCATCGCGTCGAACAGCCCGCGCGGGTTGTGCTGCACCATCCAGTGGTACTGGGCGCCGTTGCCCTCGATGTAGGAGTCGGGGCTCGCCGGGTCGAAGGGCGAGGTGAACGATCCGTCCGCCATCTTGGGCTGGATCCAGGAGTTGGCCGGGTTGTAGGTGTTCTGCCAGGACTGCGAGCGTTTCATGAACGTGGCGGAGACGTCCTTGTAGCCGAGCCGGGAGGCCAGCTGGGCGATGCCGAAGTCGGCGATGCCGTACTCCAGCGTCATGGACGGGTCGGAGACGACATAGCCCTTGTTCATGAAGGCGGCGTTGCCCGGCCGCTCGTCGTACTTGATCTGCGGGTGGCCGATGTCCATCCCGCCGACCCGCTGGGCCGCCGTGACCATCGACTTCATCGCGTCGGCGGCCGGGAAGTTCCGGGCGCCGAAGGCGTACAGGCTGGAGACGATCGAGTGGTACGGGTCGCCGACCATGACGCCGGTGATCTCGTTCTGCAGGGACCAGCGGTCCCAGACGTCGCCGAGCAGGTGCGCGTTCTCGTACATCGTCTGCGCGATGTCGCTGCCCACGGCCGGGTCGAGCAGGGCCAGGAGCTGCACCTCGCTGCGGTAGACGTCCCAGCCGGAGAACGTCGCGTAGTGGTGCCGGCCGGCGGCGACGGTGCGGAGTTTGCCGTCCGAGCCGGTGTAGGTGCCGTCGGCGTCCTCGGCGACGTGCGGCTGCAGCAGCGCGTGGTAGAGGTTGCTGTAGAAGGTGCGCCGCTGGTCGAACGTCCCGCCGCTGACCAGCACCTGGCTGAGCCGGTCGTTCCAGACCGACGCCGCGTTCAGCGACACGGAGTCGTAGGAGCTGGTGCCGACCTCGGCTTCGAGGTTCTTCCTGGCGCCGTCGACGCTCACGTAGGACAGGCCGACCCGCATCTGCACCGGCTTGTCGGCGGCGAACTCCAGGTAGGCGCCCGAGCCCGGGCCGTTCACCACGACGTCGCCCGCCGTCACGGCCTCCGCCTCGGCGACCTTGGCCCGCGAGGTGTTCTTGACGGACAGGGCGCTCGGCTGGACGACGTCGTCCTTCCACGTGCCGTAGGCGTTGATCGGCTGGTCGAAGGTGGCGTGGAAGTAGACCTTGTAGCGCATCGGCGTGCCGCAGAAGCCGCCGGTCTGCACCCAGCCCTGGACGGTGTTGCCGCTGATCTTGGTCTCGCCGTCGTCCACGCCGTTGATCGAGCCGCTGGTGTTCAGCAGCAGCGTGCCCGGCTTGCCCGCGGGGAAGGTGAACCGCCCGACGCCGGCCCGCTGGGTCGCGGCCAGCTCCGCCTTCACCCCGGTGTCGAGGGTGGTGGTGTAGGAGCCTGGCGTGGACTTCTCGTTGTCATGCTTGTACGTCTGGACGTAGTCCATGCCGTGTGTGGCGGGAGACTTGTCGATCTTTCCAGAGATGGGCATCACGGGGAAGTCCTGCGCCCCGGTGCACCCGGGGCCGTTGATGTGGGTCATGGAGAAGCCGCGTAAGCGGTTGTCCTCCCACTTGTAGCCACCTCCGGCGTTCGCCACCGTGTCAGGGCTCCACTGCATCATCCCGAACGGCAGGACGGCACCGGGGAAGTTCATGCCGGCGCCACCGCCGTGACCGAAGTCGGGGCCCGCCTCCTTGGTACCGAGGAAAGTGTTGACCAACGCGACCGGATACGGTTCTGGGGCGTTCTTCGGGGAGGCGGCAATAGTGCCGGCGCCCGCCGGGATCGCCGTCGCGGCCACGAGGGCGGCGACCATCGGTATAGACCAAAGAGACAAGGTTCGTCCTCCAGGGTTGAGATCATTTCATGGCAGCGTGAATCGCCACCGTGCGTCAACGTGCAGAAGTTGCGGCAACAAGTTGCCAGTGGCGTGGCGTCCACTGACGGAGTAGCTAGGGGTTGGCTGATAACGGCGCCCTTGACAAATTCGGCGTTACTCCTGGTCGATTCATGGCAGCAGGGAAATGGCCTATGTCCACTGTTCTGGTCGAGCAATCCGCAGACATCCGATCGCCGTCCGTCCGCCTCGCGCGGCTGGCGGACCCCGGCTCTCTCGTGCCGCTCCACGATGCCGACGAAAGCGGCGTCCTGGCTGTGTCCGGCCTGGTCGACGGCTCGCGCATCGTCGCCTACTGCACCGACGCCACCCGGATGGGCGGCTCTCTGGGTGCGGCGGGCGCCCGCCACATCGTCCACGCCATCGAGGCCGCCGTGCGGCTCGACTGCCCGGTGATCGGGTTATGGCATTCGGGCGGAGCCCGGCTCGCCGACGGCGTGGAATCGATGGACGGCGTGGGCCGGATGTTCGCCGCCATGACGATGGCATCCGGGGTGATACCGCAGATCTCAGTCATTCTCGGGCCTGCCGCGGGTGCCGCCGCTTATGGTCCGGCGCTCACCGATATCGTGATCATGGCTGATTCCGGGCGGGTCTTCGTGACCGGTCCGGATATCGTGCGGAGCGTCACCGGCGAGAAAATCGACATGGCCGGGCTCGGCGGTCCAGAAGCCCATGGCGGTAAATCCGGGGTCGCCCACGTCATCGTCGGGAACGAGGACGAGGCGTACGCGCGGGCCCGGCGCCTCACCGGATTCTTCGCCCGCCCGGGCAGCTTCGATCTCGGCCTGCTGCAGGACTGGGAGGACCTGGGCGCGCTGCTGCCCGAATCGCCGCGCCGCGCCTACGACGTACGGCCGCTCGTGCACGGCGTCATGGACCGCGACGAGCGCGGGCCGGTGTTCGAGGAGCTCCAGCCCCGCTGGGCGCCGAACATGCTGGTCGGCCTCGGCCGCCTCGGCGGCCGGACCGTCGGCCTGCTGGCGAACAACCCCCTGCGCAAGGGCGGCTGCCTCGACTCGCTGTCGGCCGAGAAGAGCTCGCGCTTCGTCCGCATGTGCGACTCGCTGGGCATCCCGCTCGTCGTCCTGGTGGACGTGCCCGGCTACCTGCCGGGAGTCGGGCAGGAGTGGGGCGGGGTCGTCAGGCGGGGCGCCAAGCTCCTGCACGCCTTCGCCGAGTCGGTCGTGCCCAGGGTCACCCTGATCACCCGCAAGTCGTACGGCGGTGCCTACATCGCCATGAACTCCCGCTCCCTCGGCGCCACGACGGTCTTCGCCTGGCCCGACGCCGAGGTGGCGGTGATGGGAGCCGAGGCGGCGGTCGGCATCCTGCACAGGAAGGCACTCGCCGCGGCCCCCGAGGCCGACCGGCCCGCGCTGCTGGCCCGGCTGGTCGAGGAGCACCAGCGGATCTCCGGCGGGGTCGAACGGGCGATGTCGCTCGGCGTGGTCGACGAGGTCATCGCGCCCGCGACCACGCGGTTCCGGCTCGCCGAGGCACTCGCCCGCGCACCGCACACGAGAGGACGACATTCGAATATCCCCCTGTGAAGCCCATTAGAGGAGGAGCCACCATGTCCCTGATCAGAGTCTTTCTGGAGGGCGGCCCGCCCTACCTGCCGGTTCACCGGCGGGTCCAGCGGGTGCCCACCGTCGCCGAGACGTTCAAGCTGCCGCTCGGCGCCGGGTACGAGCACTTCAGGCATCGGGGCCAGAGCACGGAACTCGATGGCGAGAAAGTCCCGGTGCTGCACTGGTTCATGCGGACCGCTGTCGCCGAATGACCGACCCCCCGAAAGGCGCGTGACGCGCCTTTCGGGGGTTTCGCATCAGCTGAACACCTGCGCCCGCATGGAGTTCTCGCCCGTGAGGCTGGCCGGTAGCTCGGTGCGCCGGGTGACGTTGAGCTTGCGGTAGATCCGGGTCAGGTGCTGCTCCACCGTGCTCACGGTGATGAACAGCTTGGTGGAGATCTCCCTGTTGGTGTAACCCTCGGCCGCCAGCGCCGCCACGCGCCGCTCGGCGTCGCTGAGGATCCCGGTCACGCCGGGCGTGCCCTGGTCGCCCTTGCCGCCCCGGTTGAGCGCCAGGGTCAGCGGCTCGGCCTGGCACTCCGCCGCGAGCAGCCGGGCCCGCCTGCCGAACATGCCCGCCCGCCGGTACTCGCCGTTGGCGTGGTAGGCCGCCGTCAGGTCGAACAGCGCCCTGGCCAGCTCGTACCGGTCGCCGCCCGACTGGAGCAGGTCCGCCGACTTGCGCAGCAGCATCGGGCGGTGCCGCGTCTCGCTCACCGCCGCCAGCAGGCGCATCGCGATGCCCTGCACCCGCCGGGACTGCTGCCCGCACCGGGCGAGCTGCTCGTCGATCAGCCGGCGCGCCTCCTCGTGATCGCCCAGCCGGATCAGCGTCTCGGCCACGTCCGTGCGCCAGGCGATGAACCCCGGCACATCCAGCTCCCACCTGCTCATGAGCTCGCCACAGAGCTGGAAGTCGCGCAGCGCCTGGTGCGGCTGACCAGCCATGAGGTTGAAGCGGCCCTTGCCGTGCAGGTACTGCAGGCCGAACCTGGTCTCCAGCATCGCCTCGGGCACCGGCTGGTTGAACAGCCGCATGTGCTCGTCCAGCCGCCCCATCGCCGCGCCCGCCAGCAGCAGGCTGCCCAGCGGCCCGCCGACGGCCACGCCCCAGCTCGTGGCCGGGATGATCTCCAGAGCCCGCTGGGCGTCGTAGGCCGCCGCCGCCAGGTCGCCCCTGCGCAGGCCGATCTCCGCCCGGATGGCGGACAGCCGGGCCTGCCGGCTCGGGGCGCGCCGCGAGGCCGCCTCGTCGATGAACGCGTCGCACCACGGCGCCGCCTTGCCCGGCCGGTCCGTGTACGTCAGAGCCAGCAGCGCCGTCTCCACCGTGTCCATCGTCATCTCGTCCAGCCGGGAGCCGCGCAGGATCCGCTCGGCCGTGGCCACGGTCTCCTCACGGGGACCCTGGGTCAGGACACCGGCCAGCAGGCCCGCCGACTCCATCCGGCGCCCGACGCCGGCGGACGAGGCGGCGTTGCTCGCCTGCTCGCCGCTGACCTTCGGCAGGTGCGGCAGGAACGACGGGTACAGGCTGCGGAACCAGGGGCGGGCCGCGGCCAGTTCGGCCACGGTCTCCTGGTCCAGCTCGGGCAGCTCGTTGAGGTGGGCCAGGACGTCCTTCGCGTCCTCGACGTGCCCGTGCCACAGCAGCGCCTTGGCCAGCACCACCGTGTCGCCGCCGCCCAGGTAGCCCTTGTGCAGGGCGTCGGTCAGCTCGGCCAGATGCGTGGCGGGGGCGCTCGGGTTGATCCGCCACTCCGCCCGTACGAGCGTGGTGGTGATCCTGGCCCGCCGCCGCTCGTCCACGCAGGCCCGCCAGGCGAGCTTGAGGTACTCGATGGCCGATTCCACGCCGTCGTCGCGCAGCGCCTGCCGCGCCGCCTCCTCCAGGACCGAGATCGCCCAGGGGTCGCCCGCGTGGCTGGCCTGCAAAAGGTGCTCGGCGACGACGGAGGCGGGGGCGCCGCTCTCGTAGGTCAGCTCGGCGGCCCGGCGGTGCAGGTCGATGCGCTCGGCGGCGTCGAGGTCGGCGAGCACGGCCGCCCTGGCCGCCGGGTGGCGGAAGTGGCCGTGCTCCAGCACGCCGGCGCCGGCCAGCGCCTGGATCGCCTTGGCGACCGCCGCCTCGCCCTCGCCCAGCAGCCGGCCCGCCGTGGTCTCGGCGCCCGCCACGTCGCCGCTGCTCAGCAGCTTGATGACCGCCGCCTCGCCGCCGCCGAGCAACCGGCCGATCGAGGCGGGTTCGCCCAGTACGGCCAGCGCCCTGGCGACGACCGTCATCCGGCGGTCGGCACGGCGCAGGCAGGCCACCGTGCCTTCGCCGTACCTCGCGCCGGGGGCGCCGGTGGCCTGGAAGTCCTCCATGAGCGCGCTCACCAGCAGCCGGTTGCCGCCGCTCAGCGCGTAGCAGTCGGCCGCGTACCGGCCGGCGGCCTCGGCGCCCGCCCGGCCGGTCACCCAGCGCTCCACGTCCTCGGCGGACAGGTGGGTGAGCCGGATGGGCCGGCAGTGCGGCTGCCGCAGCACCTCCGTGTGGAAGAGCGTCTGGACGTACGCGCTGTGGTCCGGCGCGCTGAAGACCAGCATGACCTGCGCGAACTTGACCCGCCGCGCCAGGTAGGCCAGGCAGAGCTGCGAGGCGCGGTCGGCGTGGTGGACGTCGTCGACGGCGATCACCAGCGGGCAGCGCTCGGACAGTTCGAGCAGGGCCGAGCAGAGGGCGTCGACGATCTGCACGTCCATGTGCCCGATGGCCTCGGCCTGCGGGTCGATCGACAGTTGCGAGCTCATGCCCTCGTGCAGCAGGTTCATGGTCGCGGCCCGCTGCTCCTCCGTCAGGGGCGCGTTGTGCAGCAACTGGGCGAGCACGCCGAGCGGGAGGCCGCTCTCGGCCAGGGATCCCGTGGCGGTGAGGGGTAACGCGCCGTGCTCGAAGGCCTGTTCCGAGAACGCGTACAGCAGCTCGCTCTTGCCGGTCGCGATCGCGCCGGTCACCATGGCGATCCTGCCCTTGCCCGCGACCGTCTCGGTCAGCAGGTCCTCCAGGGAGGTCAGGCCCTCCCGTCGTTCGTCTATGGCCATGATCGGCCTCCCTTGTGTCGGTTGGAGCTCAGAGTCGGCTGGGTGTCAGAAGGGCAGCTTGCGGCCGGACGGAGTGCGCAGGTCCAAGCGGCCTCGGGTGCGGGGTCCGCGCGGGCGCTGCCGGTGGATTCTCTTCAGCATCGCGGGTCTCCATTTCGGTGCGTCGTTCGGTGATACGCAGGTTGGGCTCGTCCTTGGTGAGGCGGGCGCGGGCCGCGCGGACGGCCGAGTAGGCGGCCGTGGCGATGTCCTTGTCGATGCCGGCGCCCCAGGCGACGGCGCCGCCCATCCGGCACTCGGCGTAGATCACGCTCTCGTCGCCCGAGCGGTCGCCGGGCCCGCCCGGCTGCTCGTGGTCGAGCGGGCGGCCGGTCCGGTGCACGACGCGGACCTGGATGCCCCAAGGCGCCAGCACCGAGCCGAGCGCGCGGCAGGCGTCCGCCCGGTCGCCGCCGACGTCGAACCGCCCGTCGATGTACAGCGCCGCCGTCACTGGCTCCTGGCCCACGGACAGGGGCTCCGACGGGTCGCCGCGGAGCAGGTACTCCGAGCGGAAGATGGCCCCGATCCGGCTCGGCGACAGCTCGCCGCCCAGCACGTCGGCGCGCGCCTGGACCTTGGCCGACAGGTCGGCCTGCATCCCGCGCGGCAGGTTGAGCCCGTGCCAGGCGCTCATCACGTAGGCGACGCCGCCCTTTCCGGACTGGCTGTTCACCCGCACGACCGCCTCGTACGTACGGCCCACGTCCTTGGGATCGACGGGCAGGTACGGCATGCGCCACGGCAGCTCGGCGACGTCGGCGCCGCTCTCGCCGGCCTCCCGCTCCAGGTCGTCGAAGCCCTTCTTGATGGCGTCCTGGTGCGAGCCGGAGAAGGCGGTGTAGACGAGGTCGCCGCCGTAGGGATGCCGGGGATGCACGGGCAGCTCGTTGCAGAGCTCGACCGTGCGCCTGATCGCGTTGATGTCGGAGAAGTCGATGCCCGGGTCGATCCCGTGGGCGTACATGTTCATGCCCAGTGTCACCAGGCAGACGTTGCCGGCGCGCTCGCCGTTGCCGAACAGGCAGCCCTCGACCCGCTCGGCGCCCGCCAGCAGGGCCAGCTCGGCGGCGGCCACCCCGGTGCCGCGGTCGTTGTGCGGGTGGACGGACAGGCAGACGTGCTCGCGGCGCGACAGGTTGCGGTCGAGCCACTCGATCTGGTCGGCGAACACGTTGGGCAGCGACCGCTCGACCGTGGTCGGGAAGTTGAGGATGATCCCGCGCCCGCGCTCCGGCTGCCAGACGTCCATGACGGCCTCGCACACCTCGAGGGAGAAGTCGAGCTCCGTCTCGTTGAACAGCTCGGGGGAGTACTGGTAGCCCAGGTCGCAGTCGCGCAGCGTCCGCTCCGCGTACTTCATCATCAGGCGCGTGCCCTGGACGGCAAGGTCCTTGCACTCGGCGCGGCTCATGTCGAAGACCACCCGCCTGAACAGCGGCGACGTGGCGTTGTAGACGTGGATCATGGCCCGGGGCGCCCCTTCGAGACACTCCACGGTCCGCTCGATCAGCTCGTCGCGGGCCTGCGTGAGCACCGTGATCCGCACGTCGTCGGGGATCCGGTCGCGCTCGATCAGCAGGCGGACGAAGTCGTGATCGTTCTGGCTGGCGACGGGAAAGCCGACCTCGATCTCCTTGTACCCGATATCCACCAGGAGGTCGAACATCTTGAGCTTCCGCTCCGGAGTCATCGGGTTGGCTAGCGACTGGTTGCCGTCCCGAAGATCGGTCGATAACCAGCGGGGTGCCGCCACTATGCGATTGCTCGGCCAAGTGCGGTCGGTCAGGTCTACGGGGGTGAATCCGGTGTAACGCTGGACGCCTTTCATCATCAGACTTCCTTTCCTGAATGACTTCCCGTGGGAGCGGTCAAATGGAGGTTTTGGATGTCGAAGGCGGGCTCCACACCCAGCTCGGCTTCCAGCAGCGCGCGCAGCCCTTCATAGGCGCGCCAGGCATCGGCGCGCCGCCCCGCGCGGCCGAGTGCCGTGATGAGCTGGGTATGGAAGTTCTCGTTCAGCGGATAGGCGGCCACGAGGACGCGGAGTTCGTCGATGAGTTCGCCGTGCAGGCCCAGCCGGATCCGGGTCTCCAGGTGCATCTCCACCGCCCGCAGCCGCTGCTCGTCGAGGGCGATGGCGCGCGGGCCGAGCACCGCTCCGCGCGGCACGTCCGCCAGCGGGGGACCGGACCACATGGACAGCGCTTTCCGAAGGACCAGGTCGGCGGCCTCGTGGTCGCCCGCCCGGTGGTGACCGGCGGCCCGCTCGACGAGCCGGGGGAAGACGAGCGCGTCCACCCGCTCCGGGTCGGCGTGCAGCACGTAGCCGGGGGCCCGGGTGGTGACGAGCTGGGCCACGGCCGGGCCCATTCCCAGCAGAATTCGGCGGAGATGGTAAATGTGCGTCTGCAGCGTCTTGCCGGCGTCTTTCGGCTCGTGCTCGCTCCACAATTCACGGATGAAGAGACCGACGTCCACGATCTTTCCGGCATTGAGCGCGAGTAACGCGAGCACCTGGCGGACCTTCGGGCCCGCCGGGATATGGGAGTTGCCGCGGTCGTCGACCACCTCCGTCGGCCCCAGCAACTTGAAATCCGGCATCAGATTACCTAACGTGAGGATTATCAGTCCGGTGCGGCCGGGAAATTCATTCCTTGCCCCCGCCGACGACCTCAAGCTATAGGGGCGGTGGTGGCCGGACAAGGCGGATCCCCAGGAGTTCGGGGTGGATCGCCGAGAGTAGTACGGGGGGTATCTAAAGTACCAATGCCCACTACAACTTTCGGATACCGCCCTTACCGGATCTCTTACCGCGGGTCACAATCCGGTCATGGTCAGCTTATCGGTGTCCAATCAAGCGCCAGGCGCCACCGCCCTGCGATCCAGTGCGCGGATGCTCCGGCTGTGCTTCCTCGAGGCTCGCCCTGCCGTACTCGCCGTCTCCACCCTTCGCTTCATGACCGGAGCGGCGCTCGCCGTCCCGGTCTCGGCCGCGCCGGACCCGGCGAAAGTGCTGCAGGGAGCCGCTGCCTGGGTTCTGTCGATCTTCGCCATCTACCTGTTCAACGGCGTCACCGACGTCACGGAGGACCGGGTCAACGAGTCCCGCCGGCCGATCGCCCGCGGTGACCTCGACCCGGTGAGCGCGGCGACCGTCGCCGCCGTCGTGGCCGGCCTCGCGATCGCCGCCACCGCCGGCCTGCCCCACAAACTGACCTGGATCATCGGGATCAACCTGGTGCTCGGCTACCTGTACTCGGCCCCGCCGTTCCACCTCAAGAGCGGTTCCACGGGCACCGTCATGGTGCTGTGCACGTCAGGGCTGCTGTCGTACTGGGGCGGGCTGACCGTGGCCACCGACGGCGAGAGCGCGTCGACGCCGACCGGGCTGATCGTGTTCGCCATCGCCGCCACCTGCTGGATGACCTTCGTGGGCGTACCCGCCAAGGATCTGTCCGACATCGCGGGAGACGCCGCGGCGGGCCGGCGCACCATCGGTGTGACCTGCGGCGAGCGGGTGTCGCGGCACCTCATGTACGGGGCCGCGCTCACGCTGGCCGCCGCGCTCGGCGCGGTCGTCGTGTTCCTCGGCGTGCCGCTCGCCGGTGTCTGCCTGGCCGTGCTCGCGGGCACGGTGGCGGTGATCGTGGCGGGCCGCTCAGCCGCGAGAGGCGGGCCCGCTCAACAACGCCGGCCTTACAGGGCGTTCATGGCGACGCAGCATCTAGTTCACATTACCGCGCTGATCTCTAATATCTGACCTTATATGTTGCTTTGGTGAGGCACCTGCGAGATAGTTGGGGCACGCGCGTCCCATGGCCAAGGGGGCTCCTTGGATGCGGCATACGATGCTGAGAACGACCCTGCGAGATTCGTTGATGCTTGTCGAGAAGAAATCCTCAGGGAATTCGAGTCTCAGCTTCAAGCCACGGGCAACGCACTCTCCGCGGATCCACGCGCCACGCATCAAGCTCTAATGACCGCCCAGTTCGTCCTCGACGATGTGTCGGCCACGCTCCGTGCCGGAAAAGTGCAGGTCAACGAGCTCTATAAGTTCCACGCATGGGAAGTCGGCACTACTCGCGCCTCGACCGGAGTTCATCCGAAGGCCTCACTTGAGGCGGGCTCACTTTTTTTCCGAGTGGCTCTGAGTCAGCTGGCGCGGCGAATAGCCGTCGAGGCGGACTCGCCGGCCGAAGCATTCACGCTCGTGGCCACCGGAATGGAGGAGAGCCTCTCCCGGCGAATCCGCGAGTCCGCGGAGAGCTATCACCGCTTCCTGCTCAACCAGGTGCAGGAGGCCCAGGGGGAGGAGCGCCGCCGCATCGCCCGCGAGCTGCACGATCGCATCGGTCACGGGATCAGCGTCGCGCACCAGCAGCTGGCCCTGTCGGAGGTGCACCGGCCCACCGACCCGGCCAGGGCGGTGGTCAAGATCGGGGTCGCCCAGCAGGCCATCCAGGAGACCATGGAGAACCTGCGGCAGATAACCTCCGAGCTGCATCCCCAGGTGCCCGTGAGGAGCCTGGAGAAGGCGCTGCTCGGTTTCCTGGAAGCGGTCGAGGACGATGTCGTGTCCGTCGGCCTCGATGTGAACGGTGACGAGTCATGGGCGGAGCCGAGGGTCCTCGACGAGGCGTTCCTCATCATCCGGGAAGCCGCTCGCAACGCCCTGAGCCACGCCGGGCCCTCGGTGATCCTCATGCGGGTGGACATCGCGCCGCACGAGCTCAGCGCGACCGTCCAGGACAACGGGCAGGGCTTCGACCTGTCGAGCGCCCGCGACCGCGGCGGCGTGGGCCTCACCTCCATGCGGGAGCGCGCCGAACTGCTCGGGGGCCACGTGGCCATCTCCAGCGAACAGGGCAACGGCTGTCTCGTCGAGCTCTTCATCCCTCTCAAGAGACAGTCCCATGAACCGGACCGACCCTAACACCAAGATCAGCGTCGCCATCGTGGACGACCATGCGCTCTTCCGGGAGGGACTGCGCGAGATCCTCGAAGCCTCCGGTGACATGAGCATCGTCGGCGAGGCCGGCGACTCCCCGACCGCGCTGGCCGTCGTCGTCGAGACCCGGCCCGACGTGGTCCTGCTCGACGTGGAGATCCCCGGCGACGAGGTGACCGAGACCGTCACCCGGATCCGGTGCCTGTCCCCGGAGACGCAGATCATCATCCTGAGCATGTACGACGGGCCGCAGCTCCTCACCAGGCTGCTGGCCGCGGGCATCCGCGGCTACCTGCTCAAGAGCGTGCACCGGCACGAGCTGATCGCGGCGATCAGGAGCGTGTACGAGGATCCGGCCAGAGTGGTGCTCGCGGTGTCGCGCCACAGCCTCGCCCATGTGGAGGGGCCCTCGACCGGTGTGCTGTCGCAGAAGGAGCAGGAAGTGCTCCAACTGGCCGCGCAGGCGCTCAGCAACGGGCAGATCGCCCGCCGGCTCGGGCTCGCCGAGGCCACCGTGAAGCGGCACATGCGCAACATCTTCGTCAAGCTCAACGCCGTGTCCAGGATCGACGCCGTCAACAAGGCGCTCGCCGCGTCCCTGATCTCACCGCAGAGCAGGAACGACCCCGACTGACCTGGTGTCAGAGCAGGAGGGATCCCGGCTGGTTCGCGTCGATGGGCGGGAGGATTCCGGCCAGTCTGTCGCGGGTTTCCAGCGTGAGGCGTACGTCGGAGGCGGCCAGGTTCATCTCCAGGTGGACCTGGTCGCGGGTGCTCGGCACGGGCACGACGTGCTCGCCGTGGGAGAGCAGCCAGGCCAGCGCCAGCCGGCCGGCGCCCAGGTCGAGCTGCGCCGCCGCGGCCTCGATCTGCCGCAGCGGGCGCACGCTCAGCCGCAGGTGCTCCTGCTGGAAGCGCGGGTCCGCGTGCCGCCAGTCGCCGGTGCCGAGCAGGAGCGGCGACCTGATCCGGCCGGTGAGGAAGCCGCGGCCGAGCGGGCGGGCGGCGACCACGGCGAGGCCGAGCCGTCGCGCCTCGTCGAGGAGCTCCGGCGGGGCGTAGCGCCCCCAGAGCGAGAACTCGATGGCGAGCGCGGTGACGGGATGGACGGCGTGCGCCCGCCGTACCTGGTCGACGGTGCCGTTGGACAGGCCGAGGTAGCGGATCTTGCCCGCCCGCACCAGCTCCGACAGCCGGGACACGGCCTCCTCGACCGGGACGCGGTCGTCCTGGCAGTGCAGGTAGTACAGATCGACGTAGTCGACGCCGAGGCGTTCCAGCGACGCCTCGCAGGCCCGCGCCAGGTAGTCGGGGCTCGCGTCGAACTCGATCGGCTCGCCGGGCCCGCCGCGGCGCACGCCGCCGCGCGTCGAGACCACCACCTCGTCGCGCCGCCCGGTGATGGCCCGGCCCACGAGGCGCTCCACCTCTCCGGCGGCGTAGAAGTCGGCGGTGTCGAGCAGCGTCACGCCGCCGTCCAGGGCCTTGCGCAAAAGGCCGAACGCCTCGGCTCCGCCGATGGGGCCGTAGGCGCCGCTCAGGGCCAGCGAGCCGAGTCCGATGTTCGAGATGACCGGCCCGGCCCGTCCCAGCCTCGTGTAACGCAATTGGACCGCCTTAGTGTGCCAATCGCAGACTGCTGCATTTCTATTGATACCTAGCATCACTCAAAGCGTGGTCAAAGTCCGCTCAAAGTCTGACTTGGAGCTACGGCCGGGCTTTGCTAGGCGTCGGAAGATAGCTGTTTATCCACTTATATCTACGTTTTGCGGGGCCTCCTGGATGACATGAGTTTTGGGCGTACCCGCTGACCTGGGAACTTCTTCCGAGAACGCCGTGACCTGCGATGACCCCTACGCGTACCCCCTACTTTCTGGGGTTGACGCCCCATAAAGCTGTTAAGTGTGCTTTCGGAAAAATATGCTGATGTATAGGCTGTGCAGGTGGTCGTTGGAGGGTCGGGTGGCGGGAGGTTGCTGGCGGTCAGCGACCTCCATGTGGCCTTCTCCGAGAACAGGACCGTCGTCGAGAACGTCTTTCCGTATTCGGACGACGACTGGCTGCTGATCGCCGGAGATGTGGGTGAGCGGTTCGCCGACATCGAATGGGCGTTGACGCGCCTCAAGAGTCGTTTCTCCACAGTTGTCTGGGCGCCGGGAAACCACGAGCTGTGGACGCCGCGCGACGATCCGATCCAGTTGCGAGGAGAGCACCGCTACCTCGCCCTGGTGGAGATGTGCCGGAGCCTCGGCGTGCTGACGCCGGAGGATCCCTATCCGATCTGGACGGGGCTCGGCGGTCCGGTGACGGTCGCCCCGCTGTTCCTGCTGTACGACTACACCTTCGGCGCGAACGGCGCGGGCAAGCGGCTGGCGCTGGAAGGGGCGCACGAGGCGGGCGTCGTCTGCACCGACGAGTATCTGCTGCACCCGGACCCCTACCCGACACGCGACGACTGGTGCCGGGCGCGGCTCGCGGAGACCCGGCGCCGCCTCGACGAGCGGGATCCGCGCCTGCCCACCGTCCTGGTCAACCACTACCCGCTCGTCCGCGAGCCGACCCTGATCCTGCGCTACCCGCAGTTCGCCCTGTGGTGCGGGACCGAGGCGACCGCCGGCTGGCCCCGGCGCTACGACGCGGTCGCGGTCGTCTACGGGCACCTGCACATCCCTCGCACGACGTTCCACGACGGGGTGCGCTTCGAAGAGGTCTCTCTGGGCTATCCGCGCGAGTGGGTCCCGCGCGGGCGCACCGGCGGCCCGCTCAGGACCGTACTTCCAGCTCCGGAGTGAAGATGATCGAGCAGATCCTGCCCTCGGCGGTCAAGGCGTACGACACCTTCGACGACCCGCCCGGGACGGTGCTCTTCCCCGAAGAGGAACAGTTGATCAAACGGGCCGTCGAGAAGCGGCGCAAGGAGTTCACCACGGCGCGGCTGTGCGCGCGCAAGGCGATGGAGGGGCTCGGCGTGGCGCCGGTGCCCGTGCTGTCGGGGCTGCGCGGCGAGCCGCTGTGGCCGCTGGGCGTCATCGGGAGCATCACCCACTGCGCCGGTTACCGGGCCGCCGCGCTCGCCCAGGGGGCCGGGACGATCGGCATCGACGGCGAGCCCAACGAGCCGCTCGCCGAAGGCGTCGTGGAGGCCATCTCGCTGCCGCAGGAGCGCGAGATGCTCCGCCGCCTGGCCGCCGGGCATCCGGCGGTGTGCTGGGACCGGCTGCTGTTCAGCGCCAAGGAGTCGGTGTACAAGGCGTGGTTCCCGCTGGCGAAGCGGTGGCTCGACTTCCAGGACGCGCGGATCAGCGTGGACCCGGTGCGCCACACGTTCACCGCGCATCTCCTGATCCTGGGGCCCCGCTGGCAGGGGCGGCGGCTGGGCGGCTTCACCGGCCGGTGGATGACCGGCAACGGCCTGATCGTGACCGCCATCGCCGTCGTGAGCCCGCAGTCGGCCACCATCCATGACCGTGAGGCCCAGTGAACCTTGGCCGGCGCCATGCGAAAGGCCATCACACCCAAATGGTGTGATGGCCTTTCGCATTCTGGGGGTGCAACGGCGAACGAACTCTGCATCGCCTCCCGAGCGGACAAGTGCCGGTCAATCCGTCTGAGTTGAATTCTAGGCTCGCCTGAATAGGTTCAACGACCCCTAGCCGCCCCCTGGAACGCGTGCGGCGGAGGACGGGAAATGCCGGGCCCCTATCGAGTACGTCCGGCGTGACGCGCCGGCAGGGGCGGGTTAGGGGTGACGCGGACGGGGAGCCGTTATTAGCTTTGTGAGTAGTTCATATCCCGAGTTATCGGCGGGAGAGATTCCCCCATGGCGCGACATCATCTGTTCATGTGTCATCCCGATCACCGCCAGGCCATTCCGAACGTGGCGCCGGCCGTGCGTTACGCCGCGAAATGGCAGCCGGCCGGGACGGACCGCTGATGGCACTCGAATTCCGTGTCCTCGGCCCGCTCCGGGTGTTCGACGGCGGCGAGGAGCTGCAGATCTGCGCGAACAGGGAGCTGGCGATCCTGGCCAGCCTGGTCCTGAACGCCAACCGGGTCGTCAGCGTCGACCGGCTGATCGAGACGGTCTGGGCCGGTTCGGCGCCGCAGAGCGCCTGGCGGCAGGTGGCCATCTGCGTGTCGCGGCTGCGCAGGACGCTGGGGGCCACGGCGATCGAGACGTCCAGCCCCGGCTACCTGCTGCGGGTCTCGGCCGAGAACATCGACTGGCTCCGGTTCGGCGCGCTGGTGGCGCGGGCGCGCGGCCAGGCGGCGGGCGGGGCGCGCGAGGACGCCGTCCTGCTGCTGCGCGAGGCGCTCGCGCTGTGGCGGGGCAACCCCTTCGAGGACATTCGCGGCCTGCGGTACGACGTGGCGCGGATGGAGGAGTCGCGCCTCGAGGCGCTGGAGGCGTGCCTGGAGCTGGAGATCGAGCTGGGGCACCACCACCGGGTGATCCCCGAGCTGCTGGCCCTTGTGGCGGAATGCCCGTTCCGGGAGCGGGTCCGGGCCCAGCTCATGCTGGCGCAGTACCGGGCCGGACGGCGGGCCGAGGCGTTGCGTACGTACCAGGAGACGCGCCGCTACCTGCTGGAGCAGATCGGCCTCGAACCCGGCCCGGCGCTGCGGCGGCTGCACGACCAGATCCTCCGCGACGAGTCCGGGCTCATGCGGCCCGCCACCCACCGGCCGGCCGGCGCGGGTCCGGTCGTACCGTCGCAACTGCCGCCGCAGGTGCTGCCGTACGTCGGGCGCACGGGCGAACTCGCCGCGCTGGACGCGGCGCTGCGGCCCGAGCCCGAGGTGGCGGTGCCGGGGACGATGGTCCTGAGCGGGCCGCGCGGGGTCGGCAAGTCGGCGCTGGCGCTGCGCTGGGCGCACGCCAGGATCGACTGGTTCCCGGACGGGCAGCTGTACGCCGACATGGGCGGCGTGTCCGCTGGCATGAGCGGCGGGTCCGCTGGCGTGGGCGGCGTGTCCGCCGAGGTGATTGTTGATCGGTTCCTGCGGGCGCTCGGTGTGCCCGCCCAGGACATTCCACTCGACCCCGCTGAGAAGCTGGCGCTCTACCGAAGCTGTACGGCGCGCCGGCGGCTGCTCGTGGTGCTGGACGATGTCAAGGACAGTGACCAGGTGCTCCCGCTGCTCCCCGGCGGTGCGAACTGCCGGGTGATCATCACCAGCGCCGACCTGCTCGACGACCTGGTGGCCAGGCAGGGGGCGCACCGCGAGTTCGTCCGCCCGCTCCCGGCCGAGGTGGCGCGGGAGCTCGCCGACATGCTGGTCGGCGCGCCCTACACCCCGACCGTGGCCCAGGCGGTCACCGACCTGGTCGCGACGTCGTCAGGCAACCCCCTGTCCGTACGCCTCGGGGCCGCGCAGATGCGTTCGCGGGCCCGTTACCATCACGACCTGGCCAGGATGGCGCCCAACGCGCCGGCCAGCGCGGCCTGCGACGCCGCCCCGCCCGGTGAACGCCAGCCGACATGACCGTCGGGGCGGATGAGCACGGCACCGGTGTCGCCGACGCCGTACTCGTCCGCCCAGGTCGGCGAGGTGAGGGGGGCGCCGCCGTCGGGCTCGCGGGAGATCTCGACGATGGACAGCGTGAGGCCGAGCCGGTGCGCCGCCTCCTTGGCGGGCTGAACCCAGCCGCTGCCTGTGGGGGTCATGAGGGTGAACACCGGGCCGAGCAGATCGAGCGTCGACACCCGGTCCGTCTGCCCTGCCCGGTCCGCTTGATCTGCTCGGTCCGCTTGATCTGCCCGGTCTGTCCGGTCTGCTTCATGGCCCACGTGGTCTGCTTGGTTCGCGTGGTTTGCATGGACGTGTCGGTCTGTCTCGCCGTTCCCGCCGTTCTGGGACGTCAGCCAGATGTGGGGGGCGCGGTGGCCGGGGCGGGCCGTGGGGACGTACGTCCGGTAGGGGTCCTCGGGTGCCGGGTCCGGGGTGCCGTCGGGCACCACTGCGGCCGACTCGTAGTGGAAGCCCAGGATCAGGCCCTCGGAGCTGCGGCGTCCGGCCTGCTGGTCGATCGCCTGGCCCATCGACAGGCGTCCCTGCATCATGTTGAAGGTGATCAGGGCGTTGGTCAGGCTCTCGTCCACCGTCCTGGCGGCGATCGGGCGGCGCTCGGCGTCGTACGTGGTCAGCAGCTCCTCGCCGGCCGTCCCGGTGAGGACGGCGGCCAGCTTCCAAGCGAGATTGTGCGCGTCCTGGATGCCGCAGTTCATACCGAACCCGCCCTGCGGAGTGGTCGCGTGCGCGGCGTCGCCGGCCAGGAAGACCGGGCCACTGCGGAACCCCGTCGCCACCACCGCCTGCTGCAGCCACGGCATGACCCCGACGACGGTGACGGGCAGGTCGGGGATGCCGACGGCCGACCGTACCGCGGCCACGCACGCCTCATCGGTGAAGTCGGCCGCGCTGCCGCCGGTGCTCGGGTCGTACCCGGTCTGGATCATCCACCGCCGCTTGTTGTCGACCGCCTCCACCGCGCAGGGCGGCGCACTGCGCAGGAACGACAGCGCGACCCGGCGGTCGGCGGGCAGGCCACCGAGGTCGGCGTCGAACATGACGCTGACCATGTGCCCCAGCGGCGGCGGCCCCACGACCTCGATCCCGAGCCGGTCCCGGATCCCGCTGCGGCTCCCGTCGGCCGCCACCAGATAACGCGCCCGCACAAGCAGCCGGCCGTCCCCGGATCCGGTCGCGGCCGTGGTCGCGGACCCAGTCGCGGACCCGGTCGTGGGTGCGGCCACACAGCCGTCGTCAGATCCTGCTGCGGTCTCGCCCCCAGGTCCGTGCGCAGGTCCGGTGGCTGGTCCGGGTGGGGGGTTCGTTGTGGGGTCGGGGGTGGTGGGTTCGATGATCGCTGTTACGCCGGCGGTGGTGATGTGGAAGTCCGTCATGGTGGTTCCGAAGTGGACGTCGGACTCCAGGTGGGATTCGGCGAACCGGCGGAGGATCACTTCCAGGATGTCCTGGGAGCAGAGATACGTGTACGTGGGGCTCTGCGGCGCGTCACGGTCGATCGCCGCCGCGGCCCGGACGAAGTCGTCGGATGCCAGCGAGGTGCCGACGCCGACGGCCAGCACGTCCTCGCGTGGCATTCCCGCGCTCTCCACCTCTTCGGCGATTCCCCAGGCCCGGAAGATTTCCATGGTCCTGGTGGAAATGAGGCGTGCTTTCGGGAAAATCGCGGTCCCTGGGTGCTTCTCGATGAGAAGGGAGGATATTCCGTGGCGGGACAGCTCGATGGATGCCGACAGGCCAACCGGCCCGCCACCGACGATAAGAACCTCAACATCGACCTCGTGCATGCTATTAGCGTCGTATATCTACTTATCGCCGTCAACGCAGAGATAACTGGATGATACAGGCGTGATATCCGCCTTTAGTAGCTTTATCGGTGCAGGTACCGATTGTTTGGTATGCGCATTGTCAAACCCCTGGAGACGATGATGCTCTTTGCCGAAGGCTCCGTGGCCCTGGTTACGGGCGGGTCGCGCGGCATCGGCCGGGCGGTCGCGCTCGACCTGGCCCGGGAGGGTGCCCACGTCGTGGTCAACTACGCCCGTTCGGAGGCGGACGCCGAAGAGGTCGTCGCCCTGATCGGGAAGGAGGGCGGCAGCGCGACGGCCGCGCGGGCCGACGTCACGGACGAGGCCGAGGTACGGCGGATGTTCCAGGACGTACGAGCCGACCACGGCCGCCTGGACGTGCTGGTGACCAGCGCCGGGATCACCCTGGACCGCTTTCTGGTCGCCATGAGCCTGGACCAGTTCCGCGAACCCATCGACACCAACGTCATCGGCACCTTCCTGACCTGCCGGGAAGCGCTCCGCATCATGCAGCACCAGCGGCGGGGCGCCATCGTGACGGTGTCCTCGACCAGCGGGCTGGACGGCGGCTTTCCCGGCCAGACGAACTATGTGGCCTCCAAGGGGGCGATCATCGCCTTCACCCAGGCGCTGTCGAACGAGGCGGCTCCGCATGGGGTCCGGGCCAACGTGGTGGCGCCCGGGTTCGTCGCCACGGATATGACGCGCAAGGTGCCCGCAAAGATCAGGAAGGACTACGAGTCGCGGATCCGGCTGGGCCGCATGGGCCGGCCCGAGGAGATCGCGACGATCGTGAGTTTCCTCGCCTCTGACAAGGCGTCGTACATGTCCGGTGCGGTGGTGGTCGCCCACGGCGGCGGCCTCGGCTGACCTATTGCGAGCTGATCTGCTGCGAGCTGACCCGCTGTGAGCTGACCCGGCTGTGAGCCGACCGCTGTGAGCCGACCTCTGCGAGCCGGTCCCTGTGAGCAGACCCCGTTACGAACCGTGTACCAGTCCCCGACCGCAAGCCCCTGTCACGAGGCACATGGAGGATGGATGAACCTCGACCAGCTCCGCGCGAAGGCCGCCGAGCGCCGGCAGACGTGCACCCAGATCAAGAAGATGATCGTGTCCCGGCTCGACCTGGAGATCGAGCCGGACTGGATCACCGACGACCAGCCGCTCTTCGGGCGCGGCCTCGAACTCGACAGCCTGGACGTCCTGGAGCTGTACGTCGCCATCGAAGCCGAGTTCGGCGTGGCGCTGTACGACAGCGAGATGGCCGTCTTCGGTTCGGTGTCGCGGCTGGCGGACGAGGTCAACCCCGCCCTGCGGGCGACGACATGACGATCGGCGCCACCCAGCTCGCCTCGGCGACGGCTGCGGCCACAGCGGCGGCGACTACCGCGGTGACTACCGCGGTGACAGCGCCCAAGACGGCGCCCAAGACGGCGGCCACGGCTGCGTCGGCGGCTACGGCGACCGGGCTGAACCACGACCAGATCCGGCAGGTGCTGCCGCACCGCTGGCCGATGCTGCTGCTCGACCGGGTCAGCAAGGTGGAGCCGGGGGTCAAGGGCACCGCGACCAAGAACGTCGCCGGGACCGAACTCTGGTTCCAGGGCCACTTCCCGACCGCGGCCGTGCTGCCCGGCATCGTGATCATCGAGGCGCTGGCCCAGTTGGCCGGGGTGGTCTTCGCCCTGGCCGGCGCGAGCGAGATCAGTTACCTGGCCGGGGTCAGGTCGATGCGGTTCCGTCGCCCCGTCGTCCCCGGTGACCAGCTGACCCTGTCGGCCGAGCGGACCGCGGGCGGCGCCGGGTTCGCCGAATACCGGGTGTCGGCGCGGGTGGATGGCCAGATCGCCGCCGAAGGAAACCTCACGATCGCCGATCCGGCGGGTCAACGTTCCGTACGAAAGGTGTGAAGCATGGCTACCGTCCTCGCGAACCTGCATCCGGAGGGCACCGTTTACGGCGAGGTGGGTGACAGCTCGGTCCCGCTGCGCTTCTCGGCGTCGTCCGACGAGTATCGGGTGCTCAGGGAGCGCGCCGCCGTACTCGATCTGGGCGGGAACCGCCTCATCGAGATCACCGGCCCCGCGGCCGTGGACTTCGCGCAGCGGCTGCTCGCCCGCGACGTGGAGTACCTCACCTCGGAGCGCTGCATGATGAGCCTGGTCCTGGACGAGAGCGGGCAGGTCGTCGACCAGGTGCTGGCCTTCGGCCGGGAGAACGGGATCCTGCTGGAGAGCTCCTGCGGCGCCGGTACGCGCCTGCTGGAGCACCTGGAGGAGCACAACGACGAGGGCGTCGTGATCACCGACCGGTCGGCCGACCTCACGGTTCTGGCCCTGGAGGGCCCGTACGCCTGGGGTGTGGTCGGGCGGCTGATCGACGGCGAGCTGGCCTCGCTGCCGTTCGAGTCGGTGGTGGAGACCGACTGGAACGGCACTGAGATCATCTTCGCCCGGACCGGCTTTACCGGCGAGTACGGCTACCAGATGATCGTGCCCATCGAGGCCGCGGCCGAGCTGTGGAGCCAGGCGCTGGAGCACGCGGGAGCGGCCGGGCAGGAGGCCCTGGAGCTGGCCATGCTGGAGGTACGCCAGCCGATCCCGCGCCACGAGGCCACCGCCGGGGCGAGCGTGATCGAGATCGGTGCCAACTGGCTGGTCGACGTCACCAAGGACGAGTTCGTCGGCAGGGAGGCGGTGCTGGCGGCGTTCGAGTCGGGTCAGGGCCGTCGCACGGTCGGGTTCACCGGCGGCGACGCCGTCCCCGAGGCCGGCGCCAGGGTGCTGGCCGGTGGTGAGGACATCGGCGAGGTGGTGCACGCGGTGCACAGCGCCGGTCTGGGCGCCACGCTCGGGCTGGCCAGGGTGGACGCCGAGCTGGCCGCGGCCGGGCTGGAGTTCACCGTGGGCGGCGTCGAGGTGACCACGCTGACCAGTCCGTACATCGTGCCCAAGAGCTGGAGCATCCCGATCATCTGATCGGCCGGCCCTCTGAGAAGGAGACAAGCATGGCGCTGCGGCCTGTCGTCGTCACCGGCCTGGGCATCATCTGCGCGATCGGCCGCGATCCGGCGGAGTTCTGGCAGCGGCTCATCTCGGGCACCGGAGGTCTCACGCCGGTCCTGGACGAGTCCTTCGCGGTGTTCGAGGCGCGGCATGCCGGACAGGTGCCCGACGAGTGGATCGACGGGCAGCTACCGGAGTCCGACGCCGGCCTGGACCGTACCGCCCGGCTCGCGCTGATCGCCGCCCGCCAGGCGATCGAGCAGGCGGGCCTGGCGAGTGAAGACCCTGACCGGTTCGGCATCATCCTCGGCAAGTGCCAGGCCACCCCCGACGCCGCGGGCCGCTACCAGCCCATGCACCGTACCGAGGACGTGGTCGCGGACCGGCTCGGCATGCGCGGGCCGCGCATCCTGGTGTCCACCGCCTGCGCGGCGGGCGGCAACGCCGTCGGCCTCGCCAAGGACAAGATCCTCACCGGTGAGGCCGACGTCGTCCTGGCCGGTGGTGTGGACCCGCTGCTCTTCGGCACGTACGCGGGCTTCGCCGGGCTCAAGGCGCTCAGCACCGGCCCGTGCCGGCCGTACAGCCACTCCGACGGGCTCAACCTCGGCGAGGGGGCGGCGTTCCTGCTGCTCGAACCACTGGACCGGGCGCTCGCGCGGGGCGCCACGCCGCTGGCGGAGGTCGCCGGTTACGGCCTGTCGGCCGACGCCTACCACGCCACCGCACCCGACCCCACGGGGCGGGGAGGGGCGAGCGCGGTACGGCGGGCGCTCGCGGACGCCGGCCTGACCTCCGGCGACGTGGGTTACGTGAGCGGCCACGGCACCGGCACTCCCGCCAACGACGCCATGGAGGCCAAGGTCATGCGGGTGGTGTTCGGCGAACGGGCCGGGCAGGTGCCCACCAGCAGCATCAAGTCGTTCGTCGGCCACACGCTGGGCGCCGCGGGCGCGGTGGAGGCCGTCGCGAGCGTGCTGGCCCTGCGGAACGGCACCGCACCGCCCACCATCGGCTTCGACGACGACGCCGAGCCGGGTGACCTGGACTTCGTGCCCAACGTGGCACGGGAGCTGCCGATCGAGACCGTCGTGTCGAACAACTACGCCTTCGGCGGCAACAACGTCTCGCTCGTGCTGACGACGCCGCGACCCGCGCGGGCGTACGACGAGCTGCCGGACAGAGCGGCCGTCATCACCGGGCTGGGACCCGTCACCGGGCTGGGCACTGGCATCGGCGAGGTGACCGAGGCGATCGTCACCGGCCGCCAGGCCGCCGGGCGGCCGCCGTCGCTCGACGGGCGGACGTTCGCGCCGCGCTCGCTGTGGCGGCACATGAACCACCTGTCCAGGATGGCGATCGCCGCGTCCCGGCTGGCCTGGGAGGACGCCGGGCTGCAGTTGCCCAGGAAGGAGCTCGACGACGTCGGGCTGGTGTTCGCCACGGGCGCCGGGTCGGCGGAGAGCACCGGCGGGTTCGACGAGAGCATCGCCGCCAACCCAAACAAACCGGCCGTGCTGAGCTTCTCCAACGTCGTGCTGAACGCCACCGGCGGCGCGGTCTGCCAGACGCTCGGCCTGCGCGGGCCCACCACCACGATCTGCAACGGCGGCGCGTCGGCCTCGATCGCCCTCGACTGCGCGCTGGAGATGATCCGGGCGGGCAAGGCGGACGTGGTGCTGGTGGTCGCGGCCGATGAGACGGTCGCCACGGCCGCTTGTGACGCCGTGGTGTCGCCGTACGACCGGCGGCACTCGGGCACGGTTCCCGGGTCCGCGGCGGTGGCCTTCGTGGTGGAGTCGGCCGAGCACTGCGCGAGCCGGGACGGCCGGCCGTACGCGCGGGTCCTGGGGACCGGACATGCAAGCGGTGGGGACCTGGTCGTACGGGCGCTCGCCCGACTGCCCGAGGCCCGGCCCGAGTTGGTCGTCGGTGCGGGTACCGGGGTTCCGGGGGACGCCGAGGAGTCGGCCGTGGTGCTGGCGGCGCTGCCCGGTGCGGTGCTCACCGCGTCGGCGGGGCTGACCGGCGACTGCCAGGCCGCCACCGGTGCGTTGAACATCGCCCTAGCCGCCCTGGCCATCCGCGACGGGATCGCGCCCGCCCTCACCGGGCTGGTCGAGCCGCACGCGGGCGAGCCGTCCTCGTACGTGACCAAGCCGGATCTGGCCGACTCGATCAGGCAGGCGCTGGTGCTGACCGCCGCGCCCGGCTCGGTGCGCGGAGCCGTGCTGCTGGGGGCGATATGACCGCGACGCTGCCCCTCACCGGCCCCGCGGACTCGCCGCCCTTCACCGCGCGCGAGCCCGCGCAAGGACCGCCCTTCATCGAGCCCGAGCGCGAGCCCGCGCAAGGACCGCCCTTCGACGTGGCCGAGACGGACCGGCTGCTGACCACCACCCGGTCCGTCAGGCGGCGGCTCGACCTGGATCGGCCCGTGCCCCGCGAGATCGTGCGGGAAGCCCTCCAGGTCGCCGTCCAGGCCCCGACCGCCAACAACCACCAGAACTGGCGCTGGCTGGTGATCACCGGCCCGGCGGTCAAGGAGCGGATCGCCGAGATGATCACGACCTCCTGGACGTTCCACCGCAACGACATGTGGACGAACGCGGGCAGGCGGCGCAACAACCGGCAGGCCCGCAAGAACTACGACTCGGCAGAGGCGCTGGTCGAGACCATCGGGCGGGTGCCCGTCCTGGTCATGCCCTGCGTCCTGGGCCGCCCGCCGGACATCGAGGCCATCAACACGGCCTGGGACCGGCGGATGGCCGACAAGGTCTCCGAGGACCCGGGACACCTGGTCCAGCACGGCCCGATGCGGGCGAGCATCTTCTACGGCTCCATCTTCCCGGCGATCTGGTCGTTCCAGCTGGCACTGCGCAGCCGGGGCCTCGGCAGCACGATCACCTGCATGCACGTCCCCCATGAGCGTCAGGTGGGCGAGCTGCTCGGCATCCCGACCGGGGTCACCCAGGTGTGCCTGATCCCGGTCGCCTACACGCTCGGCACCGAGTTCCGGCCGGCGGATCGGCACGGGGCGAACGAACGTACGTACTGGGAGAGGTGGGAGGCATGACCGTCGACTACGCCGACGTCGTCATTGCCGGAGGCGGCATCGCGGGCGCCTCGGCGGCCTGCAAGCTGGCCGCCGGCGGGCTGTCCGTCGTGCTGCTGGAGAAGCAGGAGGAGTACCGGGACCTGGTCCGCGGCGAGTGGCTGGCCCCCTGGGGGATCAGGGAGGCGCAGCGGCTGGGCGTGTACGACTGCTTCGGGGCGGGCGGCGGCTGGGAGATCCGGGAGTGGATGACCTGGGACGAGGCCGTCACCGAGGACGAGGTCGAAGCGGTGGACATGACCCGCTTCATCCCCGGCATCGGCGGGCCGATGTCGTTCCCGCACCACCAGGTGTGCGAGCTGATGGCGGCGCAGGCCGCGGACAGCGGCGCCCGGCTGGTGCTGGACGCGGCGCGCGTCTCCGTCACGCCGGGTCGCGAGCCGGTGGTGACCTACCAGACCGCCGAGGGCCCGCAGGAGGTTCGGGCCAGGATGGTGCTCGGCGCCACGGGCCGGGGCAACACCGTCGGCCGCCAGATCGGCGTCAGGATGCGCAACTCCATGCATCACTGGGGCGGCGGCATGATGGTCGAGGGCATGGCCGGCTGGCCCGCCGACGTCCAGGCCATGGGCACCGAGGGCGACGTCATGTTCATGGTCTTCCCTCAGGGGTACGGCCGGGCCCGCCTCTACCTGAACTTCCCCACGGTCAACAAGCTCCGCTACCGCGGCCCCGGCGGTGTCGAGCGGTTCCTGGCCGCCTTCGAGCTCGACTGCCTGCCCGACAGGGGCAAGGCGGTGACCGAGGCCGTCCCGGCGGGCCCGCTGTCGGTGTGGCCGTCGGTGTCCAGCGTCCCCGAGGGACCGCCGCTGACCGAGGGCGTGGTGCTGATCGGCGACGAGGCCGGCAACGCCGACACCGTGCTCGGCACCGGGCTCTCCTGCGCCCTGCGCGACTCGCGGACCGTCTGCGACATCCTGCTCGGCGGCGACGACTGGTCGCCCGGAGCGTTCGCGCCCTACCTGGAGGAGCGGGACTTCCGCCTGGAGCGCCTCGACTTCGGCGCCTCGATCATCAGCAGGCTGCACGTGGAGTTCGGGCCCGCGGCCGTGGCCCGGCGCCGCCGGGTCCGCAAGCTCATGGCCAAGAACTTCGCCGCGCAGGTGACCGGGCTGCTCAACATGGTCGCCCCCGAGGACGTGCCCGAGTTCGGTTTCAGCGAGTTCTTCGCCGAGCGGTTGTTCAGGGAGACGGCATGAACAAGAAGCGGATCCAGGTCAACGACGTCGAGCTCGCCTACGTCGACGAGGGCGAAGGCGACCCCGTCGTCCTGCTCCACGGCTTCCCCGACTCCTCCTACCTGTGGCGGCACCAGATCCCGGCCCTGGTCGAGGGCGGCTTCCGGGTGATCGCGCCGGATCTGCGCGGGTTCGGCGACTCCGGCAAGCCGCAGGAGATCGAGGCGTACGGGATGCAGACGATCGTCAACGACGTCGTCGCGCTGACCATGCGGCTCGGTATTCGCCGGCCGCACATCGTCGGCCACGACTGGGGCGCGGCCATCGCCTGGATGTACGCCTTCCTGATGCCCCGCAGGCTCGACCACCTGGCCGTGCTGTCGGTCGGGCACCCGGGCGTCTTCGCCACTCCTTCGCTGGAGCAGCGGGCGGCCTCCTGGTACATGCTCTTCTACCAGTTCCCCGGCGTGAGCGAGGAGCTGCTGCGGCGCAACGGGTGGCGGCTGTTCAAGGAGATCATGGGCCGCGACGGCGACTACGACCGTTACCTGCGCGACCTGGCCCGGCCCGGCGCCCTGACGGCGGGGCTGAACTGGTACCGCGCCAACCGCTCACCCGCGGCCGAGCTGCGGCCGGCCCGCCCCTTCCCGCCCGTGCTGGCGCCCACGCTCGGCGTCTGGGGAGCGGGCGACAAGGCGCTGCTGGAAGAGGGCATGTCGGCGTCCGGCAAGTACGTCAAGGGGCCGTGGCGCTACGAGCGCGTCGAGGACGCGGGCCACTGGCTCCCGCTCGACGCCCCCGACGAGGTGAACAAGCTGCTCCTCGGCTTCCTCGGCACCGAGCAGGCCGCCCACGAGGAGAGGCGACCGCGCAGGCGGCTCTAGGCGGATGTAGGCGAAAAGGAGTACGCGTCATGCTTGGATTTCTCTTCCCAGGACAAGGCACGGTCCGTGTCGGTATGGGTGCGTGGCTGCGTCGCCGACCCGTGGCGCGAGCGCGGCTCGACGAGGTTGACGCGCTGCTCTCACAGCCCATCACCCCGCTGTGCGCTCGCGGGCCGCTCGAGAGGCTGGTGGCGACCGAGCACGCGCAGATCGCGGTGACGGCGTGCAACCTGGCGGCGCTGGCCGTGATGCTGGAGGAGGGGTTCGAGCCGCTCGTGGTCGCCGGGCACAGCGTCGGCGAGCTGAGCGCCCTGCACGCGGCGGGCGTGCTCACCCTCGCCGACACCGTACGGCTGGTCGAGCTCAGGTCCCGGCTGATGGCCGGCGTCGGCGTCATGGGCGGGATGCACGCGGTGATGGGCCTGCCGGTCGAGGACGTCGAGGAGCTGGCCGCGGAGGCGGGCACCGAGGACGAGCCGCTGGTCGTGGGCCTGGAGAACGCGCCGGGCCACGTGGTGGTCTCCGGCGCGCTGCCGGCCCTGGACCGGCTGGGCAAGCTCGCCACCCGGGCCAGCAAGATCGTGCCGCTGCGGGTCGGCAACGCCTTCCACTCTCCGCTGATGGCGGCGGCCGTCCCCGCCTGGGCCGAGGCGGTGCGGGCCGCGCCGATGGCCGAGCCCTTAGTGCCCGTGGTCCCGAACGTGACCGGCGAGCCCACCACCGACCTCGCCACGCTCAGGGACGCGCTGATCGCCCAGCTCACCGGGCGGGTCCGGTGGACGGACACGGTGACCGCGGTGGAAGGGCTCGCCCCCGGCGTCGAGGTGGGCGACAGCAAGGTGCTCTCGGGCCTGTCGCGCCGGGCGGGCGCGCGCTGCCTGAGCCTGGCCGAGCCCGCCACCCTCCGGCGGCTGTCCAGGGAGATCGCGGCATGAACCGGTGGGGCAGCGCGATGGTCGGCTTCGCCGGGCTCTCCCGGCCGCAGGAGCTGGTCGGCGACATGCGCCTCGAAGAGGTGTACACGGCGGCCGAGCGCCTCAGGTCCGGGTACGGCCGCACGCTCCAGCACTGGGCCGGGCGTCTGGCGGGCAAGTACGCGGTGCTCCGCCTCCTCGGCGTCTCTCCCACGGCCGAGCACCTCGGCCAGGCGGAGGTGCTGCCCCGGCCCACCGCCAACTGCGCGAAGACCGCCGTCTGCCACACCGGGCACCCGCCGGCCGTCCGGCTCGGCGGGGCGTTGCGCGCGGCGGCGGGGCCAGACCGGCAGATCCGGCTCTCGCTCAGCCACACCGACGGCAAGGTGCTCGCCGTGGCCGTCGCCTCGGCGCGGCTGCCCGAAGACGAGAACGAGGCATGACCATGGACGCCAGGAAGGCCGCCGAGCAGCACCTGGAAGCGTGGCAGGCCGGTGACCCCGAGGCCGTGGCCGCCACCGCCGCCTCCTACAGCGACCCCGACTCCGGCGGCGAGCTGAGCGGCGCCGCACTGGCCGCGCACGCGGCCGGCACACTGGCCCGCTTCCAGCGGCCGCGGTTCCTGGTGGACCGGGTGGTCGGCGACGGCGACGCCGTCACGCTCTGGTGGACGCTCCAGGCCGACCACCGCGCGCCCTATCTGGGCATGCCCGCGGTCGGCGGGACGGTCAGCGTCCAGGGGAGCGACCTGGTGACCCTCGGCGCGGACGGCCCGCACGTGCGGCGCTGCTTCGACCGGCTGGCGGTCGCGGAGACGCTCGGCTACTCGGCGCGGTTCGTGCCGGCAGCCGACGAGGTCAGGCAGTTCGGCGTCAGCGCGCGCGTCCCCACCGGGCGTACGGAGCCGCCGGGCGTCCTGACGCTGACCTGGCTGGAGGTCCGCGACGACGCGGAGGCGGCGGACGTGGACCTGCTCAGCGTGGAGGTCGTCAAGTCGCTGCGGGCGTCCAAGGGCTTCCTCGGCCTGGCGACGTTCGACGTCGGCGACCGCAAGTTCACCGTGACCGCCTTCGATCGCCCCGAGTCCGTCCGCGCGGTGCACGCCAGGCCGCATCAGCGGAGCATGCGCCGCTTCTTCAAGGGCGGCCTGTGCACCCGGGTGCTCACCAGCGTCTGGATCCCCTCCGACATCCGCGAGTACGCCCGCTGTCCCGCCTGCGACACCGTCGTCCGGGTCGGACCGGACGCCGCCTGCGGCTGCGGGTGGATCCCGGGCGACGCCTCCCTACTGTGACTGGAGCCTTCATGTCCGACTTCACCACCGAGCACCGGCTCGGCGACGGCGGCCCCGCTGTGGTCTTCATGTCCGCGCTGTTCGCCGGCGGCTGGATCTGGGAGCACCCCTACCGCCATCTGGCGCGGGCCGGCGTGCCGGTGCTGCGTACGCACGAGGCGATCTGCGCGCTCGACCGCCGGGTGGCCGGGTCGATCGAACGGCTCGGCGACGCCCTGCTGGAAGCCTGCGACGAGGCCGGTGTCGAGGACCTCATCCTCTGCGCCAACTCACTCGGCGGCCTGGTCGCCATCGATCTGGCCGGGCGCCGCGCCGACCGGATCAGGGGCATCGTGGTGAGCGGCGCCCCGGGCCTGACTCCCGACCCCGACGTGGGGCTGAGCTTCGACCGGCGGGCCAGCGTGCAGCCGTTCGGCGACGACTTCGGCGCCCGCATGGTGTCCGCGCTCTTCCACGGCACCGAGCCCTTCTTCACCCGGGAGCAGATGGACGAGGTCGGCACCATGCTCCGGCAGCCGGAGGCCATGGTCAGCATGGCCCGCAGCCTCAAGGCCACCCGCCGCTACCAGGTCAAGCCGGCGCTGGACAAGGTCCGCTGCCCGTCCCTGTATGTCTGGGGCAGGCACGACCGGATGACGCCGGTCGGCCCGTGGCTGGAGCTGCTGGCCGGCTACCCGGAGAACGACGTGGTGGTGGTCGAGGACAGCGGGCACATCCCGATGATCGAGCGGCCGGCCGAGTACAACGCCGTGCTCGAACCGTTCGTGGCCCGCTGCGCCAAGGTCTCGGCATGAGGCTGCCAGCCGTTCTGGACGTGGGGCTTCCCGTCCTGGTGGGTGTGGACATCGTCGACGCCGACCGGCTCGCCAGGGCGGCCGGGCGCGGCGGGGCCGTGTTCACCGACCACCTCACCACGCCCGCCGAGCGCGAGCTGGGCGTGGAGGAGGTGGCCTTCTCCGTCAAGGAGTGCTTCATCAAGGCGGTCGGCGGGCGCCCGCCCGGCTTCACCTGGCACGACTTCGAGGCCCGCGCCGGGCGGCCCGCCGCCTGGACGCGGCGGCTGCTCGACGAGGCGGCCGCGGAACTGACCGCCTCGACCGGGCTCATGCTGACCGGCGGCTCGTCCTACGCCGTCCAGGGCGCGTGCGAACAGGCGGCCCTGGTACGGCTGGCGCCCCGCGAGGGCCGGGTGGCCGGGGCGGCCCGATGGGGGATGGGCGCCGGACTGCTCGTCTCCCTGGCCATCGTGTACGTCGACAACGAGGGAGACCCAGGATGTCCCAGGTGAGGCCCGGCGAGTCGATCCAGCGGGCGCTCGACGAGGCGGGCGCCGGCGCGACGATCGAGCTGGCGGCGGGCACGTACGCGGAGAACGTATGGATCAGGCACGGCGGCGTGACGCTGACCGGCACCGGAGCGGGCCGCACGGTGCTGGTCCCCGGAGACTCCGTCCCAGAAGGGATCCCGCCGCTGCACGACGCGGCGGCGGACGTCGTCAGCGGCATCACCGTGCACGGTGCCTGTGACGTCACGATAGCCGGGCTGACCGTGCGCGGCTCCTCCGGCGCGGGGATCTACGCCCACACCGTGACCGGCCTGACCGTGCGGGACGTCGAGGCGGCCGGCAACGCGGTCTGGGGCGTCTACGTGCGCGAGTCGAGCCGCTGCGAGGTGACCGGCTGCACGGCGTCGGGCAGCCAGTACGGCGGCATCGCGCTCAGTTTCTGCCCCGAGGCCGATGGTCTGGTGGCGGACAACGAGGCCTTCGCCAACGCCTTCGGGATCTTCATCGACAACTCCTCCCACGTCAGGGTGCTGCGCAACGCCTGCCACGGCAACGCCGCCGGGCTGCTGATGCTCAACCAGACCTACGAGGGCGAGCCCGACGGCGGCGTCCGCGACTGCCTCGTCTCGGGCAACGACCTGTACGGCAACGGCCTGGCCGCGGGCGGCGACGCCCCCGACGCGCTGGGGGCCGCGGGCCCGCCGATCTCCGGCGTGGGCCTGGCGCTGATCGGGACGCACCGGGTCAGCGTCGTGGACAACCGGATCCACGACAACCATCCCGGCGGCGAGACGGTCATGGGCGCGGCGTTCGTCATGGGCTCGTCCAAGGACTGGGGAGGCGACGACGCCGTGGACAACCACATCCTGTGGAACCTGGTGACCGGCAACAGCCCGCTCGACCACCAGCTCGGCGTCGATCTGGAACGCCAGGTCTGCGCGGGCAACACGGCCGACAAGGGCGAGCCGGAGGGGTGGGGCCGGTGACCGCGACCCTGGCCTGTACCGGCCTGAGCAAGAGGTTCGGCGACGTGCTCGCCGTACAGGATGTGGGGTTCGCCATCGCCCCCGGCGAGGCGTACGGACTGCTCGGGCCGAACGGCGCGGGCAAGACGACCACGATCTCCATGCTCGTCGGCCTGCTCAAGCCCGCCACCGGGAACGTGCTGGTGTGCGGCACGGACCTCGCCACCGAGCCGATGGCGGCCAAGGCGAAGATCGGCTACGTGCCGCAGGAGATCGCGCTCTACCCGGAGCTGACCGGGCGGGAGAACCTGCGCTTCTTCGGCCGGCTGTTCGGCCTGCCGAGGCGGGCGCTGGCGGCGCGCATCGACGAGGTGCTCGACCTGGTCGGGCTGTCCGACCGGGCCGACGGCAAGCTCGGCGCGTACTCGGGCGGCATGAAGCGGCGGATCAACATCGGCGCGGCCCTGCTGCACCGGCCCGAGGTGCTCATCCTGGACGAGCCGACCGTCGGCGTCGACCCGCAGAGCCGCAAGGCCATCCTCGACGGCGTGGAGCGGCTGGTCGCCGACGGCATGGCACTGCTCTACACCTCGCACTACATGGAGGAGGTCGAGCGGGTCTGCGACCGGGTCGGGATCATCGACCACGGCCGGATCGTCGCCGAGGGCACCCGCCACGAGCTCGTCGCCATGGTCGGCAGCGCCGACACGATCGAGCTGATGCTCGACGGCGACGTGGACGGCGCGTTCGACAAGCTCCAGGCGCTGGAAGGCGTCATCGAGGCGGTCAGGACCGGCACCGGCTCCGTGCGGCTGCTCGCGGAAGGCGGCCGCTACGTGCTGCCCGCGATCATCACCGCCGTGGACGGCCGCGCCACCGTGATCGCCGTCGAGGTCATCGAACCCGACCTGGAGGCCACCTTCCTCCACCTCACCGGCAGCAAGCTGCGGGACTGACCATGCTGAGACCCCTTCTGTCCGTGGCCGCGCTGGAGCTGCGTACCCGGACGCGCGACGGGACGGCCCTGGTGGTCGCGCTGATCGTGCCCATCGCGCTGGCCGCCCTGTTCGGCTTCGCCCTTGGCGGCGACGACCCGCCGCTGCGCGCCACGATCGGCTTCGTCGACCTCGACCGCGGCGAGTTCTCCGCCAGCGTGCGGCGCGAGGTCATGTCCAGCGAGCAGCTCAAGGGCATGCTGACGCTGCGCGACCTGCCCAGCAGGCAGGAGGCGCAGCAGTCGCTCGACGCCGGTGACATCGGCTCGGCCATCGTGTTCCCCCAGGGCTTCACCAAGAGCGTCGGCGCGGGCGCCGGCGGCCAGGTCGCCGTGCTCAGCTCCGCCGAGTCGCCGCTGGCGGGCGTGGTGGCCAACGCCATCGTCGACCGCATCTCCTCGGTGGTGGACGCCCGCACGCTCGCGGTCCGCGCCTCGCTCGCGTACGGCGTGCCGGGCGAGCGGGTGAAGGAGCTGGTGGAGCGCAACGGCGCCGCCGGGCCGGGACTGAGCCTGGCCGACGATCCCATGGAAGGCGGGAAGGTCGACCTGTCGGTGTACTACGGCTCCGGCATGGCCGCCCTGTTCGCCTTCTTCGTGGTGGGTGCGTCGTTCAGGAGCCTGCTCACCGAGCGGCGGCAGGGCACGCTCGACCGGATGCGGGCGGCGCCGATCCCTCGGTGGGCGCCGATCGCCGGCAAGGCGCTCGTCGGGTTCGGGCTCGGCGTGGTCAGCGTCTGCGCCACCTGGGTGTCCTCCTCGCTCATCTTCGGCACGAGCTGGGGCGACCCGGTGGCGGTCTTCGCGCTGCTGGTCGCGCACGTCCTCGCCGCCGCCGCGATCACCATGCTGGTGGCCAGCCGGGCGAAGACCGACGCCCAGGCCGACGGGATCACCATGGTCGTCTCGTTCGTGATGGCCTTCTTCGGCGGCAGCCTGGTGCCGCTGTACAACCTGCCCGGCTTCCTGCAGAAGGTGGCGCTGCTCACCCCGAACGGGTGGACGTCGACCGGGCTCGTCCAGCTCGCCGGCTCCGGTGGCGGCTTGACCACGGTGATCGTCCCGATCGGCGTGCTGTGCGCGATCGCGCTGGCGGCGGGCGGCCTGGCCGCGGCCGGCTTCAGGAAGGGGCTGCTCGGATGAGGCCACATCCCATCCTCGCGCTGGTGGCGGCTAACCTGCGCCGGCTCTCCCGCGACAAGGTCGGCCTGTTCTTCATGGTGATCATGCCGTTCGTCAACCTCGCGTTCGTCGGCATGGCGCTCGGCGGGGGCGCCGTGGGGGCCGCCAAGCTACCCGTCGGAGTCGTCGCCCCGAGCTCCGATCCGGTGGCGGCGGCCGTGCTCAAGGAGTTGCGCGCGCACCCCGACCTCGCCATCACACCCGTGGCGACCAAGCAGGACCTGCGGTCGGGCGTCCGCGAAGGGTCCCTGGCCGCGGGGGTGGTGATCCCGGCCGGCTCGACCCGGCTCGAACTCGTCATGACCCAGGTGAACGGCAGCGGCATGGCGGCCCGCAGCGCCGTCGATGTCGCGGTCGGCAGGGTGGCCGCCGTGCTCGAAGCCACCAGGGCGGTCGAGGCCGCGGGCGCCACGCCCGCGCAGGCCGCCGCGCGCGTACGCGAGGCACAGGCCGAGTCGGGCCGCGTCTCGGTCGTCGGCTCCGGTACGTCCGGCGCCACCCCCAGGGGCTTCGCCTACACGGCCCCGGGCAACCTGTTGCTGTTCACGTTCATCAACTCCATGGCCGTCGCCGCCGCGCTCGCCGAGAGCAGGCGGCTCGGGATGCTCCAGCGCGCGCTCACCGCCCCCGTCAGGCGCCGGTCGGTGCTCGCGGGGGAGGCGCTGAGCAGGTTCGTCGTGGCCGTCGCGCAGTCGCTGTTGATCATGGTGGTGAGCTCGCTGGTGTTCGGGGTGTCGTGGGGCGACCCGCTGGGCGTCGCCGCAGTCGTCGGCGCGTTCTCGTTGGTGGCCACCGGCGCCGCGATCCTGGTCGGCAGCCTGGTGCGCTCGCCGTCGCAGGCGCCCGCCATCGGGCCGCCGCTCGGCATCGTGCTCGGCATGCTGGGCGGCTGCCTGTGGCCGAGGGAGTCGGCGGGGGACTTCCTCAACTCGCTCGGTCATCTCTTCCCGCACGCCTGGGGCATGGACGCGCTGCTGGCGCTGACCAGGCCCGGCGCGGGCATCGGCACGGTGCTCCCCGAGCTCGCCGTGCTCTCCGGGATGGCGGCCGGGCTGCTCGGCCTCTCCCTGTTCCTGTTCAACCGGCGCACAAGAACCTTCACCTGAGTCCGCGTAGTTGAGTTGATGGGAGTTCGTGATGACGACTATTCCGTTGTATCCGGGGATGGCCCCCGTAGGCGGCGACCACGCCACCGATGTTTATCGCTACGCGGCCAGGAAGGGCGCGATCGAGGCGCTGGAGGTGGCCGCCGCCGATCTCGGCATCGGCCTGCATGAGATGCACGCGGCGGTGGCGCATCTGGTGGACAACCGCCTGCTCATGACGGAGGACGGGGCGGGCCGCCGGTTCGTCCCCGTGGATCCCGAGGTGGCCGCGGCCTCGCTTGTCTCCTCTGTCGAGCGGGAGATCTACCAGCGTCGCGAGCTGATCGACCAGATTCGTGAGCGGATCAATGTGTTCCGGCAGGACTACACCGGTTCCGGCAGACCCTCGGCGCCCAGCGCGATCGAGTACCTGGTGGGGTCGATGGAGGTCCGGGGTTTCCTCAAGATGGCCAGTGACTCGTGCCGGGACGAGGTGCTGGTGCTCCAGTCGAGCCTGAGCGACGCGGACGAGCTGTCGCAGGCGTACTCGCCGCTGCTCGGCCGGGGCATCACCGTGCGCATCATCTGCCAGCACCGCAACCGGGCCGACCTCGCCACCCGGATGCGGATGAAGAAGCTGACCGACGCGGGGGCCTCCGTGTGCACCGTCAGCCACATCCCGCGCTCCGCCGTGGTCTTCGACCGGTCGCTGGTGGTGCTGTTCGGGCTGTCGGACGGGGAGACCAACGTGGCGCGGGTGCACAACCACGGGGTCGCGCAGTTCCTGCTGGACCTGTTCAACCACCTGTGGGAGACGGCCACGCCGCTGGAGGGCATCGAGTCCGGCTACGCCAACGTGGCCGACGACCTCCAGCAGGCCATCGCCGCGCTGATGGCCAAGGGCTACACCGACGAGGTCGTGGCCCGCAAGCTGGGCATGTCGGTACGCAGTTGCCGCCGGCACATCGCCTCGCTGATGCGCGACCTCGACGCGACCAGCCGCTTCCAGGCCGGGGTGCAGGCGGCCAGGAAGTTCCTGCCCAACGGCGCCTGACCCCGTCTTTGGCCGGACCCGTCTCTTGGCGGGTCCGGCTTACGTCATGTGGCCTGCATCGCTATCGACACCTCGGCCAGCTCCAGGGCCCGCTCGCAGATCAGCTCGATGCCGCGCACCAGCTCGTCGAACGGCATGCGCGGGTCGAGGCACATCCGGATGGAGCTGTTCGCGTCCTCGGCGCTCACCCCGATCGCCGTCAGGACGTGTGACGGCTCCTGGGAGTCGGAGTTGCACGCGGACCCCGTGGACACGGCCACGGAACGCAGGCTGGAAACGAGGCTCTCCCCGCGAACCCCTGGCAGCACCAGGTTGAGCACATGGGGCACCCCGGCGTGCGCGTCGCCGTTGATCCGCGTGCCCGGGAGCCGGGTGGTGATCAGGTCGAGGGCCGTCTCGCGCAGCCGTACGGCCCGCATCCAGTCGTCGTCGAGGCGCCGCAGCGCCAGCTCGCACGCCTTGCCCAGTCCCACCACGAGGTGCGTGGGGATGGTGCCGCTGCGCAGCTCGTACTGGCCGCCGCCGTACGTGATCGGCCGCAGGCGCACGCCGGGCCGCACGTACAGGGCGCCGATGCCCTTCGGGCCGCGTACCTTGTGCCCGGAGATCGCCAGCGTGTCCACCCCGGTCTCGACCACGTCGATGGGGATCCGGCCGGCGGCCTGGGCGGCGTCCACGTGCAGCAGGCAGCCGACCTCGTGGCAGAGCGCGGCCAGCTCCGACACCGGCTGTATCGAGCCGATCTCGCTGTTGACCAGGGCGGCGGTGGCGACGCGCGAGTGGACGTCGAGCCGCTCCGCCAGGTCGGCCAGGTCGATCAGCCCGTCCTGGCGTACCGCCATGGTGCGGGTCTCGACGCCCTGCCCCGCCAGCGCCCGGCCGATCGCCAGCGCGGACTTGTGGTCGGTCGGGCAGAACAACGCGTTGACGGGCGCGCGCTCCGCGTGGGCGAACATGCCGAGCAGCGCGATGTTGTTGCTCTCGGTCGCGCCGGAGGTGAAGACGATGCCGCGCGGGTCGGCGCCCAGGAGCTCGGCCACCGACACGGCGGCCAGGTCCACCGCCCGGCGGGCCCGCTTGCCGAGCACGTGCGGCGACGACGGGTTGCCGAAGTCCTCTCTCAGGTACGGCAGCATCGCGTCGACCACCTCGTCGTCTACGCGGGTGGTGGCGCAGTTGTCCAGATAAATGATCTCCATGGTCCCGCCCGTCACTTTCGGTGGTCCGTCTCGCGCCGGGTCAGCTCCTGAACGTGCTGACCGTCACGAGCTTCGAGTAGATCTCGTCGGTGGACATCTCCCCGCTCCCTCCGGGGTCGGCGATGATCACCAGCATGTCCGGCAGCCGGTAGAGCTCGAGGGCGATGTCGACGCCCGTCTGGACGGGTGCGAGACACTCGCCAGGCGCGAAGATCACGATCGCCCGGTAGCCGGCCTTGTGCACCTCGGAGATCATCTCGGTGATCTCGCCGGCGCACCCGGTGATGCCGCAGCTGATCAGCGTGCGGTAGTTGCCCTCGTCGTCGAGGAAGGCCACCTCGGTGTCCTTCTCGCCCGAGTCGAGGAACCGCTTCTCCAGCCGCCCCTGCTTGACGAACCGGTCGGCGGCCTTCTGGAAGCGGTACTTCAGCCACGTCTCGGGGAAGGCCAGCGGGTGCTTGCGGCTCGGCAGCACGCGGTCCGGCCCGAACCCGGCCTCGCGCAGCACCCGCTCGTACTCTTCGGGCAGCCCGGTGAAGCGCTCGAGGAACTCCGCCCGCAGCTCGCTCGCCGGGCGGCCCGACGTGGGCACGTACTGCCAGTCGTTGATCAGCAGGAGCAGCCGCGCGTCGTCGCAGGTCTCCGCGTACGAGGTGAGGAGGTCGACGGAGAGCTGCCAGCTGTACTCCGGGAAGATGCCCACCCGGCCGGCGATCCGGCGGCGCATCAGCTCGGACCGCTGCTCCTTGATGACACCGGGGACGAGCCGCCCCTCGTCTTCGAAGAGCATGAAGTGGCCGCCCATGACGACCAGGTTGTCCACGCCGGAGGCGGTCAGCTCACGGTCTATCAGCCGGCGCAGCTCCTCTTCGGAGCCGACGAGCTGGTGGCTCTTGGATACTCGGGCGGCGAGCGCGTCTTTCATGGTGTGACCACTCCAGGGGTGCGTCAGGGCTGGGTGAGTGCGTGCCTCGGAGGCTCGATGACTGCTTCCGGGGTGATCTCGGGGTGCTCTGCGAAGTGCTCCGCGGTGGCAGGAGTCAGCCGGTCGGCCAGTGCCCGCAGTGGCTGGGGGCCGGTCAGGTGGTGGACGGAGGCGCCCGTCCACCCGTGGGCCGCCAGCAGGGCCAGGACACGGGGGATGCGCAGGGCCCGGCCGCCGGCGATCGTGTAGCTGTCGGACAGGTCGACGTCGGCGAGCCCGTTCACTTGGCGGACGACCTCGGCGAGCGCGTGTCCGGCTTCGAGAGTGGCCACCTGTGCGGTTTCGGCAGCGGCTATGGACGGCTCGCCGTGGGCGGGCGGGCGCCGGGTCGGTGGTGCGCTGAAGCCGGCGCGGCGCGTGACGTCGCTGATCCGGGGGTTGTCGTCGGCGAGCAGGACGGCCTCGTAGCCGCGCAGGAAGCGCTCCATGTCGTCGGCTCCCATGATCGAGGAGCGGGCGTGGAAGCCGACGACGACCGCGTCACGCCACTCGTCGATCCTGAAGTACGTGTCCGCCTCCTCGTACGCCCACGCCGACGGCACCGGCTTCCAGGTGAACGTGGTGCGCCGGGCCCGCGCCTCGCTGGAGCGCTGCTTGATGAAGTTGACCTCCGACCCGAGGCGTACCGGCTCGCCGCGCCGCGAGCCCTCACGCGACATCCGCTCCACGACCTGGTCGTATGGCGCGCAGGAGTGCGTACGGGCGAGCTCGAAACGCTCGGCCACGCGGCGCAGCAGCTCCGAGAACGGCGGGTCGTCGTGGCAGTCGACGGTCACCAGCATCGGCGCGAACATGCACGTCATCACGCCCGCGTACGGGCCGGGCTCGCGGTTGCCGGAGAACGACAGGTGCGCGACCGTCCCGAGGCCGGTGTAGGCGGCCATCATGGCGGTGTACGCGGTCACGTGGACCAGCGACGGCCACACCTGGTCCGCCGCGGCGATGCGCCGCACGGTGTCGAGCAGTGCCGGCGAGGTCAGCGCCGCACTCCGCGCCACCGGCTCGCGGTCAGGTGTCACCGAAGGGGCGCGCCTCGCGGCGAACGGGTCGGCCGGGAGGCGGGTGATCTCCTCGTCCCAGTACGCCAGGGAGCGTGCCGCCACCGCGGCGGCCTCGGCCGACGACTCGTGGCGGGCCAGGTCCGATGGCTGGTTGCGGACGGGCTCCAGCGCGGCCGGCCGACGGGAGCTGAAGCCGGCGCACTGGACGGTGAGCTCGCGCTTGATCTCCCGGACCGTCCACGCGTCCACGGCCAGGTGGTTGAGCACCAGGACGATCTGCTTCGGAACCCCGCCCGTGGTGATGACGCAGGCGCGGATCGGCCACTCGGCGTCGAGGCGGAACTCGGCAGTGCAGAGCCGCTCGACGACCTCGGCGGGGGCGGGGGTGCCGTCCCGCTCGGTGGCCGCCACGATGACCGGCAGCGCGGCCGGCGGGTGTACCTGCTGCCGCGGCTCCGGCCCGGGGTCGAGGTGGTAGGTGGTCCGCAGCGACTCGTGGCGGCGCGTCAGGTAGTTGATGGCCGCGCGGCAGTTCGCCACCGTGACGTCGTGCGGGATGGCGAGACGCAGCACGATGTGGGTGTCATGCCGTTCGCCCGGCGGCAGCCGGTGGTATTTCAGCCACATGTAACGCTGGCCCCAGCACAGATTCGCGTTCTTCGCGGCGGACAACTCAGCCTCCCCATGTGCGCCGTTCGCGGGTTGCAGCACTTCGCAGATTCGTTGAATGTGATTCATAATCTGCGTTCGTAGGGGGTGCGACAACCGGGCGCCGATGACCGGCTCCGGAAGGCCATTACCTGCCAGTGCTTTTCCGGAATGGCCGCCTTGACTCGTCGTCGCGCATTCCGCCAAGCTCGGAGCGGACAGCATGGAGCGGCTCGGCTTTCGGCCTGAGGTGGCGCGTTGACTATGTTGGAAATACCATCCGAGTTCCAGAATATTCTGCGCTCGCATTTGCCGTACGCGGACGCGGGCGACTTCTCCGCGTCGGACGAACTGGCCGGGCTCGGCCTCGACTCGATGGGCGTCGTGCGGTTGCTGGGCGACATCGAGGACCGCTACGACATCGAGCTGCCCGACGACATCCTCAACGAGGAGACGTTCGACACCGTCGGCTCGCTGTGGCAGGCACTGTCCGCGCTGCTCGACCTCGAAGGAACCGTCGGTGACGAGCGAACCCCCTTACGAGTCTGAGGATCGCCGATGCTGACGCGAGTCGACGACGTGGTGCGGTGCGGCGACCCTGAGCGCCCCGCGGTGACCTACCAGGACGAGACGCTCAGCTACGGCGAGCTGGCCCGCCGCGTCGGCCGCGCCGCGAGCGGACTGCGCCGGCTCGGGCTGCGCCGGGGCGAGCGGGTGGTCGTCTACCTGGAGAAACGGATCGAGACCGTGGTCGCGATGCTCGCCGTGTCCGCGGCGGGCGGGGTGTTCGTCCCGGTCAATCCGCTGTTCAAGCCGCAGCAGGTGGGGTACGTGGCCGCCGACTGCGGCGCGGTCGCGGTGGTCACCACGGTCGAGCGGCACCGCCTGATCGGCGCCCGGCTCCAGGAGGTGGAGTCGCTGCGCGACCTGATCCTCATCGGCGACCGGCCGCAGGTCCCGGAGCCGCGCCCGGTCACCACCTGGTCAGAGCTGTGCGCCTCCGAAGAGGCCCCCGCCGCAGAGGGTGTGATCGACGCCGACGTCGCGGCGATCCTCTACACCTCGGGCAGCACCGGAAGCCCGAAGGGCGTCGTCCTGTCGCACCGCAACCTGCTCGCCGGCGCCCGCAGCGTCGCCCAGTACCTCGGCCACACCCGCGACGACGTGGTGCTCGCCGTACTCCCGCTGAGCTTCGACACCGGCTTCAGCCAGCTCACCACGTCGTTCATCACGGGCGCGCACGTCGTCCTGATGAACTACCTGGTGCCCGGCGCGGTCGTCCGTCTCTGCGCCCGGCACGGTGTCACCGGGCTGACCTGCGTGCCGCCGCTGTGGCTGCAGCTCACGGGGCAGACCTGGCCGGAGGCGGCCACCCGCCGCCTGCGCTACTTCGCCAACACCGGCGGGCGCCTGCCCAAGCCTGCCCTGGACGCGCTGCGGGCGACGTTCCCGCAGGCCAGGCCATACCTCATGTACGGGCTGACGGAAGCGTTCCGCTCCACCTACCTCGACCCGGCGCAGGCCGACCGCAGGCCCGACTCGATCGGGAAGGCGATCCCCAACGCGGAGATCCTCGTCGTACGGCCGGACGGCGGCGTCTGCGACCCCGGCGAGAAGGGGGAGATCGTGCACCGTGGCGCGCTCGTGGCGCTCGGCTACTGGAACGACCCCGAACGCACCGCCGAACGGTTCCGCCCCTACCCGCCGGGCGGCAGCCCGTGGGGGAGCGAGCTCGCGGTCTGGTCGGGCGACCTCGCCTACCGAGACGAGGAGGGATTCCTCTACTTCGTGGGACGTACCGACGAGATGATCAAGACCTCCGGCTACCGGGTCAGCCCCAGTGAGATCGAGGAGGCGGCCTACGCCACCGGGCTGGTGGGCGAGGCGGTGGCGTTCGGCGTCGCCGACGACACGCTCGGCCAGCAGGTGGTGCTCGTCGTCAGCGGGCCGAGCGGCGAGTCGTGCGACACCGAGACGCTGGTGAAGGCGCTCGAACGCGACCTGCCGCGCTACATGGTCCCCCGCCGGGTGGTGGTGCGCGACCGGCTGCCGAGATCGGGCAACGGCAAGTTCGACCGTACGGAGCTGCGCCGGGTGGTGACCTGGTGATCTCCATCCCGAGCGGCTGGTACGGCAGGCACGACAGCCAGCTCACCGTGGGCGGCGTCCCGGTCGAACGGCTGGCCGCCCGCGTGGGGAGCACGCCGTTCTTCGCCTACGACAGGGAGCTGGTCAACCGGCGGGTCGCGTCGGTGCGCGCGGCCCTGCCCGGGGACGTCGAGCTGAGCTACGCGGTGAAGGCCAATCCGATGCCCGCCCTGCTCCAGCACATGAGCGGCCTGGTCGACGGCTTCGACGTGGCCTCCGCGCAGGAGATGCGGCACGCGCTCGACACCCCGGGGCCCGCCTCGCGCATCAGCTTCGCCGGGCCCGGCAAGTCGGCGGCCGAGCTGGCGCAGGCGGTCGCCGCCGGCGTCACCATCGAGCTGGAGTCCGAGCTGGAGGTGGAACGGGTCCGGTCGGCGAGCGCCGCCGCGGGCATTCCCGCGCGGGTCGCGTTGCGCGTCAATCCGGACTTCGTGGTCCGCGGGTCCGGCATGCGGCTGGGCGGCGGCCCGCAGCAGTTCGGCATCGACTCCGAGCGGATCCCCGCGGTCCTGGCCGGGCTGGGCGGCGACGAGTTCGACTTTCAGGGCTTCCACGTGTTCGCCGGGTCGCAGAACCTGCGGGTCGACAGCATCTGCGAGGCGCAGCGCCGTACCGTCGAGCTGATTCTCGGCTTCGCGGACGCGGCGCCCGCGCCCGTGCGCTACCTCAACATCGGCGGCGGCTTCGGCATCCCGTACGCGCTGCGCGACCGGCCGCTCGACCTCGGCCCGATCGGCGACAACCTGGCGCGGCTGGCCGACGGCCTGGTCCGGCCCCGGCTGCCCGAGGCGCGGATCGTCGTCGAGCTGGGGCGCTACCTGGTCGGCGAGGCCGGCGTCTACGTCACGCGCGTGGTGGACCGCAAGGAGTCGCGCGGCAAGGTGTTCGTCGTCGTGGACGGCGGGCTGCACCACCAGCTCGCGGCGTCCGGCAACTTCGGCCAGGTGATCAGGCGCAACTACCCGATCGCGGTGGGGAACCGGATGGACGACCCGCCCGAGGAGACGGTGACCGTCGTCGGCTGCCTGTGCACCCCGCTCGACCTGCTGGGGGACGACGTCTCGCTGCCCAAGGCCGGGGTGGGGGACCTGATCGTGCTGTTCCAGGCGGGTGCGTACGGCCTGACGGCGAGCCCCGCCGCGTTCCTGAGCCACCCGGCTCCGGCCGAGGTGCTGGTCTGACTTTTTGTGGCGGGATCCGCGGGCCGGCGCGGCGGGGGCTGCCGCGCCGGCCCGCGGACGACTAGTGCGGCGGCGCCGGCACCTCGGCGGGGAACAGCGCCGGCGGCAGCCCCTCGCTCCTGGCGCTCCACAGGTCCTTCAGGCACGTCTTCGGATCGGTCACCGCGAGCTGCACGCCGAGCGCCATCGCCCGCAGGACGTCGGTCGCGGCCTCCGGCGGCAGGATCGCCGGATCCGCCAGCAGCATGACGCTGGTGAGACCGCCCTGAAGCGCCACCCGCACCCGGAACGCCTGGCCGTACTGCTGGGCCAAGGGCGTCCAGACCAGCTCGGCGGGCGTCGGATCGGCGGCGTTCAGCGGGGCGCGGTCGATCTGCATGTAGTTGAACCAGCTCCGGAACAGGTGGTTGAACCAGCAGTCGTGCCCCGGCTCCCGGCCGCTGTGCGTGGCCGCGTCGGCGGCCAGCGCGGCGACGCGGTCGAAGTCGTAGCAGGAGTAGCGGTACGTGCGCGCGCTCGCCCAGTGCCAGCGCTTGACGTGCTCGGCCAGCGTGGCGCCCGGATCGACGATGGCGCTGACCGGGATGAGCTGGTTCATGGTGCCGACGACGTGCTGGTGTTCCGCGGCGAACCGGTTGGAGGCCATCAGGCTCATCGTCACCCGGTCGGTGTCCGTGTGCCGGGCGAGGCCGGCGGCGATGAAGGCCATCAGCACCGCGGGCGGCGTCACGCCGTGCCGCCTGGCGGCCTCGGCGGCGAGCCCGCCCAGGCGGCGCGAGTGCAGCGTGGCCTCGATCCGGTTCCGCTCGGCGCCCGCGGGCAGCGTGGGGAGCTCGTCCATCAGGCCGTCGGCGAGCACCTGACGCCAGTAGCGTTCGGAGCTCTCCTGCTGGCCGCGCCACGACTCGTCACGCTGCCGCCCGGCGAGCTCGCGCAGGGTGGGACCCATGTCCGCGTGGGCGTCCGGGTCGGCCACTAGGGCGCGGAACTGGTCCTGCAGATGGTGGATCGACCACACGTCCACGATCAGGTGGGAGAACGACAGCGCGAGGAACACCGGCGCCCCGTCGGTCGTGACGAGCACGCCGCGCCAGGGCAGCGCGTCGGTCATCGGGAACGGGATCGTGGCCAGCTCTTCCTTCGTACGCTCCGGATCGCCGCGGTCGGTGATCACGCGGTCGACGTGCTCGACCGGCGGCGTCACCGTCTGGTGGACGCGCTGCACGGGCTGCCCGTCTCGCACGTGGTACGTGGTGCGCAGGCATTCGTGCCGGTCGACGAGCCGCCGCAACGCCGTCGTCACCCGGTCCAGGGGCAGGCCGCGCAGGTCCCAGGCCGTCGGGAGGTTGGCGTCCCGCATCCAGTCCTTCGGGTAGCGCTCCACTTCTCGCCAGCTCCATAGCTGGCCATTGCTCAGGGGTGCGTCGACGTGCATGTGGTCTCCTCGTGGGCTCATCGGTGGGTCAGTGGCCCGTTGGCGGCCCTTCACACGCGCACGTACTGCGGATCGCACGGGCCCCTGGAGCGCGCTCCGGTAAAAGGCTTCATCCATTTCGGATCGGCAGAACTCTCAGCTGTCCCACACAGAATGCGAACTGCGCATACCTATGTCAACGCGCCCGCATTGACAGCTTCTGCCGGAAACAATGTGCCAGCCCGCGGCCGTGGCCCGGGAACGGCGCTGCGATTAGGGTCACAGCAACTATTCAAAGCGATCGTCTTTATGGAAACCGGCACTGTCTTGTTGGTGATGCCCGAAGCTTGAGGTGGCGCATTGATGGTTGGTGAGTCGATTCAGCTAAACGGCACGACGGCCGGCGCGACCGGTCGTCCGCGGACCGGTCGCGTTTCATCTGCCGCCGAGCCCGTCGCCGTGGTCGGCGTTTCCTGCCGGCTCCCTCAGGCCGCCGATCCCGGACGGTTCTGGCAATTGCTGCGCGATGGCGTGGACGCCGTGACGGCCGTGCCCGAGGGCCGGTGGCCGGACGGTCCGGCCGCCGGGTATCGCCGTGGCGGCTTCCTCTCGGATGTGGACCGCTTCGACGCCGCCTTCTTCGGTATCTCGCCGAACGAGGCCGCCGCGATGGACCCCCAGCAGCGCCTCGTACTGGAGCTGGCCTGGGAGGCGCTGGAGAACGCGCGGGTGGTGCCGTCCCGGCTGAGCGGGACCGGCGCGGGGGTGTTCCTGGGGGCGATCTCCAACGACTACGCGGCGCTGCAGGACCGGGTGGGGGCCGATGGCCTCGGGCGGCACGCCTATACCGGGGCGAACCGGGCGATCATCGCCAACCGTGTCTCGTACTTCCTCGGGTTGCGGGGGCCGAGCCTGACGCTCGACGCCGGGCAGTCGTCGTCGCTGCTGGCCGTACAGATGGCCTGCGAGAGCCTGCGGCGCGGCGAGACCGGGCTGGCGCTCGCCGGCGGCGTGAACCTCAACCTGCTGGCCGAGACCACCGCCGCCATCGGCAACTTCGGCGCGCTGTCGCCGGACGGGCGCTGCTACGTCTTCGACGGCCGGGCCAACGGCTACGTGCGCGGCGAGGGCGGGGCGCTCGTCGTCCTGAAGCCGCTGTCGGCGGCGCTCGCCGACGGCGACGCGATCCGGTGCGTGATCCTCGGCGGCGCCGTCAACAACGACGGCGGCGGCGACGGGCTCACCGTGCCGAGCGGACGGGCGCAGGAGGAGGTCATCCGGCTCGCCTGCGAGCGCGCCGGGGTCGAGCCGGGCGACGTCCAGTACGTCGAGCTGCACGGCACCGGCACGAAAGTCGGCGACCCCATCGAGGCCACCGCCCTCGGCGCCGCCTACGGCCCCGATCGCGCGGATGGTGTAGCGCCGTTGCTGGTCGGGTCGGTGAAGACCAACATCGGGCATCTCGAAGGCGCCGCCGGGATCGCCGGGCTGGTCAAGGTCGTGCTGAGCCTGGAGCGGCGCGAGCTGCCGCCGAGCCTGAACTTCGAGACGGCCAACCCGGACATCCCGCTCGACGAGCTGGGGCTGGAGGTCGTGCGCGACGCCCGCCCGTGGCCACGCGCCGACCGGCCGCTCGTCGCGGGCGTCAGCTCGTTCGGCATGGGCGGCACCAACTGCCACCTGGTGCTCGGCGAGGCTCCTCAACGCGAGTACGCCCCGCGGTCGGCGAGCGAGGACACGCCCTGGGTGCTGTCGGCCCGCACGGCCGGGGCACTCAGCGCTCAGGCCAAGCGCCTGGACACCCATGTCGGCCACCTCCCCGGATCCGAGCCTGGTGCTGTTGCGCTCGCGCTCTTGCGTAGCCGGGCCGTGTTTGAGCACCGGGCGGTGCTGCTCGGTCCCGATCGGCCCGCCGAGCTGGCCGCGCTGGCGGCCGGGCGGCTGGATGAGTCTGTGGTCACCGGGTCCGTGGTCGGTGGTCGCCGGGCGTTCGTCTTTCCGGGGCAGGGGTCGCAGTGGCCGGAGATGGCCCGTGACCTGCTCGCCGGTTCGCCGGTGTTCGCGGCGCATGTCGAGGCGTGTGCGGGGGCGCTCGAACCGTTCGTCGACTACGCGCTGCTCGACGTGCTGCGCGGGGCGCCGGGTGGGCCCGGGTTCGACCGGGTCGACGTGGTGCAGCCCGCGCTGTGGGCCGTCATGGTGTCGCTGGCCGGGCTGTGGCGCTCGTACGGCGTCGAACCCGAGATGGTGATCGGCCACTCGCAGGGCGAGATCGCGGCCGCCACCGTCGTCGGCGCGCTGTCCATGCCCGACGCGGCCAGGGTCGTGGCCCTGCGCAGCCGCGCCATCGCCGGGATCACCGGACGCGGCGGGATGATGTCGATCGCCGCCCCGCTGGACGTGGTCGAGTCGGCCATCCGCTCGCTGGCGGGGGACGTGTCCATCGCCGCCTACAACGGGCCCCGGTCCGTGGTCGTCTCCGGGCGGCACGAGGCGCTCGCCGACCTGGGGCGGCGGCTCACCGACGACGGGTACCGCACCAGGCTCATCCCGGTCGACTACGCCTCGCACTCGGCCGAGGTCGAGGAGATCCGTGACGAGGTGCTGGCGGCGCTGGCCCCGGTACGGCCGGTGAGCGCGGGGACGCTGTTCATCTCGACGCTCACCGGCGAGCCGATCGACACGGCCGAACTCGACGCCGGCTACTGGTATCGCAGCCTGCGGCAGCCGGTCAGGTTCGCGCAGGCGACACGGCGGGCGCTGGACCAGCAGGGCGGCCTGTTCGTCGAATGCAGCCCGCATCCGGTGCTGGGCGCCGGGATCGAGGAGACGGCCGAGGAAGCGGACCGGGAGGCCGCGGTCATCGGGACGCTGCGGCGGGGTGACGGCGGGCTGGAGCGGTTCCGGCGCTCGCTCGCCGAGGCGTACACGCGAGGGGCCGACGTCGACTGGACCGGGCCCGGCCAGGTGGCGGGGGCGGAGCTGGTTGAGCTGCCCACGTACGCGTTCCAGCGCGAACGCCACTGGCCGTCACTGCCGGGCGACGCCCGCCGCTCGCCAGCACGCACCGCCCCGGCAGGCGGCTCCGGCGCCACTGCGACGAGTGGTTCCAACGGCGCCGGTGCGTCCAGTTCTGCTGCTGCGGGGACGGCGGCGGGCAGTGGGCTTTCGCGGCGTGAGGTGCGGGAGCTGGTGCTGACCGTCCTGGCCGGGCTGCTCGGGCACCAGGACGCGGGGAGTGTGGAGTCGAGTCGGACGTTCAAGGACCTCGGGCTCGAATCGGCCACTGCGGAGGACCTCAGGCACCGGCTGCGGAGCGCGACCGGGCTGCGGCTGCCGACGAGCCTGCTGTTCGACCATCCGACCCCCGATCTGCTGATCGCCCACCTTCGGACGCTCCTCGCCGACGGGGGATCCGTACCGTCGACCGCCGGCCGCCACGGTGACCCGGCCGCGCCGGAGGATGACCTCACCGCGCTCGCGTACGTCGGCGACGCGCCTGGCTGCGGTGGCGACGACACCGGCGCCGTCGCCATCGTGGCCATGGGGTGCCGGTATCCCGGTGGGGTGGACTCGCCTGAGGAGTTGTGGCGGCTCGTTCGTACCGGCACCGACGCGATCACCGAGTTCCCCGTCAACCGGGGTTGGGACCTGGACACGTTGTTCGCGTCCGGGGCGGACCGGTCGGGCACCAGCGACACCAGGTACGGCGGGTTCCTGCACGACGCCGACCGGTTCGACGCCGCGTTCTTCGGCATCAGCCCGCGCGAGGCCACCGCCATGGACCCCCAGCAGCGGTTGCTGATGGAGGTCAGCTGGGAGGCCGTCGAGCGGGCCGGGCTCGACCCGGCCGGGCTGCGCGGCTCGGCTACCGGCGTGTTCGTGGGTGCCATGGCCTCGGACTACGGGCCCCGGTTGCACCAGTCCACGGGGACGGTCGACGGGCACCTGCTGACGGGGACCGCGCTCAGCGTCGCGTCCGGGCGGATCGCGTACACGCTGGGCCTGCGTGGGCCCGCCATCACCGCCGACACGGCCTGCTCCTCGTCGCTGGTGGCGATCTTCCTGGCGATGCAGGCGTTGCGGCGCGGCGAGTGTTCGCTGGCACTGGCCGGTGGGGCGACCGTGATGTCCAATCCGGGGATCTTCGTCGAGTTCAGCCGGCAGTCGGGGCTGGCTCCCGATGGACGGTGCAAGGCGTTCGCGGCGGGCGCGGACGGCACGGGCTGGGGTGAGGGCGCCGGGATGCTGCTGTTGGAGCGGCTGTCCGATGCGCGCCGCCTGGGGCATCCGGTGCTCGCCGTGATCCGTGGCGGCGCGGTGAACCAGGACGGTGCCAGCAACGGCCTCACCGCCCCGAACGGCCAGGCCCAGCAGGAGGTGATCCGGCAGGCGCTGGCCGACGCCGGGCTCGCCGCCGCCGAGGTGGACGCGGTGGAGGCGCACGGCACGGGCACCCGGCTCGGTGACCCGATCGAGGCTGAGTCGATCATCGCCGCGTACGGCGCGGGCCGCGATCCCGAACGGCCGCTCTGGCTGGGTTCCCTCAAGTCGAACGTCGGCCACACCCAGGCCGCGGCCGGGGTCGGTGGCGTCATCAAGATGGTGATGGCGATGCGGCACGGGACGCTGCCGCGCACGTTGCACGCCGACGAGTCCACCTCGCAGGTGGACTGGAGCGGTGGCGCGGTACGACTGCTCACCGAGCCGGTCGAGCTGCGTGATGACCGGCTGACACGGGCTGCGGTCTCCAGCTTCGGCATCAGCGGCACGAACGCCCACCTGATCCTGGAACAGGCCCTCGAGACGGCGTACGCGGGAACCGGGACTGCGACCCTGGAGGCGGCGGACCTCACGGCGGCTGCGAAGGGCGTAAAAGGCGAGGAGGCCGCTGAAGACGCGGTGGGCGCGGCCGATGGTCGGCCGGTTGCGGGGCGGTCCGGGATGTCGCTGGTCTGGGCGTTGTCCGCGAAGTCGGCCGCCGCGCTGAAAGCGCATGCCACCCGCCTGCGCGAGTACGCCGCCAAAGCCTCCCATGACGACCTGGCCGCCGCAGGACACCAGCTGGCCCGGCGGGCGGGGTTCGCGCACCGGGCGGTCGTGGTCGCCACGGATCGGGACGAGCTGGTGGCGGGCCTGACGGCCCTTGCGGAGGGCGAAACGCACGCGGCCGTGACCAGCGGCACGGTGCTGCCGGATGTCCGCCCGGTGTTGGTCTTCCCGGGGCAGGGGTCGCAGTGGGCGGGGATGGCGGTTGATCTGCTGGACTCCAGCGAGGTGTTCCGCGAGTGGATGAACCGCTGCGACGAGGCGCTCATCCCGTACACCGGCTGGTCCGTCGTGGCGGCCCTGCGGACAGGTGAGCTGACGGGCTCGGACGCTGTCCAGCCCGCGCTGTTCGCGGTCATGGTGTCGCTGGCGCAGGTCTGGCGGTCGCTGGGCGTGGACCCGGCGGCGGTGGTGGGGCACTCCCAGGGGGAGATCGCGGCGGCCTGTGTCGCCGGGGCGTTGACGCTCGACGACGCGGCGAAGGTGGTCGTGCTCCGCAGCCAGGCGATCGCCAAGCTGGGCGGCACCGGCGGCATGCTCGCCGTCGCGCTGCCCGCCGAGGAGATCAGGCTGGAGCCGTGGGCGGACCGGCTGTGGGTGGCCGTGCACAGCGGGCCCGCCAGTACGGTGGTCGCCGGGGATCTGGACGCGATCGACGAGTTCGCGGCGGCGTGCGGCGAGACCGTACGCGTGCGGAAGATCGAGATCGACTACGCCTCGCACACCCCCCACGTCGAGGTGCTCCGCGACGAGCTGCTCGCCACCCTGGCCGAGGTCGCGCCGCGGCCGACGGACGTGGCCTTCTGCTCGTCCATGGCCGGGACGTTCGTCGAGCCGGCCGGGCTGGACGCCGGCTACTGGTTCCGCAGCCTTCGCAGTCCCGTACGTTTCGAGCAGGCGATCAGGGCGTTCGCCGGGGACGGCGCACCGCTGTTCATCGAGGTCAGCCCGCATCCCGTGCTGACCGGTCACATCCAGGACACCCTGGCGGCCGCGGGCACCCCCGGCGGCGCCACCGGGACGCTCCGGCGGGACGACGGCGACTGGCGGCGCCTGCTGGTCGCGGCGGCCCAGGCGTACGTGTCGGGCGCCGACGTGGACTGGGCGGCTGTCGGTCCGGTCCCTCGCCATCATGTGGACCTGCCGACCTATCCGTTCGAGCACACCAGGTACTGGATCAGCGAGACCCGCCAGGTCCGCGGCCCGCGGCACCCGATGCTCGACGCGGTCGTGCCCGTCGCGGGGGACGACGGGTTCCTGCTCACCGGGCGGTTGTCGCGCGGCGCGCTGCCGTGGCTGGCCGACCACGCCGTGGACGGCGGCGTACTGCTGCCGGGCACCGCGTTCGTCGAGCTGGCCCTGGAGGCCGCCGCCACGGCCGGGTGTGACGAGATCGAGGAGCTGACACTGGAGGCGCCCCTGCCGCTGCCCGAGACGGGCGCGGTCCAGGTGCAGCTCGCGGTCGGCGGCGCCGGCGCCGAGGGCCGCCGTGGCCTCACCGTGTACGGCAGAACGGCGGACGACGACGAGGCCAGGTGGACGCGCCACGCCACCGGCACGCTGGCCGTCGCCCCGCCCACGGCCGGCGAGCGCCTGACCGCAGACGGCGAGCGCCTGACCGCCTGGCCGCCCGTGGACGGCGTGGCGATCGACCTGGACGACGCCTACGAGCGGCTCGCGGAGCGGGGTTACGAGTACGGCCCCGCCTTCCAGGGGCTGCGCGCGGCCTGGCGGGTGGGCGGTGACGCCTACGTCGAGGTGGCGCTGCCGGAGCCGGTCCGGACGGACGCGGGTCTGTTCACGCTGCACCCGGCATTGCTGGACGCGGCGCTGCACCTGCTGGTGCTGGAGTCGGCCGAGGACACGGGGGCGCTGCTGCTGCCGTTCGCGTGGAGCGGCGTGCGGGTGTCCGCGCTCGGCGCCGAGACGCTGCGGGTGCGGATCGTGGCCGGGGAAGGCGACCGGGTGTCGCTGGACATCCACGACGGAGCGGGCGACCGCATCGCCGGGGTGAACGCGCTGACCCTGCGCCCGGTGCCGAGGCACGGCGCCGCCACGCGCGCGCCGTCCGACGCAACCTCGTACACGCTCGACTGGATCGACCTCGCGGTGTCCGCCATGGACCCGGCCGAGCAGCGCTGGGCCGTGGTGGGGTACGACGAGTTCGCCGACGAGATCGGCGCGGCGGTGGACGCGGCGCGGTACTACGACCTCGCGTCCCTGACCGAGATGACCGTCGGGGACATGCCGAGCACCGTCCTGGTGCCGTACCTGCCCGAGGCCGACGCCGACGACGTGCCCTACGGCGTGCGCGACGGCATCTACCAGGCGCTCGACCTGGTGCAGGGCTGGGTGGGGGACGAGCGGTTCGCCGGGTGCCGGATGGTGTTCGTGACCAAGGGCGTGTTCAGGGCCGGCGGAACCGACCTCGCGGGCGTGGTGGCCGGGCCGGTGTGGGGGCTGGTGCGGTCGGCGCAGGCCGAGCATCCCGGGCGGTTCGTGCTGGTGGACGTGGACGCGGCGAGCGCCGACTGGGGACTGGTGGCGGCGGCGGTCGCGGCCGGCGAGTCGCAGTTGCTGGCGCGCGAGGGGAAGGTCCTGGTCCCGCGGCTGATCCGTCGTACGGCCGACGCCCCCGAGCTGTTCGACGCCGGTTCGGGGACCGTCCTGGTGACCGGCGGCACCGGCAGCCTCGGCGCGCTGATCGCGCACCGCCTGGTGGACCGGCACGGCGCAAAGGACCTTCTGCTGGCCTCCCGGCGCGGCCCGGAGGCGAGCGGCGACCTGGTGGCCCGGCTGGAGGCGCTCGGCGCGCGGGTCACCGTGGTGGCGTGCGACGTGTCGGACCGCGACGCCCTGGCCGTACTGCTGGGGTCGATTCCGGCGCTGACGGCCGTGGTGCACACGGCGGGCGTGCTCGACGACGCCACGGTGGAGGGGTTGTCGGCGCAGCGGCTCGACTCGGTGTTCGCCCCGAAGTCCGATGCCGCCTGGTACCTGCACGAGCTGGTGCCGGATGTGCCGCTGGTGACGTTCTCCTCCGTGGCGGGCGTGATCGGCAACGCGGGCCAGGCGAACTACGCCGCCGCCAACGTGTTCCTGGACGTCCTGGCGGCCCACCGGCGCGGCCTGGGCCTGCCCTCCGTGTCGGTGGCCTGGGGTCTGTGGGAGACCGCGGACAGCACCATGACCGGGGCCCTGTCGGCGGCCGACACGGCCAGGCTGGCCCGGTCGGGCATCGCGCCGCTGACCGCCGAGCAGGGGCTGGAGCTCTTCGACAGCGCGATCACCGCTCCGGCGGAGCTGGTCGTCGCCGCCAGGTGGGACACCGCCGGGCTGCGCGCCAGGGCCGAGGCGGGCGAGCTGCCGTCCGTGCTGCGCGGCCTGGTCCGTACGGCGAAACGTACGGCGAGCGCGGCGAACACCGCGAGCACCCCCACGGCGGCGGGCCGGGCGGGCATGGCCGAGCGGCTGGCCAAGATGGCGGAGGCCGAGGCGCGCGTTCACCTGGCGGACCTGGTCCGCTCGCACGTCGCGGCGGTCCTGGCGCACGGCAGCGTCGGCAACGTGGAGATGGACCGGGCCTTCAACGAGCTCGGCTTCGACTCGCTGACCGCGGTGGAGCTGCGCAACCGGCTGAACAGCGACACCGGGCTCCGGCTGCCCGCGACCCTGGTGTTCGACCATCCCACGGTCACGGCACTGGCCGAGTACCTGTTCCGTACCCTCGCCCCCGCCGCCCCGTCGCCCGAGGACACGCTGCGTGGGGCGGTCGAACGGGTCGAGTCGATGCTGACCGGCGCGCACGGCGACGCCGAGGCCATCCGCGGCAAGCTCGTCGCCATCGCGCAGAGCGCCGTCACCAGGTTCGGCGCCGGCCTGATGACCAGGTTCGGAGCCGGGTCCAACGGCGCCGCGGAGAAGATCGATTCCGCCTCGGACGAGGAGATCTTCGCGTTGATCGACGACCAAACAATGACGTCTCCTCTGAGGTCCTCTCTGGAAAGGCCCGACCATGGCGACTGAGGAACAGCTGCGTAATTACCTGAAGCGGGTGACCGTCGAGCTCACCGAGACTCGGCAGCGCCTGACCGGGGTCGAAGACCGTCGCCACGAGCCCATAGCGATCGTCGGGATGGGGTGCCGGTTCCCGGGCGGGGTCGCGGGGCCCGAGGACCTGTGGGACCTGGTGGCCTCCGGTGTGGACGCGATCAGTGATTTCCCCACCGACCGGGGCTGGGACGAGAACCTTTATGACCCGGATCCGGAGGCGCTCGGCCGGTCGTACACCCGGCAGGGCGGTTTTCTCCCCGACGCCGGCGACTTCGACGCGCCCTTCTTCGGTTTGAGCCCGCGTGGCGCGCTGGCCACCGACCCGCAGCACCGGTTGTTCCTGCAGACCAGCTGGGAGGCGTTCGAGCGGGCCGGGATCGACCCGGTCACGCTGCGGGGCACCCAGACCGGTGTGTACGCGGGCAACATGTACAACGACTACTCGCTGCGCTACACCGGCGGCGCCGTGCCGGAGTCGGTCGAGGGCGTCCTGATGGTCTCCAGCGCCTCCAGCGTGCTGTCCGGGCGGGTCTCGTACACGTTCGGCCTGGAGGGCCCGGCGATCTCCGTCGACACGGCCTGCTCGTCGTCGCTGGTGGCGATGCACCTGGCGGTTCAGGCGCTGCGGCGCGGCGAGTGCTCGCTGGCGCTGGCGGGCGGCGTGACCGTGATGGCCACGGCGGACCCGTTCATCGAGTTCTCGCGGCAGCGGGCGCTGTCGCCGGACGGCCGGTGCAGGTCGTTCTCCTCCTCGGCCGACGGCGCCGCCTGGTCGGAGGGCGTCGGCGTACTGGTGCTGGAGCGGCTGTCGGACGCGCGGCGCAACGGCCGGCGGATCCACGCGGTGATCCGCGGCTCGGCCGTCAACCAGGACGGCGCCAGCAACGGGCTCACCGCCCCGAACGGCCCCTCCCAGGAGCGCGTGGTCCAGCAGGCACTGGCCGACGCCCGGCTCGACACGCGGGACGTCGACGCCGTGGAGGCGCACGGCACCGGCACCAAGCTGGGCGACCCCATCGAGGCCCAGGCGCTGCTGGCCACGTACGGACGCAACCGCGCCGCCGACCGCCCGCTCTGGCTCGGCTCGGTCAAGTCGAACATCGGCCACACCCAGGCCGCCGCCGGCGTCGCCGGTGTGATCAAGATGGTGATGGCGATGCGGCACGGCGTGCTGCCGCCCACCCTGCACGTGGACGAGCCGACCCCGCACGTCGACTGGTCGGCCGGCGGCGTGCGGCTGCTGACCGAGGCCAGGGAGTGGGCGCGCGGCGAACAGCCGCGCCGGTTCGGCGTCTCGTCCTTCGGCATCAGCGGTACGAACGCGCACCTGGTCATCGAGGAGGCCGAGGAGAGCCCGCGTACGGACCAGGTGCCGCCGGCCGTGCAAGGCCCGCCAGCCTGGGTGATCAGCGCCCGCAGCGGCCGGTCGTTACGTGCGCAGGCCGCCCGCCTGCACGAACTCGTCACCGCGGCCGACGCCCCCGAACCGGCGGACGTGGCCCGCTCCCTGGTCACCGGCAGGTCGCTGTTCGAGCACCGCGCGGTCATCCTCGGCGACGACCGAAACGCCCTGGCCGCCCGGCTCGGCGACTTCCTGGCCGGCCGCCCGGTGGCCGAGGTGATCGAGGGCGCCGCCCGGGAGAAGCCCAAGCTCGCCTACCTGTTCACCGGCCAGGGCGGGCAGCGGCTCGGCATGGGCCGTGAGCTGGCCGCCGCGTCCCCGGTCTTCGCCGAAGCGCTCGACGAGGTCTGGGCGGCGCTCGACGAGCACCTCGACCGGCCGCTGCGCGAGATCGTATGGGCCGAGCCCGGCACGCCCGAGGCGGACCTGCTGAACGAGACCCGCTACACCCAGCCGGCGCTGTTCGCCTTCGAGGTGGCCGCCGTCCGGCTGCTCGCGGCGCTCGGCGTGACGCCCGACCACGTGGCCGGGCACTCGGTGGGCGAGTTCGCGGCCGCGCACCTCGCCGGGGTGTGGTCGCTGACGGACGCCGCCCGGCTCATCACCGCGCGCGCCCGCCTGATGCAGGAGCTCGACACGCCGGGCGCGATGGTCGCGATCGAGGCGACCGCCGAAGAGGTGGTGCCGACGCTGGCCGGACAGGAACACCTGGTGTCCGTCGCCGCCGTCAACGGGCCGGCGAGTGTGGTCGTCTCCGGCGCGGAGGAGCCGTGCCTGGCGGTCGCCGAGCACTGGCGCGAGCTCGGCCGGCGGACCAGGCGGCTGGCGGTCAGCCACGCCTTCCACTCGCCGCTGATGGAGCCCATGCTGGCGGAGTTCGCCACCGAGCTGGCGGGCGTGGAGTTCCACGAGCCGCGCATCCCGTACGCACCCAACCTCCCCGACGGCTCCTGGGCCGAGCCCGGCTACTGGCTGGAGCAGATCCGCCGGGCCGTCATGTTCCACGCCACGATCGGCCGGCTCGAAGCCGACGGCGTGGACACGTACCTGGAGGTGGGCCCGGCCGCGGTGCTCTCCGGCATGGCGCACGAGTGCGTCACCGCGCCGGACACCCCGATCCTCGCCCTGCACAGGAAGCAGCTCGCCGAGCCTGACGCGCTGATCGGCTGTCTCGCGCGGGCGTGCGTGGCGGGAGTGGCCGTCGGCTGGGCGGCGCTGTTCGGCGGCGGGGCGACCGTGGACCTCCCGACGTACGCGTTCGAGGGGGAGCGGTACTGGCTCGCCCCGCCCGCCCGCGCCACCGACGTCTCGGCGGCCGGGCTGCGCCAGGTCGGCCACCCGCTCCTGGGGGCGGCCGTGGACGTGGCCGACGACGGGACGATGGTGCTGACCGGGCGGCTGTCGCAGGGTGACGCGCCTTGGCTGGCCGATCACGTGATGCTCGGGGCGGCCGTGCTGCCCGGCGCCGCGCTCGTGGATCTCGTCCTGGAGGCGGGCGGGCAGCTCGGGTGTGATCTCGTCGAGGAGCTGATGTTCGAGGCGCCGCTGGTGCTGGCCGAGCAGGGCGCCATGGACGTACAGGTCGTCGTCGGGCGGCCGGAGGACGGCGACTCCCGGCCAGTGCGGATCTACTCGCGTCCGGCGGGCGAGCCCGAGGCCGCGTGGACCCGCCACGCGTCGGGCGTGCTCGGTGTGGGCCCGAACCCCGGCAAGGGCGTGCTCGCCTGGGCGGTGTCCTGGCCGCCCGTCGGTGCGTCGCCGGTCGACGTCGAGGGGGCCTACGAGCGGCTGGCCGACGCGGGCTACGACTACGGGCCCGCGTTCCAGGGCGTGCGCGCGGTGTGGCGTCAGGGCGAGGAGCTGTTCGCCGAGGTCGCGCTGGCCGACGACGTGGACGTGGCCGGGTTCGGGCTGCATCCCGCGCTCTTCGACGCGATGTTCCACCCGATGCTGATCGCCGACCCGAGTGACGAGCTGCGGCTGCCGTTCGAGTTTCGCGGTGTGCGGCTGGCCGCCGCCGGGGCCAGGGCGCTGCGGGTCCGCCTGTCGCAGGCCGGAGCGGCCATTGAGGCCGCCGACGCCGCGGGCCGTCCGGTCTTCTCGATGGAGTCGCTGCGGGTCCGCACCGTCCCGGCGGCCTCGCTGTCCGGTACGGCCGGCCGCCGTACGGACCCCGTGCCGTACGGCGTCGACTGGACCGAGGTCACCGTCGAACCGGCCGACGACGGCACCCGGTGGGTCTCGGCCGGGGAGTCGGTGCCGGGGCTGGACGCGTACCTGGATCTCGACGGGGTCGGTGACGGGGAGCCGGTGCCGGACGTCGTGGTCGTCCCGCTGGCGGCGGCTCCGGGAGCGGTGCCCGTGGCGGTGCGCGAGCTGACCGGGCGGGTGCTCGGGCTGGTGCGGCGGTGGGTGACCGAGGAGCGGTTCGCCGGGAGCCGGCTGGTGTTCGCGACCCAGGGCGTCTTCGACCCCGCCGGTGGCGGGGCCGGGAGCGTGGTGGCCGCGGCGGCTTGGGGGCTGGTGCGATCGGCGCAGGCCGAGCACCCCGATCGGTTCGTGCTGGTGGACGTGGAGGCGGGCTTCTCCGCCTGGAAGCTGGTGGCCGCGGCCGTCGCGGCGGGTGAGTCGCAGTTGGTCGTACGCGAGGGGAAGGTGCTCGTCCCGCGACTGGCGCGCAGGGAGATCGGCGTCCCGGCCGGTGCGGGCGGCGCGAACGGCTCCTCAGCCGGTGCGAGCGGGGCGAACGGCTCACCGGCCGGTTCTTCCCACGGCACGGTGCTGGTGACCGGTGGGACCGGTGGTCTGGGTGCTCTGGTCGCCCGGCGGCTGGTGGAGCGGCACGGGGTGCGGGATCTGGTGCTGGTGTCGCGGCGCGGGCTTGACGCGCCCGGAGCCACCACGCTGGTGTCGAGCCTGGAAGACCTCGGCGCGAGGGTCACGGCGGCCGCCTGCGACGTGTCGGACCGCGACGCCTTGGCCGTACTGCTGGGATCGGTTCCGGCGCTGACGGCCGTGGTGCACACGGCGGGCGTGCTGGACGACGCCACGGTCGAGGGGCTGTCGGTGGAGCGGCTCGACGCGGTGTTCGCGCCGAAGGCCGACGCGGCGTGGCACCTGCACGAACTGACCAGGGACGTCTCGCTGACCTCGTTCGTCCTGTTCTCGTCGCTGGCGGGTGTGCTGGGCAACGCCGGGCAGGGCAACTACGCGTCGGCGAACGTGTTCCTGGACGCCCTGGCGGCGCACCGGCGCGGGCTCGGCCTGCCCGCGGTGTCCGTGGCCTGGGGGCTGTGGGACACCGGCTCGGGCATGGGCGGCACGCTCTCGGCGGCCGACACGGCCAGGCTGGCCCGCTCCGGCATCGCGCCGTTGACCGTGGAGCAGGGACTGACCCTGTTCGACGCCGCGCTCGAAGCGCCCGAGCCGCTGGTCGTCGCGACGAAGTGGGAGACGGCCGGGCTGCGCGCCAGGGCCGAGGCGGGAAACCTGCCGCCGATGCTGCGCGGCCTGGTCCGCGCGTCGCGCCGGACGGCCGGCGCGACGGCGGGCGCGGCTGGGGGAGCGGGCGCGCTGACGGAGCGGCTGGCCGGCATGACCGAGGCCAACGCCCGGCGGCTGGTCGCCGATCTGGTGCGCGGGCATGTGGCCGCCGTACTGGCACACGGCAGCGCGGCCGCCGTCGACGTGGACCGGGCGTTCAACGAGCTCGGCTTCGACTCGCTGACCGCCGTGGAACTGCGCAACCGGCTCAACGCCGACACCGGGCTGCGGCTGCCCGCGACCCTGGTCTTCGACCACCCCACGGTCACGTCGCTGGCCGACCACCTCTACAAGACCCTCGCTCCTGCGGCGCCGTCGCCCGAGGACACGCTGCGCGGCGCGCTCGAACGGGTCGAGACCATGCTCACCAGCGCCAACGGCGACGCCGAGGCCGTCCGCGGCAAGCTCGTCGCCATTTTGCAGAGCGCCCTGACCAGGTTCGGCGCCGGTCAGAACGAGGGCGACGGCGTGGTGGAGAAGATCGGCTCCGCCTCCGACGAAGAGATCTTCGCACTTATCGACAACGCACTGTAGACCCCCGATACCTGCGAAAGGCGACAGATGTCGACCGAGGACAAACTGCGCGACTACCTCAAGCGCGTGACCGTCGAACTGACCCAGACACGCCGCCGCCTCGCCGAGATCGAAGACCGTCGCCACGAGCCCATCGCGATCATCGGGATGGCCTGCCGCTATCCGGGTGGCGTGGCCGCGCCTGAGGATCTGTGGGAGGTGGTGTCCTCCGGAGTGGACGCGATCGGTGAGTTCCCCGCCGATCGAGGCTGGGACGTCGATGCCCTGTACGACCCGGCTCCCGACGCGTTCGGCAAGTCGTACACGCGGCATGGCGGTTTCTTGTACGACGCGGGCGACTTCGACGCGCCCTTCTTCGGGATGAGCCCGCGCGGCGCGCTGGCCACCGACCCGCAGCACCGGCTGTTCCTGGAGGTGAGCTGGGAGGCGTTCGAGCGGGCCGGACTCGATCCGGACGCGCTGCGCGGCAGCAGGACCGGTGTCTACGCGGGAACCATGTACGAGTACTACGCCGACCGCTATCTCGGCGCCATCCCCGAGTTCGTCGAGGGCACGCTGCTCACCTCCAGCACGCCGAGCATCCTGTCGGGGCGGGTGTCGTACACCTTCGGGCTGGAGGGTCCGGCCGTCACGCTGGACACCGCCTGCTCGTCGTCGCTGGTCACCGTGCACCTGGCGGTTCAGGCGCTGCGGCGCGGTGAGTGCTCGCTGGCGCTGGCCGGCGGCGTGACGGTGATGGCGGCGCCGGACCCGTTCGTGGAGTTCTCGCGGCAGCAGGCTCTGTCGCCCGACGGCCGGTGCAAGGCGTTCTCGGCCGCCGCCGACGGCGCCGCCTGGGCGGAGGGCGCCGGCGTGATCCTGCTGGAACGGCTGTCGGACGCGGAACGCAACGGCCGCAGGATCCTCGCGGTGGTCCGCGGCTCGGCCGTCAACCAGGACGGCGCCAGCAACGGCCTGACGGCGCCGAGCGGCCAGGCCCAGCGGGAGGTGTACCGGCAGGCGCTGGCCGACGCCCGGCTCGAACCCCGCGACGTCGACGCCGTGGAAGCCCACGGCACCGGCACCCGGCTCGGCGACCCGATCGAGGCCGAGTCGATCATCGCCGCCTACGGGCAGGACCGGCCGGCGGACCGCCCCCTGCGGCTCGGCTCGGTGAAGTCGAACATCGGCCACACCCAGGCCGCCGCCGGGGTCGCCGGGGTGATCAAGATGGTGAAGGCGCTGGAACACCGGACCCTGCCGGCCACCTTGCACGTGGACGAGCCGACCCCGCACGCCGACTGGTCGGCCGGGGCCGTGGAACTCCTGACGGAGGCTGTGGCCTGGCCGGTCTCGGACCGGCCGATGCGGGCCGCGGTCTCGGGGTTCGGCATCAGTGGGACGAACGCCCATGTCATCTTGGAGCAGGCGCCGGAGGTGGTGCCCGAACCTGTGGCGGTGGATGGCCCGCTGGTGTGGGCGTTGTCCGCCAAAACGGAAATGTCGTTACATGCGCAGGCGGGCCGTTTGGGCACGTACGCGGCCACCGCGGCTGATGAGGATCTGGCCGTCGCGGGAGCCGTACTCGCTCGGCGGGCGCGGTTCGCGCACCGCGCGGTGGTGGTGGCCGCGGACCGGGACGAGCTGGTGGCGGGCCTGTCGGCGCTGGCCTTGGGTGAGCCGCACGCAGCGGTGATCAGCGGTACGGCGCTGCCGGAGGCGCGGCCGGTGTTCGTCTTTCCGGGGCAGGGGTCGCAGTGGGCGGGGATGGCCGTTGAGCTGCTGGACTCCAGCGAGGTGTTCCGCGAGTGGATGGGCCGGTGTGACGAGGCGCTGATGCCGTACACGGGCTGGTCGGTCGTGGCGGCCCTGCGGGCGGGCGAGTTGGCGGGTTCGGACGTCATTCAGCCGGTGTTGTTCGCGGTGATGGTGTCGCTGGCGGAGCTCTGGCGGTCGCTGGGGGTGGAGCCGGCGGCGGTGGTGGGCCACTCGCAGGGGGAGATCGCGGCGGCCTGCGTGGCGGGGGCGTTGACGCTCGACGACGCGGCGAAGGTGGTCGTGCTCCGCAGCAAGGCGCTGGTCAGGCTGGGTGGCACGGGTGGCATGCTCGCCGTCGCGCTCCCGGCGGAGGAGGTCCGGCTGGAGCCGTGGGCGGACCGGTTGTGGGTGGCCGTGCACAGCGGCCCCGCCGGCACGGTCGTGGCGGGAGACGTGGACGCGCTCGACGAGGCCGCCGCGGCCTGGGGCGAGACGGTCCGGGTACGCCGGATCGCCGTCGACTACGCCTCGCACACCCCGCACATGGCGGCGCTGCGGGAGGAACTGCTCGCCACCCTGGCCGGCATCGCGCCGCAGGCGACGGACGTGGCCTTCTGCTCGTCCATGGCCGGGACGTTCGTCGAGCCGGCCGGGCTGGATGCCGACTACTGGTACGACAACCTGCGCAATCCCGTCCTGTTCCGCGAGTCCATCGGGGCGTTCGCGTCGTTCGGGACGCCGCTGTTCGTCGAGGTCAGCCCGCATCCCGTGCTCGGCGGCGACATCGAGGACAGTTGCGACGAGGCGGGCATCACCGCCGGGGTCTGCGGGTCGCTGCGTCGCGGCGCGGGTGACCGGCGCCGGTTCCTGGCCGCGCTGGCTCAGGCGTACGTGCTCGGGGCCGAGGTCGAGTGGCGGGCGGTGCTGGCGGATGTGCCGTATCGGCAGGTGGATCTGCCGACCTATGCCTTCGACCGGCGTACGTACTGGCTCAAGAGCACGGAGCGGCGCGCGCACGCCGGCGGCTCGCGGCATCCGCTGCTGACCGCCGTGGTTCCCGTGGCCGACGAAGGGTTCCTGCTCACCGGGCGGCTGTCGACGGCCGCGCTGCCATGGCTCGCCGACCACTCCGTCTCCGGGGGCGTGCTGCTGCCGGGGGCCGCGTTCGTCGAGCTGGCGTTGGAGGGGGCGGCGGTCGCGGGCTGCGACCTACTGGAGGAGCTCACGCTGGAGGCGCCGCTCGTCCTGTCCGGTACGGGTGAGGTCGGGCTGCAGATCACGGTGAGCCCGCCGGACGCCGCGGGCCGGCGGGCGCTGACCGTTTTTTCCGCCGGGTCCGATTCCGAGTGGGTACGGCATGCGTCGGGCACGCTCGTCGAGGCGGCGGAGTCCGGCGGGGAGTGCGCCTGGGCCACCGCCTGGCCTCCTGCGGATGCGTCGCCGGTGAACGTCGAGGGCGGCTATGAGCGGCTGGCGGACTCCGGTTATGAGTACGGTCCGGCGTTCCAGGGCGTGCGTGCGGTGTGGCGGCGGGACGAGGAGCTGTTCGCGGAAGTCGTGGCGCCGGACGGGCTGGAGCTCGACGGGTACGGGATGCATCCGGCGGTGCTCGACGCGGCGTTCCATCCGCTGCTGCTCGGGGGCGCGGGCTCGGGGGACGTGCGGCTGCCGTTCGTGTTCCGGGGGGTGCGGCTGGGTGTGCCAGGGGTTTCGGTCTTGCGGGTGCGGCTGGCATGGGTGGGCGACGACGCCGTGGTGGAGGCGGCCGACGTCTCCGGCCGGGCGGTGCTGTCGATCGAGTCGCTGCGGGCCAGGGCCGTACCGGCCGAGGCGTCGCCGTCGGCGGCCGTGGTCGCGCAGGGGCTGGACTGGGTGAAGGTGCCCGTGGAGCTCGGCGCGGCACGGCCGGAGGCCGGTGCGCCGCGTTGGGTCTGGCTGGATGACGACGGCCTGTCGGTGGTGGCAGAGGCGGCGGGCGCTTCGGCGGATTCGGACGGGCCAGGAGCTCCGGCGGCGTTGGGAGCGGGCTTCGCGGCGGACTTCGTCGCGGTGCGGTGCGTGGCCACTGCCGCGAGCGTCACCGCGGGGGCGCGGGAGTTGTTCGGCCGGGTGCTGGGGCTGCTGCGGAGCTGGCCGGCCGACGCGCGGGCCCGGCTCGTGTTCGTGACCCAGGGGGTCTTCGCCGCGGACGGCGTCGACGCCGCGGGCGTGGCGGCCGGGGCCGTCTGGGGCCTCGTCCGGTCGGCGCAGGCCGAACAGCCTGGGCGGTTCGCGCTGGTGGACGCGGAAGCGGGCGCCACTGACTGGGACCTGGTGGCGGCGGCGATCGAGGCCGGGGAGCCGCAGGTGGCGATCCGCGACGGAGTGGCACTGGCACCCCGCCTGACCCGCCGCCCGGCCGGCACGGTGCTGACGGCCGGTTCTCCCCGGGGCGCCGGGACCGTGCTGGTGACCGGTGGGACCGGCGGTCTGGGTGCTCTGGTGGCGCGGCGGTTGGTGGAGCGGCACGGGGTGCGGGATCTGGTGCTGGTGTCGCGGCGCGGGTCCGGCGCGCCGGGGGCGGGCGCGCTGGTGTCGAGCCTGGAAGGCCTCGGCGCGAGGGTCACGGTGACGGCCTGCGACGTGTCGGACCGCGACGCCCTGGCCGTACTGCTGGCCTCGGTCCCCGAGGACCGGCCGCTGACCGGCGTGGTCCACACCGCCGGCGTCCTGGACGACGCCACCCTGGAGGGACTGTCGGAGCGGAAGCTGGAGACGGTGTTCGCCCCGAAGGCGGACGCCGCGTGGCACCTGCACGAGCTGACCCGCGGTCTTCCGCTCACCTCGTTCGTGGTGTTCTCGTCGCTGGCGGGTGTGCTGGGCAATGCCGGGCAGGGCAACTACGCCGCCGCGAACGCGTTCCTCGACGTGCTGGCCGCGCACCGGCGTGGGCTCGGCCTGCCCGCGGTGTCGGTGGCCTGGGGGCTATGGGCCACCGGCTCCGGTATGACCGGCGCGCTGACGGCGGCCGACACCGCCCGCCTGGCCCGCGCGGGAGCCGCGCCGCTGACCGTGGAGCAGGGGCTGGAGCTGTTCGACGCGGCGCTCGGCGGGGACGAACCCCTCGTTGTCGCCTCCGGCTGGGACGGTCCCGGGCTGCGGGCCAGGGCCGCGGCGGGTGACCTGCCACCCCTGCTGCGCGGCCTGGTCCGCGCGCCGCGCCGTACCGGATCCGGGCAGAACGCGGGAACGGCCGGGCTCGCGGCCCGGCTGCCCGGCCTGTCCGAGAGCGACGCCCGCAGGCTGATCACCGACATCATCCGCGCGCACGTCGCCTCCGTGCTCGCGCACGACACCGTGGACGCGGTCGACGTCGGCAGCGCGTTCAACACGCTCGGCTTCGACTCGCTGACCGCCGTCGAGCTGCGCAACCGGCTCAACGCCGACACCGGGCTGCGACTGCCCGCGACCCTGGTCTTCGACCACCCGACCGTGACCACGCTGGCCGACTACCTGTTCAGGAGGCTCGCGCCGGCGGCCCCTTCGGCGGAGGACACGCTGCGCGAGGCGCTGGAACGGGTCGAGTCGACGCTCGCCCGCGCCAACGGCGACGCCGAGCGCATCCGCGGCACGCTCATCCCGATCCTGCAGAGTGCCCTGACCAGGCTCGGAGCCGACCCCACCGGCATGAACGGCGCGGCGGAGAAGATCGACTCCGCGACCGATGAAGAGATCTTCGCGCTCATCGACAACGAACTCTGACCATGACTCTCGTTACCGGAAAGGCTCGTCCGATGGCGACCGAGGACAAACTGCGCGACTACCTCAAGCGCGTGACCGTCGAACTGACCCAGACGCGCCGCCGCCTCGCCGAGGCCGAAGATCGTCAGCACGAGCCCATCGCGATCATCGGCATGGCCTGCCGCTACCCCGGCGGCGGCGACACGGTCGAGGGCTTCTGGAACCTGCTGCGCGACGGCGGCAGCGCGGTCACCGAAGTGCCATCCTCACGGTGGGACATCGACGACTACTACGACCCCGACCCGCATGCCGCCGGCGGCATGTACACCAGGTACGGCTCCTTCCTGCCGGACATCGCCGGATGGGACGCCGAGTTCTTCGGCCTTTCGCCGCGCGAGGCCCTGCGGATGGACCCGCAGCAGCGCCTCCTGCTCGAACTGGCCTGGGAGGGCCTGGAGGACGCGGGCGCACCGCCGTCGCGCCTGTCGGGTAGCCGCACCGGCGTGATGGTCGGCTACATGGACAGCCTCCAGTACGGCCGGCTCCAGCTCGAACGGCACGGCGCGGAGGCGCTCGCGGACCCGTACCTCGGCCAGGGCTCGTCCATGAGCGTCGCCGCCGGGCGCATCGCGTACCTGCTGAACCTGTGCGGCCCCACGCTGGCCGTCGACACGGCGTGCTCCTCCTCACTGATCGCGGTCCACCTCGCGGCGGAGGCGCTGCGGCGCGGCGAATGCGACCTCGCGATCGCCGCCGGGGCGTCGATGACCTTCCACCCGAGCACCTTCATCCAGGCGTGCGCGGCGTCGATGTTGTGCGCGGACGGGAAGTGCAAGACGTTCGACGCGAGCGCCGACGGCTACGTCATGGGCGAGGGCGGCGGCGTGGTGGTGCTGGAGCCGCTGTCCAAGGCCCTCCAGAACGGCCGGCGCATCCGCGCGGTGATCCGCGGCTCGGCCGTCAACCAGGACGGACGCAGCAACGGCCTCACCGCACCCAGCCGGAGCGCCCAGGTCGACGTGATCGGCCGCGCCCTGGCCGCCGCGCGGGTCACCCCCGAGGACATCTCGTACGTGGAGGCGCACGGCTCGGGCACCCACCTGGGCGACGCCATCGAGCTGTCGGCGCTGCACGACGTCTTCGGCGCCCGCCCCGCCGAGCGACCGCTGAGGGTCGGCGCGGTGAAGACCAACATCGGGCACACCCAGGCGGCCGCCGGGGTGGCCGGGCTGATCAAGACGGTCCTGGTGCTGGAGAACGAACTGATCCCGCCGAACCTGCACCTGTCCGAGCCGGCCGCGGCGATCCCGGAGGACGGGACGGTCGTGCCGGTGGCGGGGGCGCCGCAGGTGTTCGCGGGGGCGGGGCCGCGGCTGGCGGGGGTGAGCTCGTTCGGCTGGTCGGGCACGAACGCCCACGTCATCCTGGAATCCGCCCCCGACCCCAGCACCGCTTCTTCCGTCACCGAAGGGGGTACTCAGGCGCTGGTGCTGCCCGTGTCGGCGGCCAGTGACGCCGCTCTGCGCGAGCACGCCGGACGGCTGGCCGCCACGCTGGTGGCCCGGCCGGAGTCGGCCCTGGCCGATGTGGCCCGTACGCTGCAGGCCGGTCGTGCCGAGCACGACCACCGGCGCGCGCTGGTCTGCGCCGACCTCCAGGACGCCGCCCGCCTGCTGGGCCGCGTCGCCACCGAGGGCGGCGTGCACCGGGTGAAGGGCCGTCCCCGGGTCGCGTTCCTGCTGCCCGGCGTCGGCGACCAATACGCGGGCCTCGGCCGGGAGCTGTACCGTACCGAGCCCGTCTACGCCGAGGCGGTCGACCGATGCGTTGAGCTGGCCGCCGAGCGCTGCGGCGTGGACCTGCGACCGCTCTTCTCCACCGACGGGCAGGACGAGCCCGCGGCCCCCACCGGCCTCGCGGGCCTGCTCGGCCGCGACGGCCCAAGACCCGACCGGGCCGACGACCCGCTCAGCCACGCCGAGATCGCGCACCCGTACCTCTTCACCATCGAGTACGCCCTGGCCCGGCTCCTGTCCCACTGGGGCGTCACCCCGGACATGCTCATCGGCTACAGCCTCGGCGAATACGTCGCGGCCTGTCTGGGCGGCGTGTTCACCCTGGAAGACGCCCTGTACGTGGTGGCCGAACGAGCCCGCCTGATCGCCGCCGCGCCGGCGGGCCGCATGGTCGCCGTCGCCGCGGGCGAGGACCGCGTCCGGGAACTGCTCACCGGCACCGAGACCGAGGTCGACGTCGCGGCGCTCAACGGGCCCTCGATGACCGTGCTCAGCGGGCTCCCCGGCGACATCGAGACCGTGACCCGCCGCCTCACCGCCGAGGGCGTCGCCTGCCGGCCGCTGCGGTCCGCGCACGCGTTCCACTCGTCGCTGCTCCAGCCCGCCCGGGAGAAGCTGGCCGCGCTGCTCGACTCGGTGCCGCGTCAGGTCCCGGCCACCACGATCGTGTCCAACCTCACCGGCGTCGCGCTGACCGCCGAGCAGGCCACCAGTTCCCAGTACTGGGCCGATCAGCTGGTCAGTCCGGTGCGGTTCGCCGACGCCGTACGGCACTGCGTCGCGCAGGAAGTGGACGCCTTCGTCGAGATCGGCCCCGGCCAGACCCTCGGCGGGCTGGTCCGGCAGAACCTGTCCGACCGGCCGGCCACCGTACTCGGGACTCTGCCGCCGCTGTGGACGGCGGGGGAGCGCCGGGACGCCCGCGCCGAGCTGCTGGAGGCGTGCGGGCGGCTGTGGGAGCTGGGCGTCACGCTGAACTGGGAGCTCACCCGCCCCGCCGAGGCCCGCCTCGTGGACCTGCCCGCGTACCCCTTCCAGCGCACCCGCTTCTGGCCGGACCAGGGCCGGGACGTCCCGCGCCCCGACCGCCCCACCAAGCCGGCCGACTTCGCCTTCGCCCCGATCTGGCAACAGGACACCACCCGCCCCGTTCCGGCGCACCGTCGGGTGGATGCCGTACGGCTGGGTGGGCCGTTGGTGGTCTTCGCCGATTCGGAGGGGGTCGGTGAGGCGCTCGCCGAGCTGGTCGCCGCGGCCGGGAGCCAGGTGGTCGAGGTGGTGGCCGGGACGGGGCTGCGGCGGGACGGGCGCCGCATCGTCATCGACCCCGCCGTGCCCGGGCACTACGCCCAGGTGTTCGCCGCTGTCACGGAGCCGGGGCCGGTGCACGTGGTCCACCTGTGGAGCCAGCTCGCGACGGCTGTCACCCCGGTGTACGCCACCGATGAGGAACTGCGGGGCGCCATCGGGCACGGGTTCGACAGCCTGCTGCTGGCCGTACAGGCGCTGGGTGAGCTGCCCGCGCGCCAGGGGGTGCGGCTGCTGACGGTCACCCGAGGGGCCGCCGAGATCCTCGGTGGCGACGCGCTCGCGCCGTACCGGGCGGTGACGCACGGGCTTGGACGGGCGGCGCACCACGAGTACGCCGGACTGACCTGGAACGGCGTCGACCTCGACCCGGAGGACGGCGGGCAGGTGGCCGGGCAGCTCGTCCACGAGCTGCTCAGGGAGCCGGACGAGACGCACGACCGGCTGGCCGGGTGGCGGCGGGGTCGTCGCTGGGTGAAGAGCTGGGGCGAGGTCCCGGCCCAGGGCGAGCCGGTCGGCAGCCCGTGGCGGGCCGACGGCGTCTACCTGATCACCGGTGGCGCCAGAGGACTCGGCATGGGCCTGGCCAAGCACCTGGTACGCGCCGGAGTACGACGGCTCGCCCTGGTGGGGCGTACCGCCCTGAAAGGCACCGCCGAGCCGGGCGGCAAGGTGGCGCGGAGTCTGAAAGACGTCGCCGAGTTGGAGGCGGCTGGGGCCGAGGTGTTGTTGCTGACCGCCGACGTCGGTGTTCCCGATGAGTTGCGGGGGGCGTTGCGGCGGTGCCGGGAGCACTTCGGCGTGTTGACCGGTGTGGTCCACGCGGCCGGCGTACCGGCGGGTGGGATGGTGCAGCGCCGGACCGTGGCCGAGGCGGGTGCGGTGCTCGCGCCCAAGGTCCTGGCGATGGGGCCGCTCGCCGAGCTGGTCGGCCCGGGTACGCCCGCCGGAGAGCGGCCCGAACTGCTGGTCCTGTACTCCTCCGCGGTGACCGCGTTCGGCGGCATCGGCGAGGGCGACTACTGCGCCGCCAACACCGTGCTCGACGCGTACGGCGAGGCACTGGCGGCGAGCGCGCCGTCCACCAGGGTGGTGTCGGTCGCCTGGGGGACGTGGCAGCACGACGACTGGCAGGTCGAGTCCCTGAAGGGCGCTTCCAGCCTGACCCAGCGCGTGACCGCCTACCGGAAGAGGTACGGCTTCGCCGAGGAGGCGGGGTGCGCGTTCCTCGACCGGCTCGTGACCGGCGGCCACGGCAGCGTCCTGGCCGCGCGCCAGCCGCTGCGGGACGTCCTGCGGGACTGGTCGGCCATGTTCGACCTCGACGCGCTGGTCGGTGCGGCGGCGGCGCCTCGTGGGGAGCGGTTCCCGAGGCCGCTGTTGCGGACCGAGTTCGTGGTGCCCAGGACCGAGACCGAGACCAAGATCGCCGATCTGTGGGGCGCCTACCTGGGCATCGAGCAGGTCGGCGTGCACGACCCGTTCTTCGACCTCGGAGGGAACTCCCTGGTCGGCATGGCCATGGTGCTCGCCATCGAGAAGGAGCTCGGCGTGCCCATCGCGCCCGCGGTGCTGTTCGAACACCCCACGGTCGCGGAGTTCGCGGCGGCTCTGGAGCGCTCGGGGGACGACGACGGCGGCACCCGGCAGGCGCTCACCACCAGCTCGGCTCGGGGGCAGCGCCGCCGCCGCGCCCGTTCCGGCCCGCGGAAATGAGGCCACGGATGAGGTCACGGACGGGACCGCAGTTGAAGTCGGAGTTGAAGTCGGAGTTGACGGCCGCGACGAGGCCGAGATGGAGCCGGAGATGAGACCGGAGTTGAGGACTGTGGACGTGACTGACGAGCCGGCCGGTGAGGTTTCCGGCAACGACATAGCGATCGTCGGGATGTCGGGGCGGTTCCCCGGAGCCTCCGACGTGGCCGGATTGTGGGCGAACATCCGTGACGGCCGTTCCGGCATCACCCGGTTCACCGATGACGAGTTGCGGGCCGCCGGGGTGTCCGAGGACCTGTTGGCGGATCCCGGCTATGTGAAGGCCGGTGCGGTGATCGAGGGCGTCGAGCTGTTCGACGCGGGGTTCTTCGGGTTCGGCCCGAAGGAGGCCCAGATCCTTGACCCGCAGCACCGGCTGTTCCTGGAACACAGCTGGGAGGCCCTGGAGGACGCCGGCTGCGACCCCACCCGCTTCGACGGCGCGATCGGCGTCTTCGGCGGGTCCGGCTGGAGCTCGTACCTGCAGCACAACCTGATGCCGAACGACCTCGGCGCCACCATGGGCGAGCTCGCCCTCGGCCTGGCCAACGACAAGGACTCGCTGACCCTCCGCGTGGCCCACACGCTGGGCCTGTCGGGCCCCAGCTACGCGGTGCAGAGCTACTGCTCCACGTCGCTCGTCGCGGTCTGCGCGGCGGCCTCCAGCCTGGCCGGGTTCGAGTGCGATCTGGCGCTGGCGGGCGGCGTCGCGGTCAACGTGCCGCACCGGGTCGGCTACCTGTACCAGCAGGGCGGCATCGCGCCGCCGGACGGCGAGTGCCGCGCGTTCGACGCGGCCGGCCTGGGCAGCCCGCTCGGCAGCGGCGTCGGCGTGGTGGCGTTGCGCAGGCTCGAGGACGCGCTGGCCGCCGGGGACCAGATCTACGCCGTCATCCGCGGCTGGGCCGTCAACAACGACGCGGGCAAGAAGGTCGGGTTCACCGCGCCCGGCGTACAGGGTCAGGCGGCCGTCATGGCCGAGGCGCTGGCCAGCGCGGGACTGATGCCCGCCGACATCGACTACGTCGAGGCGCACGGCACCGGCACCGTGCTCGGCGACGCGGCCGAACTGGCCGCGCTGCAGCAGGTGTTCCGCGACGAGTCGTGCCTGATCGGCTCCGTCAAGACGAACCTCGGCCACCTCGACCGGGCGGCCGGCGTCACCAGCCTCATCAAGACGGCGCTCGCCCTGCGCCACGACGAGATCCCGCCCACCCGCAACCTCACCGCGCCAAACCCCCAGCTCAGCGCGGGCGAGGCCGAGCTGGAGGTCGTCACCCGGCTCATCGCCTGGCCGCGCAGACCGGGACGGACCCGGCGGGCCGGGGTGAGCGCGTTCGGCATCGGCGGGACGAACGCCCACGTAGTGCTCGAAGAAGCGCCCCCCGTCTCGCGCCCGACCTCGGCTTCGGCCGATGTGGTCCCGGCCGGGACCGGTTCGCACTTGGTCCCGGCGCGAGTTGATTCGCGTCCGCGTCCGGAACTGCTGGTGTGGTCCGCGCGCTCCGCCGCCGCAGCCGACGCGATGACCGCGCGGCTCGCCGACCACCTCGCGAGCGACACCGACACCCACGACCTCCCCGACCACCTCGACACCCGCCACCTGCCCGATGTCGCCTACACGCTGCAGGCCGGGCGGCAGGTCTTCGGGCACCGCCGGATGCTGGTCGCCACCACCGTGGACGGGGCCGTCGCCGGACTGCGCGACGCCGGGGTACTGTCCCGCGCGGACAGCCGCGCCGACCGGCCCGTAGCGTTCCTCATCGCGGGCACCGGCGAGCAGTACCCGGGCCTGGCCGCCGACCTGTACGAGACCGAGCCGGTGTTCCGGCGGACGCTCGACGAGTGCCGGACCGTGCTCCGCGACCACCTCGACGGGGTGGACCCGCTCGCCGAGATGCTGCTCCCCAGGCAGCCGGGCCAGGCCGCCGGGCTCGACTCGCTGCTCGGGCGGGGGCCGGCGCCGACTGACACCATGCCTACCGCTGTGCTGCAGCCCGCCCTGTTCGCCGTGGAGTACGCGCTGGCCCAGCTCGTACGCTCCTGGGGCATCGAACCCGCGCTGCTGGCCGGCTACAGCCTCGGCGAGTACGTGGCCGCCTGCCTGGCAGGCGTACTCCCGCTGGACTCGGCCCTGGCGCTGGTCGCCCACCGCGCGCGGCTGATCGACGCCCTGCCGGCCGGCGCGATGAGCGCCGTGCCGCTGGCCGCCGACGACCTGCGGAACCGCCTCGACCGGGCGGGCATCGCCGACGTGGACGTGGCCGCGGTCAACGGCCCCGAACTGACCGTGCTCGCCGGGCCGCCCGCCGCGATGGAGGCGGCCAGGGAGTTCCTGGCGGGCGAGTCGGTCCCGTGCCGGCCGCTGGCGACCGGCCACGCGTTCCACTCCCGCATGATGGAGCCGGTACGCGACGAGCTGACCCGCTGGATCGCCACCCACATCACGCTCGAAGAGCCACGCATCCCGTACGTCTCGAACGTCACCGGTGCCCTCATCACCGCCGAGGAAGCGACCGACCCCGCCTATTGGGCGCGGCACATGTGCGGGCCCGTGCTGTTCGACGCCGTACTCGGCACGCTGCTCGAACAGGGTGAGCTCGCGCTGCTGGAGATCGGCCCCGGCCAGTCGCTGGGGGCGATGGCCCGCGGCCACCGCGACTGCCCCCGGGACCGCTGGCCGCTGGTGGTCTCCTCCCTCCCCGCCGCCGCCGACCCCCGCCCGGCCAGTGTGGTGCTGGCCGAGGGTGCGGGGCGGTTGTGGCTGGCGGGGGTGCCGGTCGATTGGGCGGGCTACCAGCAGGATCGGCCCGTACGCAAGGTGGGGCTGCCCAGCTACCCGTTCCAGCGGGAGCGCTACTGGATCGACCCACCCCGCCACCAGACCGCACCCGCTGCCTTGGTCGCCGCGCCCGCTCTGGAGGAGGCGGCCCCGCACGTCCAGCTCATGATCCCGCGCTGGACCGCAACCGACGGACCCGCCGCGACAGGCCCGTCCGCAGGTGATGCGATCGGGCGCTGTGTGGTGCTCGCCGACGTGGGTGGTGTCGCCGACGCGGTCGTCGAGGCGCTGAGGTCGGATGGCACCGACATCGTGCTGGTACGGCCGGGCGGCGCGTTCGCCGAAGTGGCGGGTGGCTACACGGTCGACCCGGAGTCGGCGGCCGACCACATCGCCCTGGCTCGGGGGCTCGCGGGCGAGAGCCCGACGACCCTCGTCGACCTGCGGCTGCTCGACCAGGCCGGCTCCGGTGGCGACGGGCGCCAGGTGGTGCTCCCGCTCTCCCGGATGCTGGACGCCTGGGGCAGCGAGGGCGGCGACAGCACCAGGATCATCGTGGCCACCCGGGGCGGCCAGACGGTCACCGGCGGCGAGGTCCAGGACCCGGGCCAGGCCGCCGCCGCCACACTGCCGCTGGTCGCCAACCAGGAGTACCTCAACCTCGACTGCCGCTGCGTGGACCTCGACACCGGGACAGACGTCGCCGCGACGGCCAGGGACCTGGTGGCCGAGCTCCGCAACCCGGCGACCGGCACCCTGGCGGCCTACCGCGCCGGGCGCCGCCACACCCGCGACCACGTCCCCGCCGGCCCGGCCACCACCGCACCGTCGGCGGGCTTGGGAGTGGGGCCGGATGGGACTCCGGCGGTCGGTTCGAGGGATGGAAATCCAGCTTCCGGTCAGGGGGTACGGCCTGGTGGGACGTACCTGATGACCGGTGGTCTCGGGGACGTCGGGCTGCTGGTGGCCGAGCATCTGGTGCGGGCCGGAGCCGGTCGGCTGATCCTCACCAGCCGCGGTGGCGTGCCCGCCACGGCCGGTGACCCGCGCTACGAGGCCGTCCAGCGATTGCGGGCGCTCGGGGCCGAGGTGCTGACGCCGCAGGTGGACGTAACCGACGTGGACGCGATGCGCGCCGTGATGGCCGAGGCGCTGGCCGACGCGTCGGGCGAGCCAGGCGAGCCGGGCGGGGCGTCTGGCGCACTGGATGAGGCGTCGCAGGACGGCGGACGGCTTGATGGGGTGATTCATGCCGCCGCCGAGACCGGCAGGGACACGTTCCTGTCGATGCGTGACCTCGGCCCGGAAGCCGTCGGGAGGCACTTCGGCGCCAAGGTGACCGGTGCGCTGGTTCTGCGGCAGGTGCTCGCCGAGTTGCCCGTTGAGCGGGCGCCCAGGTTCTGCCTGCTGTTCTCCTCGACGTCGTCGCTGCTGGGTGGCATCACGTTCGGCAGCTACGCGGCGGCGAACGCCGCGCTGACGGCGGTCGCCCATGACACCGTCGCCTCGCCGACCCGGTGGGTGGCCGCGAGCTGGGACACCTGGTCGCGGACGCTCGAAGGGATGGAAGGCGGCATCGGTGCGGCGATGGCCGCGCATGCCATGAGCACCGAGGAAGGGCTGGCGGCGTTCGATCGGCTGGTGGCCGACTCCCGGCCGAGCCTCGTGGTGGCGGCGGGCGGTCTCGACGACCGGCTGCCCAGGGCGGTGACCGGGCCGGAGCCGGGAGCGGGCGGCACCAGGTTCCCGCGTCCCGAGCTGCCTCAGCCGTACAGCCCGCCGTTGACCGCGACCGAGCGGGCGCTCGCCGAGCTGTGGTCCGAGGTGCTCGGCATCGAGCCGGTCGGGACCAGGGACAACTTCTTCGACCTCGGCGGCAACTCGCTCGTCGCGTTGCAGATGCTGGCCTTGGTGAAGAAGCGGTTCGGGATCGCGGTACCGACGGTGATGCTGTTCGAGGCGCCGACGGTGCACACACTCGCCGGGATCCTTGACGACAAGGGCGCCGGCCGTACCACGCCAGGCGCCGGCGCCGGACGTACCGCGCCGATGGCCGCCCGCGCCACGACCAGCGCCCGCGCCACGACGGTGGCCAAGCGGGTCACCCAGAAAGCCGCGGACGGCTTCGTCAGCGACACCGTCGGCACCTACGCGGACGACGACCGGCGGATCGCGATCGTCGGCATGGCCGGTCACTTCCCGGGCGCCTCCGACGTGGGTACGTTCTGGAACAACCTGCGCGAAGGCGTCGAGTCCATCAGCTTCTTCTCCGAGGAGGAGCTGCTGGCCGCCGGCGTGGCCCCCGACCTCATCCACGACCCGTCGTACGTCCCCGCCCGCCCGGTCCTCGACGACGTCAGCGGCTTCGACGCGGCCTTCTTCGGCCTCAGCCCCCGGATGGCCGCGATCACCGACCCGCAGCAGCGGGCGTTCATCGAGGTCTGCTGGGAGGCGCTGGAGCAGGCCGGGTACGCGGTGCCCGAGAGCCGAGGGCGGGTGGGCGTGTTCGGCGGCAGCAACATCAGCACGTACCTGCTCCGCATGGGCGAGCACCTCCTGAACGACGAGGAGGAGGTCAGCCACTACGAGATCATCATGGGCAACGACAAGGACGCGCTCACCACGACGGTGTCCTACCTGTTCGACCTGTACGGGCCGAGTGTCGCGGTGCAGACGTTCTGCTCGACCTCGCTGGTCGCGGCGCACCTGGCGGTGCAGAGCCTGCGGAACGGTGAGTGCGAGCTGGCGCTGGCCGGAGGCGTGTCGATCCGGGTCCCCGACCGGATCGGGCACAAGTTCGGGCCCGGCGGGCAGGAGTCGCCCGACGGTCACGTGCGGACGTTCGACGCGCGGGCGCGGGGCAGCATGTTCGGCGACGGGGCCGCGGTGGTGCTGCTCAAGCGACTGCCGGACGCGGTACGCGACGGCGACAACATCTGGGCCGTGATCCGCGGCTCGGCCATGAACAACGACGGCGCCCTCAAGGTCGGCTTCACCGCGCCGAGCGTGGTCGGCCAGGCCCGGGTGATCGCCGACGCGATGGCGGACGCCGGGGTGACCGGCGAGGACATCAGCTACATCGAGGCGCACGGCACCGCCACCGAACTCGGCGACCCGATCGAACTGGCCGCGCTGACCCGGGCGTTCGGCGACACCGAGGAGACGCAGTACTGCCCCATCGGCTCGGTGAAGACCAACATCGGGCACCTGGACCGCGCCGCGGGCGCCAGCGGACTGATCAAGACCTCGCTCGCGCTGCGCGAGCAGGTGATCCCGGCCAGCCTGCACTACACCAGCCCCAACCCGGAGATCGACTTCGAGAACAGCCCCTTCTACGTCAACGCCCAGCTCTCCCCGTGGCGGACCCGCGACGGACGGCCGCGCATCGCGGGCATCAACTCGCTCGGCATGGGCGGCACCAACGTGCACATGGTCGTCGAGGAGGCTCCCGTCAGACCCCCGGCTCCGCCCGTTTCGTCCGAGTCCTCCCGCAGGTACCAGGTGTTGCCCGTGTCCGCGCGCAACGCCACTGCGGCCGACCAGGCGGGCGAGCGCCTCGGGCGGCACCTGGCCGCCGCGCCCGGTATCCGGCTGGCGGACGTGGCGTTCTCGCTCCAGGTGGGGCGGAAGACGTTCGAGCACCGGCGCGTCGCCGTCGTCGACAGCGTCGAGTCGGCCGCCGCCGTGCTGAGCGGGGAGTCGCCGGAGCCCGGCGTGCTGAGCCGGGTCGACACGGTGCAGGGGCGTCCGGTGGCGTTCCTGCTGGCCGGGGCGGGGGAGCAGTACCCCGGTCTGGTCACCGAGCTGTACCGGCGCGAGCCGGTGTTCCGTGCGGCGCTCGACGAGTGCCTGGAGCTCCTGCGCGGGCGGCTGGGCGACGTGGACCTCGCCGGCCTGCTGGCGGGCGGGCGCGGCACCGCCCCCGACCTCGCCGCCCTGCTGGGGCGTACGAGCTCCGCGGGTGGTGACGAGCGGGTCGGTGTACTGGAGCGTACGGAGGTTGTCCAGCCCGCGCTGTTCGCCGTCGAGTACGCCCTGGCCCGCACGCTGATGACCTGGGGCCTGCAGCCGCGGATCATGCTGGGCTACAGCCTCGGCGAGTACGTCGCCGCCTGCCTGGCGGGGGTGCTGTCGCTGCCGGACGCCATCGCGCTGGTGACGTACCGGGCGAAGCTGATCGACGGTGTGCCGGCCGGTTCGATGGCCGCCGTGTCGCTGCCCGCCGGCGAGGTGCGCCGCCGGTTCAAGCTCGACGAGCGGGGGCTGGACCTCGCCGCCGTCAACGGCCCGCAGGTGACGGTCGTCGCCGGTCCCGTCGAGGTGATGGACGGGCTCCTCGCCGACCTGCGGCGGGCCGAGATCCCGTGCCGTCCGCTGCAGACCACCCACGCCTTCCACTCCCGGATGCTGGCCCGTCTGAGCGACGAGCTCACCGCCTGGGTCGAGGCGAACGTCGAGCTCAACCCGCCCGTCCTGCCGTACATCTCGAACGTCACCGGCGAGATCGCCGACGCGGACCTGGTGTGCGACCCGGGCTACTGGGCGCGGCACATGTGCGGGACCGTACGGTTCGCGGACGGGGTCGACGTGCTGCTCGCCGACCCCGAGCTGGCCGTGGTCGAGATCGGTCCGGGGCAGTCGCTCGGCGCCCTGGTACGCGCCGCCGGGTGCCCGCCGCAGCGGTGGCCGCTCATCCTCAACGCGCTGCCCGGCGGCAGCGACAGCCGTCCGGACGACGCGGTGCTCGCCGGTTGCCTGGCCCGGCTGTGGCTGCTCGGCGCCGACCTCGACTGGGCCGCCCACCACGGCAGACAGCAGAACGCCGCGCCCACCGCCGGGTTGCCGGGGCGGATTCCGCTGCCTACGTACCCGTTCCAACGTCAGCGTTACTGGATCGACCCGCCCGCGGGTGGTGCGCGGCGGCAGCCGGTCGGTGCGCTTCCCGCGCTCGACCCGGACAACCTGTTCGAGGCGATCACCAACCTGCCGAGGCTGCCGGAAGACCAGTGGATGTACCTGCCTGTGTGGCGGCAGACGGCCCCGCCGGCGCCGGGCGCGCAGCCGGGTTCGTGGCTGGTCTACACCCGCGATGGGGTCGCCGACCAGGTGGCCGCCGAGCTTCGGCGGACGGCGGGTGCCGCTGTCACGCTGGTACGCCCCGGCGACGCGTACGCCGCCACCGCCGACGGATACACGGTGCGGCCCGGCAGCGTGAGCGACACGCTCTCGCTGCTGCGCGACCTGCGTGCCGCCGGTCGGCCGCTGGAGCGGGTGGTCCACCTCTGGACGCTCGACGCCGCGCCCGCCGACACCACCATCCGGTACGGCCTGCACACGCTGGTCGCGCTGGCCCGGGCGGCGGCCGAGTCCGGCACCGACGACTGGTCCCTGGACGTCGCCGTCACCGGCACGCAGCAGGTACTGGGCGACGACGTGTCGAACCCGGACGGCGCGACGCTGATCGGGCCCTGCCTGGTGATCCCCCTGGAATACCCGAAGGTCGCCACCCGCCTCATCGACCTGGAGACCATCGCCGGTTCGGGTGCCCCCGCGCCCGCCGGTCGGCGCGGTCGGGGTGGTTCGGTGGTTGGTGGGTTGGTGGCCGAGTTGCGCAGGCCGCAGGCTGATCGGATCGTGGCGCTGCGCCACGGTCGTCGCTGGGTGCCCGGGTACGAGACCATGGCGGTCGATCCGGACCTGGAGACGCTCCGCGAAGGCGGCGTCTACCTGATCACGGGCGGGCTCGGCGGCATCGCGCTCGGCCTGGCCGAACGCCTGGCCCGCGACTGCCACGCCAACCTCGTCCTCCTCGCCCGCCGCGGCCTGCCACCCCGCGCGGAGTGGTCCCGCATCCTGGCGGGCGCCGCAGGGGAAGGCGCGGGTGCGGTCGATGAGGTGACCAGGCGGCGGATCGCTCAGGTGACCGAGATCGAGAAGCTCGGCGCCCGTGTCGAGATCGTCACCGGTGACGTCAGCAAGCCCGAGGACGTCCGCCGAGCCGTGGACACGGCGGTCGAGCGCTTCGGCGCCCTCCACGGCGTGCTCCACGCCGCGGGCGTCCCCGGCATGGGGCTGATGCAGTTCAAGCGGTCCGACGAGCTGGACCAGGTGCTCGCCCCGAAGATCGCGGGCACCCTGGCCATCGCCGAGGCGCTGCGCATCGGCGAGCCCGACGAGGTCGAGCTGGACTTCCTGGTGCTGTTCGCCTCCATCACCTCGGCGACCGGCGGCGGTCCGGGTCAGGTGGACTACTGCGCCGCCAACGCCTTCCTCGACGGCTACGCCCACCGGCTGGCCGGCACCGGCAGGCGCGTCCTGGCCATCGACTGGGGCGAGTGGACCTGGAACGCCTGGGAGGAGGGCCTGGCCGGGTACGACGGCGCGTTGCAGCAGTTCTTCCGCGACAACCGGGCCCGTGTCGGCATCGACTTCGAGGACGGCTGGCGGGCGCTGCTGCGCGCGCTGGCCAGCGGCGAGCCCAGGGTCGTGGTGTCCACGCAGGACTTCCCGACGGTGGTGCTCGGCAGCTCGCGGTTCAACCTGGAGGCGGTCACCTCGCCCGCCATCTCCTCAGCGACCGGCGAGCGGCACCCCCGCCCGGAGCTGGTCACCCCCTACCAGGAGCCGTCGGGGTCGGCCGAGGAGCAGATCGCCGGCATCTGGTGCGACTCGCTCAAGCTCGACCGGGTCGGCGTCCTGGACAACTTCTTCGAGCTCGGCGGCAACTCGCTGCTCGGCGTCAGCATCGTGGCCGCGATGCGCCGGGCGTTCGAGCTGGACGAACTGCCGCCGCACATCCTCTACGAGGCGCCGACCGTGTCGGCACTCGGCCAGACCATCGAGGCCCTGTCCTCGGGCGCGGGTCACGCGTTCGGGAACGGCGCCGACGGCGGCAGCCACGTACGTGCGCAGCTACGCCGATCGGGACTCGAAGCCTCCGCCGCCCGCAGACGCGGCCGGTGAGACCACCGAAGAGACCAGCACAAGGAACGGAGCAGTCATGACAGTGATCGGCGTAGTGGGCGCCGGCGTGATGGGCGTCGGAGTGGCCCAGAACCTGGCCCAGACCGGCCACGACGTGGTCCTGGTCGACAAGGACGAGCAGATCCTCCAGCAGGCGCGGGCGATCATCGAGCGCAACAGCCGGATGAGCCGCCTGATGGGCGGCCCGGCCCTGGACGCGGACGCGATCCTCGCCAGGATCACCACGGCCGTCGGCGCCGGCGCCCTGGCCAAGGCGGAGATCGTCATCGAGAACGTGACGGAGAACTGGGACGTCAAGCGCGAGGTCTATGAGGCGCTCGACGCGGCCTGCGGGCCCGACACCGTGTTCGTCGTCAACACCTCCGCCATCCCGATCACCAAGGTCGGCGCCGTGACGGGCCGTCCCGGCAAGGTCATCGGCGTGCACTTCATGAACCCGGTGCCCGCCAAGCCGGCCGTCGAGCTGATCCCCGGCTTCCACACCACCCCCGACACCATCGAGCGGACCAGGAACCTGCTGACCGCGATGGGCAAGCGGGCCGTCGACGTCAAGGACTCGTGCGGCTTCATCTCCAACCGGGTGCTCATGCTCACCGTCAACGAGGCCGCCTATCTCGTCCACGAGGGCGTGGCCACGGCCGAGTCGGTCGACGAGGTGTTCCGTAGCTGCTTCGGCCATCCCATGGGGCCGCTGGAGACCGCCGACCTGATCGGCGTCGACACCATCCTCTACAGCGTCGAGGTGCTGTACGAGCACTACGCCGACAGCAAGTACCGGCCGTGCCCGCTGCTCAAGCAGATGACCGACGCCGGCCTGCACGGACGCAAGTCCGGCCGCGGCTTCTTCACCTACGCCAACTAACACCAACAAAAGGAGCAGAGCAATGTCGAACACCGCGGAGGCGCAGATCCTCGCTTTCGTCCGCAGCCGCTACCCGCAGGCCGAGATCACCGGAGACCAGGACATCTTCTCCCTGGGCTTCGTCAACTCGCTGTTCGCGATGGAGCTGGTGATGTTCGTGGAGAAGACCTTCGAGGTCACCATCCCGAACGAGGAGCTGCGGATCGACAACTTCCGGACCGCCGGCTCGATGGCCGAGCTGGTGGGCCGGCTGTCGGAGGAGCTGGCCGCGTGACGATCGCCGTCCCGGCACCGAGCGCGCTCGACGCCGCACCAGTCTCGGTCCCGGTCACCGACCGGGCCGGTGCGCGCGCGTTCGTGGACACGTACATCGTTCCGTACGCCGAGGCGTACGACCAGGCCGGCTACATCCCCGAGGAACTGCTGGACCGGATGGCCGAGGCGGGCCTGTGGGCCCCCTTCCTGCCCGAGGAGGTGGGCGGGTCCGGAATGGACCTGGTCACCCTGGGCGAGGTCCACGAGGAGGTGGGCCGCGGCTGCTCGTCCGTCCGCAGCCTGCTCACGGTCCACACCATGGTGTCGTGGGCGGTGCAGCGGTGGGGCAGCGTGGCGCAGCGGGAGAAGTGGACCCCGGCCCTGGCCAAGGGCGCGGTCCTGGGCGCGTTCTGCCTGTCGGAGCCCGGCGCGGGCAGCGACACCTCGGGCATCAGCACGACCGCCGTCCAGTCCGGCACGGGCTGGACGCTCAACGGCGGCAAGAAGTGGATCACCGGCGGCCAGCGGGCTGACCTGTACCTGGTGTTCGCCCGTACGGCGTCGAGCATCGGCGCGTTCCTGGTGCCCAGGGAGAGTCCCGGGGTCGAGGTGCGCCCGATCGACGACATGCTGGGCACCCGCGCGTCGATGCTCGCGGAGGTGACGTTCGACGACGTCGCCCTCGACGCCGACGCGCTGCTCGGGCCCAGCGGGTTCACCGCGGGCATGGTGCTCACCGGCACGCTCGACCTCGGCCGCTACAGCGTGGCGGCCGGGTCGGTCGGCATCATCCAGGCGTGCCTGGAGGCGTCGGCGACGTACACCGCGGCCCGCGAGGTCGGCGGGTCGGTGCTGCGGGACCTGCCGTTGATCCAGGCCAAGCTGTCCGACATGGTCACCGACGCGCGGGCGGCCCGGCTGCTGCTGGCCGAGGCGGGGCGGCTCAAGGACGCCGGCGAGGCGTCCACGATCATGGCGACATGGGTGGCGAAGTACTTCGCGTCCACCGCGGCCGCCAGGCACGCGTCGGAGGCGGTCCAGATCCACGGCGCCAACGGCTGCAGCCCCGACTACCCCGTGGCCCGCTTCTACCGGGACGCCAAGGTCATGGAGATCATCGAAGGCAGCAACGAGATCCAGCGCATCACGATCGCCGGCATGGCGGCACGGGAGGTGGCGTTGTGAGTGTGGCCGTCATTCACGAGAAGCCCAAGCAGGGCCGCATCAAGTGCGTCGTGTGGGACCTCGACAACACGCTGTGGGACGGCGTGCTGCTGGAGGACGAGAACGTCACGGTACGCCCGGCGGTCGTCGAGCACATCAGACGGCTGGACCGCATGGGCGTGCTGCACTCGGTGGCCAGCAAGAACGACCACGAGGCGGCGTTCGGCAAGCTGCGCGAGCTCGGCCTGGACGACCTGTTCCTCTACCCGCGGATCAACTGGAACGCCAAGTCCGACTCGATCCGGCAGATCTCCAAGGCGCTCAACCTCGGGCTCGACGCGTTCGCGTTCGTGGACGACCAGGAGTTCGAGCGCGCAGAGGTGGCGCACGAGGTGCCGGAGGTGACCTGCGTCGACGTCGTCGACGTGGACGAGGCGCTGGTACGGCCCGAGTTCACGCCCCGGTTCGTCACCGACGAGTCGGCGCAGCGGCGCGGCATGTACCAGGGGCAGATCGCCAGGGACGAGCTGGAGAGCGACTTCGTCGGCACCAACGAGGAGTTCCTGGCCGGGCTGAAGATGGCCTTCACCATCGCCTCGGCCCGCCGCGAGGACCTCCAGCGGGCCGAGGAGCTGACGGTACGCACCAACCAGCTCAACTCGACCGGCCGCACCTACTCCTACGAGGAGCTCGACGAGCTGCGCGAGTCGCCGGACCACCTGCTGCTGGTGGCCTCGCTCACCGACCGGTTCGGCAGCTACGGCAAGATCGGGCTCGCCCTGGTCGAGAAGGAGGACACCTCCTGGCGGCTCAACATGATGCTGATGTCGTGCCGGGTCATGTCGCGCGGTGTCGGGATGGTGATGCTCAACCACATCATGCGGCTGGCCAAGGAGGCCGGGGTCTCGGTGCGGGCCGACTTCGTGGAGACGGGACGCAACCGGATGATGCAGGTCACCTACGCGTTCGCGGGGTTCAGGGAGGTGGAGCGGAACGGCGCCCACGTGGTGCTGGAGGCCGATCTGACGAGCGTGCAGCCGCCTCCGCCGTACGTGCAGCTAGAAATCGCGGATTGAGGCACGATGACCGTCAATGATGTGACAAGCGCGGATGTGATGCAGCGGTGGCTGCCGTACCGGGCGCAGACCGGCGCGGCGGCCGACGCTCTCGCGCTGTTCTGCCTGCCGCACGCCGGGGGCGGGGCCTCGGCCTACCGGGCGTGGCAGAACAGGTTGCCGGGCGTGGCGGTGCTGCCGGTCCAGCCGGCCGGGAGGGAGAACCGGCTGCGCGAACCCCCGTACGAGCGGATGGCGCCGCTGGTCTCCGACCTGGCCGACGTCATCCTGGCCGAGGTGGGCGGAGGCCGCCGGTACGCCGTCTATGGGCACAGCCTGGGCGCGCTGGTCTCGTTCGAGCTGTTGCGGGAGATCCGCCGCCGGGGCGGGCCCGAGCCGGTGCACCTGTTCGTCTCCGGCTGTGTCGCCCCGCACCGGCCGTTCGACGACGGGCCGCCGGTGCGTGACATGAGCCGCCCCGAGCTGGTGGAGATGCTGCGCAAGCTCGGCGGGACGCCCGACTGGCTGCTGAACGACCCGTCCGTGCTGGAGATGATCCTGCCCGCCATCCAGGCCGACTTCAGCGTCAAGGAGACCTACGAGTACTACGCCGAGCCCGCCCTGAACGTTCCGATCACCGCGCTGCCGAGCACCGACGACCCGAGGGCCGGCCGGGGACTGGTGGCCGGCTGGCGGGACCAGACCATGGGACGGTTCGACCTGCACACGTTCGTCGGCGGGCACTTCGCCGTGTTCGAGCAGGCGAAGCTGACGCACAAGCACATCTCGGAGGCGCTGCGCGCGTGGGCATGACGCGGCTCAGAGTGTGGAAGATCCACCTCGACCGGCCGTCCGGGCCGGGATGGTGGCGCTCGCTCTCCGACACCGAGCGCGAGCGGGCCCGGCGGCTCGGCTCGGTCCGGGAGCGGCATCGGTTCACGGTCGCGCACGCAGCGCTCCGCGCCATACTCGGCGAGGTGTGCGGCGTGCGCGCCGCGCGTCTGGCCTTCGGCGCGGAGGACGGCGGCCGGCCGTACCTGGCCCTGCCCCAGGGCCGGGCCGCCCCCGACTTCAACCTGTCGCACTCCGAGGAGTGGGCGCTGGTGGCGGTGGCGCCGCCGGGATCCAGGGTCGGCGTGGACGTCGAGCGGATCCGCGAGGACCTCGACTGCCTGGCGATGGCCGGCAGCATGTACCAGCCGGAGGAGGTCGACCGGCTGCGGGCGGCCGACCCCGCCGGATGCCGTACCGGATATTTCCGCCTTTGGACGGCGAAGGAGGCGTACGTCAAGACCGTCGGGGTGGGCTTGGCCGGGCTCCGCAACGTCTTGGTACACGAAGAGAGCACGGCCCACGGGACCGTGCTCTCCTCTTCCTCGCCGCCCGGCGCCGCCCTGCCTGTCCGCTGGCTCGACGTCGCGCCGGGCTACGCCGCGGCGGTCGTCACCGCCGCGGGCGCCTCATGACCGCTTCGACACCGGCACCACGTAACGGCTGAACACCAGGTCACGCAGTACGTCGTCGCCGCCCTCGACGATCGACACGTAGCGCACGTCCCGCAGCAGCTTGCCGATGACCGAGTCGTGCGTGTACCCGAGCCCGCCGAACATCTCCGAGGCCGTGGACGCGATCTGCCACCCGGTCTGGCCGCAGAACATCTTCGCGGTGAGCGCCGACTTGAGCGTCCCGATGCGCAGGAACTCCTCGCCGGCGTCCGGCCGGGCCGCGACCGCGTCGTACGCGCGGGCCGCGGCCAGGCACTGGTTCACCATCACGTCGATCTGCATCTCGAACTGGCCCAGGCGAGCGGCGAAGACCGCGTTGTTGGCCAGCGGCGAGCCCTTCACCGACTTGGCCTTGCCGTACTCCATGCACACGTCGCGGATCCGGCGGGCGATGCCGAGCGCGGTCGTGGCGATGAGGATGCGGCTGGCGTTCAGCCCGACCTCCAGCAGCCGCAGGCCGTTGCCGCGCAGCACGTTGGCCGCGGGCACCCGGCAGCCGGTGAACGTGACCTGGTAGGTCGCCGACGAGCGCAGGCCGATCACGTCCCACCGCTTGTCCACGCGGATGCCGGGCGTGTCACGCGGCACCAGGACCGCGAGGTAGCCCGCCGGGTCGTCCTGGGCCCGCGCGATCACCACGATGAACTGCGCGAAGTCGGTGTTGGTGGAGAACGCCTTCTGCCCGTCGAGCACGATCTCGTCGCCGTCGCGGGTCGCCCTGGTGGAGATCCGGGCCAGCTCGCTGCCCGCGGCGTGCTCGCTGCCGAGCGTGGCGCAGAACCCGTTCTCGGCCGCCAGCCGGCCCAGATGGCGCTCCTGGAGCTCCGCGGAGCCGTACCACTGGACCATGCTCGTCGTCAGCACCGGGATGAACAGCGTGAACGCCACGCCCGCGTCGGCGTAGGCCAGCTCGGAGACGATGCGGACGCTCTCCTCCAGGCCCAGCCCGAGCCCGCCCGACTCCTTGGGCAGCCACCAGTTCGCCAGGCCGGTGTCGGCGAAGCGCTTGTACAGCGGCATCGGCGCCTCGGCCAGCGAGTCCAGGTAGGCGTCCTTGTCGAGCAGCTCGCGCCGGGCGAAGCTCTGGATCTTGCGGAGATACTCGGGCTGCTTCACGCCGCCACCTCATCCCGGGAGTCCAGCAGGGCGGCCAACTGGCGGACCGTCGGGCACTCCAGCAGCCCGGTGACCGGCACCGAGGCGTTCAGGGCCTTGCGGATCCGGGTGGTCAGCTCGATCGCGAGCAGCGAGTGGCCGCCGAGCTCGAAGAAGTTGTCCGTGGCGCCGATCGGATCGATGCCCAGCACTCTCGACCAGATGCCGGACAGCGTCGCCTCGGTGCCCTCGGCCGGCTCGACGTACGGGGTGCTCAGGTCGGGGCGCGGGTGGCGCTCACGGTCGTCGTCGAGATCGTCGTCGCCGGCCTCGTGGATGTCACCGGTGACCCACTGCGCGATGCGCGCGTCCAGCGAACCCGTCGAGATGACCAGGTGCCCGACGCGGTCGGCGGCCGAGAGGGCCCGCTCGAACACGTCCACGCCCTCCGCGGGCGCCATCGCGTAGTCGATCACCGCACCGCTGTGGCCTTCGAGCCGGTCGGGGTCGATGTTCCAGGTGTCCCAGTCGACGGTGACCCACCGGCCGCCCGCCAGCCGGGCCACGCGGATGTAGGCGTCGAGCGCCGCGTTCGCCGCCGCGTACGGCGCCAGCGTCATCCCGCCGAGCACCGCCGCGATCGACGACAGCGTGATGCGCCGGTCGGGGGCCTGCTCTCCCAATACGGCCTCCAGCACATGGAAGCCGTTGACCTTGGCGGCCAGGTGGGCGTCGCACTGGTCGCGGTCCATGAGGTGGGCGAAGTTGAAGTAGCCGCCGTCCTGGACGCCCGCGCCGTGCACGGCCACGTCGATGCCGCCGAACCGCTCGACCGCCGCCTCGACGACCGCCCGCATCCCGGCCTCGTCGGCCACGTCGGCCGACAGGGCGAGCACGGTGGCGCCGCGCTCCTCCAGGTCGCGGATGTTGCGGATGTGCCGCGCCGTACGCTCCCCGCCCTGCGGCACCGAGGCCAGGTAGGCGTCCCACTCCGCGCGGGGCGGCAGCGGGGCGCGGGCGGTGAGCACCAGGCGGCAGCCGTACCGGCTGGCCAGGTGGCGGGAGAGCACGAGGCCGACGTCGCCGAGACCGCCGGTGATCAGCACGGTGTCGCCGTCGCGGAACGGCCGCTGCTCCGGGCTTGGCTCGTCGATGGGGTACTGCTCGTACTGCCGCAGCCACGTCTCGCCGGAGCGCACCGCGACCGGCCCCTCGTGCGGAGCGACGGAAGCGGCCAGGACCTGCGTGGCGAGCTCCCGGAGAGGCCCAACGGCGTCCGGCGCCTGTCCAACGGTGTCCGGCCCCTGTTTGATCGCGCCCGAGTCCGGCGTGACATCGATGTGGCGGCAGCGCAGGCGCGGGTTCTCCTGCTGCAGGCTCGGGGCCAGTGCCGCGAGCGTCGCGTGCTCGGGATGGCGCAGGTCCGAGCCGACCACGCCCACCGCGCCCGACGTCAGCAGGACCAGCTCGGCGCGCGGCGCGGAGCCGGTGTTGTCGACGAGCTCGCGGGCCAGCGCGAGGGCGGAGTAGAAGCCGCGGTTCTGCTCGGCGTCGAAGTGGGCGATGGGGTCCTGCCCGGGCCCCGCCTCGGCGGCGGCCAGGCTGAAGGCGTGGACGATCGAGCGCGGGACGACCACGAGCGAGTAGAGCACCTCGGCCATGTCGTCCGCCTTGTCAGGGCGAATCGTGAAATGTCCGGTGTCGTCCTCGGTGAACCGGTCACCCCGGCGCACCGCCGTCACCTCGGCGCCCGCCTCGGTCAGCCGCTCGACCAGGGCCTCGCCCCGGGCGTCGTCGGTGAAGACCAGCCAGGGCCCGGCCAGCCGGAGCTGCTCGTCGAGACCGCCGAGCGGAAGCGGCCGCTGCCGCCAGGTCGGCAGGTGCGTCCACTTCGAGCGGTCGAACGTCTTACCGGTGCTCGGCGGCGCGGCCATCATGTTCGGATTGGCCTTGACCCAGAACCGGCGCTTCTGCCACGGGTAGGTGGGCAGCTCGACCCGCAGGCCCGCGCCCTGGTGCAGAACCGCCCAGTCGATGGCGCTACCGGCCTGCCACAGCCGGGCCACGGTGGATAGCAGCCACTCCGCGGCGCTCTCGCCGTCGGCGGGGGCCACCACGATCTCCTCGACGCCGGACGTGTCGGTCCCGTCGTGAAGCAGGCGCACGCCGAGCGCGGTGAGCGCCTCGGCCAGCGCCGCGACCGCGTCCTCAGGGGATACGGCGGCGCTGGCGGCGCCGGGGGTGGCAGCGGCGCTGGCGGTGCCGGGGAAGGCGGTGGCGGTGCCGGGGCGGGTCAGGCGGTCGGCTGTCGTGCGCAGGTCCGCCCACCAGGTGGCCGGGACGTCGCCGGTCGGCGTGACCAGGCGGACCTTGGGGTTGCGGCGCTGCGTCTTGGCGTCGATCCAGCGCGCCGGGTCGGCCAGCGCCGCGACCGCGTCGTCCCGGTCCCGGACCACGACCGCGCGCCGCGTCGCGAAGCCGCCGCGCGACACCTGGAGCGTGTACGCCACATCGGCCAGGTCGTCGGCGAGGTCACCGGCGAGGTGCTCCCGCAGCAGACCGGTGAGGTCCGACAGCGCCTGGCCGTCGGCGGCCGAGAACGTCAGCAGGTGCGGTCCGGGCCGGGCCGGCCGCGAAGGCCGTACCGGAGCCTGCTCCAGCACCACGTGCGCGTTGGTCCCGCCGAGCCCGAACGAGCTGACCCCGGCCCGCCGCGGGTGCGGCCCCGCGGGCCAGGCCCGGTGCTCGGTGAGCACCGTGAACCGGTCCTGCGCCGTGGCCAGCGCCGGGTTGGGCGTCTCGTAGTGCGGAGTGCCGGGCAGCAGCTCGTTCTTGAGGTTGAGCGCCGCCCGCATCAGCCCGGTGACCCCGGAGGCACGGTCGAGGTGGCCGATGCTCGGCTTGAGCGAGCCCAGCACGCACGGCGTCTCGCGGGGCTGGGCGAACACCCGGTTCATCGCGGCCAGCTCGATCGAGTCGCCCAGCATGGTGCCGGTCGCGTGGCACTCGACGTAGCCGATGGTGTCGGACTTGACCCCGGCCACGCCCAGCGCGGACTCGATGACCTCGGCCTGCCCGTCGACGCCGGGCGCGGTGTAGCCGGCGCGCATCCGGCCGTCGTTGTTGGCCGCCGAGCCGAGGATGACCGCGTGGATGACGTCGCCGTCCTTGATCGCGTCGGACATGCGCTTGAGCGCGACCGTGCCGACGCCGCTGCCCATGACCGTGCCGCTCGCCTCGGCGTCGAAGCTGCGTACCCGGCCGTCGGGCGACATGATCCCGCCCTGCTCGTACAGGTAGCCGGCGGGCTGGGGGAGCGGGGTGAACGCGCCGCCCGCCAGCGCGAGGTCGCACTCGTACGTCAGCAGGCTCTGGCAGGCCAGGTGCACCGAGACCAGCGAGGTGGAGCAGAAGGTCTGCACGGTGACGGCCGGGCCGCGCAGCCCGAGCTTGTAGGAGACGAGCGAGGCCAGCGAGTCGCGCTCGTTGCCGACGGCCATGAGCAGCGCGCCGCCGGGCTGGCCGGCGAGGTGCTGGATGTTCTGGACGATGTAGTCGGGGAAGCCGCAGCCCGCGAAGACGGCGACCTGTCCGGGCGTGTCGGTGGGGCAGTATCCGGCGCTCTCCAGCGCCTCCCACGAGCATTCGAGGAAGAACTTGTGCTGGGGGTCCATCATCTCGGCCTCGCGGGGGTTGATCCCGAAGACCGTGGCGTCGAACCGGTCGAGGCCGTCGATCGGGCCGCCGACGCGCACGTAGCGCGGGTCGGCCACCTTGCCCGGCTCGACGCCGGACTCGGCCAGTTCCTCGTCGGTGATCTCGCGCAGTCCCTTGATCCCGGCCAGGACGTTGCGCCACAGCTCGTCGACGCTGCTCGCCCCTGGAAAGCGACCGGACATGCCGATCAGTGCGACCGCCGAGTCGTAATCGGATTCCGTCATGAAGCCCTCCCACGGAGCATGTTGCGTCGCTGTTCGATGCGGGACCGTCGCTGGTCAAGGGCCCCGAGGGTCTGCTGATCCTGCTGGTCCCCCGAGGTCGCGGCTTCGGCGAGCGAGGCGACCGTGGGCGACTGGTAGAGGATGTGCGGTGGCAGGTAGGACAGTTCGAGGGCCTTGCGGACCTCGGCGATGATCTCCATGCCGAGCAGCGAGTTGCCGCCGAGCTCGAAGAAGTTGTCGTGGATGCCGACCTGCTCCAGGCCGAGCGCCTCGGCCCAGACTGCGGTGATGGCCTCCTCGGCCGGTGACTGCGGCTCGACGTACGCGGTCGACAGCTCGGGCCGCGGGTGGCGGCCGAACGCGTCGCGGATCTTCTTCACCGTGGCCTGGTGGCTCTCGATCGACGAGCGGCGGCTCATCGCGACCAGCGGGGCGAAGTCCTGGGTCGAGGTGATCACGTGCGCCTCGCCGCTGGCCAGCACCCGCAGCAGCGTCTCGTAGCCCTGGTCGAAGGTGATGCCGAAGTTCTCCCGGTACCACGTGAAGTAGTGCTTGGAGCCTTCGTCGTAGTTCTCCAGGCCGTCGGTCCAGCCGTTCCAGGTCCACTCGCACCAGTCGATGGCCGTCACGGTCACGCCGGGCAGCGGGTCGCTGAGCGCGAACGCGTCGAGGTAGGCGTTGGCCGCGCAGTAGTCGACCTGGCCCGCGCCGCCGCCGGTCGCCGACGTGGTGGAGGAGAACAGCGCGACGAAGTCGACCGGCACATCCCGCAGCGCCTCGGCGATGGCCAGCGTGCCCGCCACCTTCGGCGCCAGCGTCCGCTGGATGTCGGCGGCCGTCTTGAACTGCATCAGGCCGACGGCCGGCACTCCGGCGCAGTGCAGCACGCCGTTGAGCTCGCCGAACGTGTCGATCGCCGCGCCGACCGCGCGCCGTACGTCGTCGGGCTGGGAGACGTCGCCGGCGACCGTGACGGCCTCGATGCCCGCGGCCTCCAGCCGGCGCAGGCCCTCGATCCGCCGGCGTACCTCGTCGGCGGTCCGCTCCGAGGCCAGGATGGGGCCCCACTGGTCCTTCGGCGGCACGGGGGTGCGGCCCATCAGGACGAGGCGGGCCTGGTAGTGCTCGGCGAGCCGTTCCGCCATGGCCAGGCCGATGCCGCCGAGGCCGCCGGTCACGAGGTAGGTGCCGCCCCGGCGTACCTGGGTCTTGGGGGCGTTCTGGTCGATGCAGGACGCGTCGAGCACCTCGTACTCCGGGACCCAGCGTCGGCCGCCGCGCAGCCCCACGACCTGGTCGGCGGGTTCGGCGCGCAGCTCGGTGAGGAGGTCGCGCGGCGAGGACGCCGTGTCGATGTCGATCAGGCGGGTGCGGACGCGCGGGTACTCGACCGGGATCAGGCGGGTCGGGCCGAGCAGGGTGCCGCGTTCCGGGATGACCCGGTCACCGGGGAGCACCCGCTGGCCGCCGATGGTGACGATGTCGAGCGACCACTGTGTGATCCCCATGTCGCCCGAGGCCCGCGCGAGCGAGACCAGGGTGTGCAGGCCGCGCCGCAGGCACTCGTCGGTCGTGTCCGGGTTCTCCTCCGCGGTCCACAGGTGCACCACGCGCTCGGGCTGGAAGTCCTGCTCGGCCAGCGCACGCAGCGCGCTGACGGCGTCTTCCGGCGAGCCGGGCCGGACCACCAGGCCGCCGGGCCCGGCGGCGAACCGCTCGCCGGGACGGACCAGCACCACCCGGTGCCCCGCCGCCTCCAGATGCTCGCGCAGCGTGGCGGCGAACGTGTCGGCGCGGCCCGCGTCGGTGTAGACCAGCCAGCGGCCCGCCTCCTCCGCGCGCGCCGGGCGCGGCGCGGTCTGGCGCCAGGTCGGCACGTTGATCCAGCGCTCGTCGGGCAGCCGGGGGAGGGCGTTCAGGATGCTGGTCGGGTCGCTGTCGTCGATCGCGGGCGCGCCGGTGCTCGCCGCGGTCTGGTCGATGTCCAGCCAGTAGTCCTGGTGCTCGAACGGGTACGTCGGCAGCGGGATCCGGCCGGGCGCCCAGCCGTCGTGCATGGCCGCCCAGTCGACGGAGACGCCGGCCAGCCAGAGCTTGCCGACGGCCGTGGCGGTGGCGGCGTGGGTGTCGAGGCGGTCGTTCGCGGCGGGCAGTGTGGTGACGATCAGCGGCCACTGCGCGCGGTCGCACTCCGGATGGCCGCGGGTGAGCGCGCCGAGCGACTGGCCGGGGCCGATCTCCACCAGGGAGAGGTCGCCGCCGCCGAGCACGTGCGCGAGCCCGGAGCCGAACTCCACGGTCTCGCACATGTGCCGGGCCCAGTAGCCGGGGTCGGTGACGACGTCCGCGGTGGCCAGGCGGCCGGTGACGTTGCTGACGTACGGGATGACCGGGGGGCGCAGGGTGACGTTGTCGCTGATCCAGGCGGTCAGCTCGGCGGCCACCGGCTCCAGCGTCCGGGAGTGGAAGGCGTGCGTGGTGTCCAGGCGGCGGCAGCCGATCTTCGCCTCCAGCAGCAGCGCGCCGGCCGCGTCGACCGCCGCGACGGGCCCGGCCAGGACGAGCTGCGAGCCGGTGCGCACCGCCACGTCCAGGTCGCGGGCGGACAGTTCGCCGAGCACCGCGCGCAGCCGCCGCTCGTCGGCGGCCACCGCGAGCATGGCGCCCTCGGGCTGCGAGGTGATCAACTTGGCCCGGTAGGCGACCAGCCGGAGCGCGTCGGGGAGTGAGAGGACGCCGGACAGGCAGGCGGCCACGTACTCGCCGAGGCTGTAGCCGACCATGATCTCGGGGGTGATGCCCCAGCGCATGAACTGGCGGGCCAGGGCGTACTCGGCCACGAAGACGGCGGGCTGGATCAGGTGCGCCTCCGCCGTGGAGCCGGTCGCCGGGTCGCCGGTCCGGCCCAGGAGCCGGGCGAGGTCGCCGCCTGTGTCCTTTCGCTCGGCGGGTACGAAGACGTCGGACAACTGCGCCGCCTCGGTGAGGCCGAGGACGGTCAGGCACTCGTCGACGTCGGCGCGGAAGGCGGGCTCGTCCGCGTAGAGCGCGGCCACCATGCCGGGATACTGCTCGCCGACCCCGGCGATCAGGAAGCCGACCCGGCGGCCCACGGTCGCGTCGTTCCGGCCCAGCCGCCCGGCCGGGTCGGCGAGCAGGGTGGCGGCCCGGCCGGTCGAGTCGGCCACGACGACCCTGCGGTGGCCGAAGACCTTGCGGCCGACCTGCAGCGTGTAGGCGACGTCGCCCAGTTCGAGGTCGGAGTCGATCTCCAGCCGGTCGGCGAGCCTGGCGCAGGCCTGCTCGGCGGCCGACTCGGAGCGGGCCGAGACCGGCAGCACCTGCCAGCGGCGGGGGCGCTCGGGGCGCGGCTCGGGCACCGGGGCCTCGGTGACGATCGCGTGCGCGTTCGTGCCGCCCATGCCCAGGGAGCTGATGCCGGCGATGCGCGGCCGGTCCTCCTCGCGCGGCCAAGGCGTGACCTCGGAGGTGACGCGGAACGGGCTGCTGTCGAAGTCGATCTCCCGGTTCGGGGACCGGTAGTGCAGGGTGCCCGGGATGAGCTCGTTGCGCAGGGACTGGACGACCTTGATGAGCCCGGTGACGCCCGACGCGCGGTCGAGGTGGCCGACGTTCGGCTTGATCGAGCCGAGCAGGCAGTACTGCTTGTCCTTGGTGGGGCCGAAGGCGCTGGTCAGCGCGGCGACCTCCATCGGGTCGCCCACCTCGGTCGCGGTGCCGTGCGCCTCGACGTACGAGATCTCGGACGGGTCGACCCCGGCCCGCTCGATCGCCCTGCTGACGCACCGGCGCTGCCCGTCGATGCTGGGCGCCAGGTAGCTGAACTTGAGCGCGCCGTCGTTGTTGATCGCGGAGGCGCGGATGACGGCGTGCACGGTGTCGCGGTCGGCGATCGCGCGGTCCAGGCGCTTGAGCGCGACCACGGCGGCCCCGTCGCCGAACATGCTGCCCTTGCCCTCGGCGTCGAACGTGCGCACGTGGCCGTCGGGCGACTCCTGGCCGCCCTCCTCCCACAGGTACCCGACCCGGTCGGGGATACGCACCGACACGCCGCCGGCCAGCGCGATCTCGCAGTCGCCCCGGCGCAGCGCATCGCTCGCCAGGTGCACCGCGACCAGGGAGGTCGAGCAGAACGTCTGTACGGCCACGCTCGGGCCCGAGAGGTTGAGCCGGAACGACACGTTCGTGGTGAGCGCGTCCTTGTCGTTGCCGATCATCAGGGCGGACGGGTCGATGCCCATCTCGAACGCCCTGAGCCGGGTGAGCAGGTACCCGCTGATGTTGGTGCCCGCGAACACGCCCACGCTGCCCCGCGCGTCGGGCGAGCCGTACCCGGCGGCTTCGAGGACCTCCCAGGCGACCTCAAGGAAGATCCGCTGCTGCGGATCGGCCAAGGTCGCCTCACGCGGGTTGTAACCAAAGAATCCGGCGTCGAATCCCCGGACGTTCTCGAGTATCGGCCGGCTCCTGACATAGTTCGGCTGCTGGAAGGTCGCCGGACTGACCCCCGCGTCGATCAGCTCCTCGTCGGAGAACCGGGTGAACGATTCCACGCCGCCACTGATGTTGCGCCAGAACGTCTCGACGTTGTCCGCCCCGGGGAATCGACCGGCCATGCCGATGATCGCGATATTCGACTCGTCCGCCGAGTGTTTCGAGTCGCCGGGTGAATGCTGCTGATCCATCAACATGCCTCTATTCACTACATGTCATTGAATTACCGACAGAAAGGCGAGCGGCCCGCGGCCCCCTGACCGCGGGCCGGCACTTCACAGCAGATGTCCGCGGCCCCAGCCGCGGGTGAGCCTGCGGACGGCGAACGTCCCGGCGACGAGGCCGATCGCCAGCAGGACCCCGGCCGGTGCCAGGGTGCCCGCCGCGTCACCGCGGACCGCGGCCTGCATCATCGTCAGGGCCCAGTAGCCGGGCGAGATGTGCGCGGCCACCTGCGCCCAGTCGGGCATGATGCTCAACGGCACCAGGGCCCCGCCCAGCGAGCTGAGCGTCAGGGCGCCGACGTCGGAGATCACGCTGAGCTCCCCGTGGCTGCGGACGATCGTGGCGAGTGCCGCGCCGATCGAGAGCAGGGCGAAGGCCCAGATCATGATGGCGAAGACCACGTATTGCGGGGCCCTCGGCACCGGCAGCCCGATGACGAGGCAGCCGTACACCAGCAGGATCGACTGCTGCACGACCATCACCACGAAGATCGGGAGGGTCTTGCCGAGCAGCAGCTCGGTGGCCGGAGCGCGGCTCGCGCGCAGGCGGTCCCAGGTGCGCCAGGTCCGCTCGACGAGGATCGCGTTGCCCGCGATGGAGATCGCGAACACCGAGAACATCACCATCAGGCCGGTCGCCACCTGCGTGGCACCGCCCTCGACGGCCCGGACGTACAGCGGCTTGAGCACCAGCATGAGCACCATCGGCATGGCGACGTAGCTGATCATCTGGCCCGGGTCGCGCAGCCGGATGAGCGTGTTGTGCTTGGCCAGCGCGCCGATACGGTACGCGGCGCCGCGCAGGGAGTCGAGCACGCCCGTGGAGGGTGGGGGTTCGACCCGGTGCTGGGTGTGCGGGGTGTCAAGGAGCATTGCTGACCGCCAGGGATCGGTAGAGGTCGTCGAGGGAGGGGTTGCGCACGTCGACGGTGCTGATCGGGCGGTCCTCACGGCTGAGCAGATCGACCAGGGTGTTCGCCGGGTGCGTCGTCGAGACCGTGATCTCCTCCTCGTTGTCGAAGGTGAGCTGCACCTCGCCGGGCAGGCCGTCGACCAGCTCCTCGTGGGTGCCCCTGGCGATGACCCGGCCGTTCCTGACGACCGCGATCGTGGCCTTGAGCTCGGTGAGCTCGGGCAGGTAGTGGGTGGTGTAGACGATGGCGGCGCCCTCGCCCGCGCGCTGCTTCACCACGTCGAGCATCGCCTGCCGGGTCTCCAGGTCCGCGCCGGCCGTCGGCTCGTCGAGCAGCAGCAGCGCGGGCCGGTGGATGAGCGCGGTGGCCGCCTGGGTCCTGCGCTGCTGACCGCCCGACAGGACCGCCGCGTGCCGGTCGACGAAGTCGCCCAGCCGCAGGGCGGCCACGATGTCGTCGATGGCGGTGGTCAGCGCCTGGCCGCGCAGCCCGGCCAGCTTGCCGAACAGCTCCAGGTGCTCCCTGACGCTGGCGGACGGGTAGAGCGCGATGTGCTGCGGTGCGACGCCGACCCGGCCCTTGGCCGCGGACGGTGGCCTGCCGTCGATGGTGACGTGGCCGCCGTCCGGGCGGGTCAGGTACGACACGATCTCCACGAAGGTCGTCTTGCCCGCGCCGTTGTGCCCCACGAGCCCGACGATCTCGCCTGCGTCCACGTGCAGACTGAATTCGTCGAGGGCTCGGACCGGGCCATAACACTTGACAAGATCGATTGCCTCCAGCAATGTGTCACCTCCTCGAGTATTAATCCCGAATGCGCCGTCAACTGAATTAATCGGTTGAATACGATTAACTGGTGTTGCCGCCACGATAGCGGCAGATGACCTATGTAGCCGGTGGCAGGAAATGCCGGTAATTAGCTGCCAGTGCACCGGATCCCGCACAACTAGAATGACTCTCCTTTACCGCCTAATCTGACCACCATGCGTGTGGGAACGTTGCTCGCGGCAGGGCAGGACTGTGACGTGTTCGAGGCCGGGACCGGCAAGGTGATCCGGCGGGCCCGCGACGGCCGCAGCCTCGAACGTGAGGCGTCGGTCATGCGGCACGCGCGCCGGCAGGGCTTCCCGGCACCCGAGGTCTTCGACGCCGACGGCGCCGACATCCTCATGGAGCGGGTCGACGGCGTCAGCCTGGCGCGCGAGGCCACCTGGCGGCCGTGGCGCGCGCCCGCGTACGGGCGCCTCCTGGTGGAGCTGCTTCAGCGGCTGGCCACTGTACGGGCGCCCGGCTGGCTGCCCGCCGCCGGGGGAGCGCCCGGCAACAACCTGCTCCACCTGGACCTGCACCCCGGCAACGTGCTCGTCACCGGCGACGGCCCCCGGGTCATCGACTGGGCGAACGCCGGCCGGGGCGCGCCGGGCGCCGACGCGGCGTGCACCTGGCTCATCCTCGCCGCCGCCCCCGTCGACGGGCTGGTCCGGCGGGCCGGGCGCACCCTCATGGCCAAGGCGTTCGCCGATGCCGTCGACCGCGCGGCCGTCCTGCCGTACCTGAGCGCGATGGCCACGCGCCGCCGCGACGACGACAACACGCACGACGCCGAACGGGCCGCCATCGACCGCCTGCTCGCCCGCGAGGCAACGCTCGGCGCGGAGGTCGCGCGGTGAACAGGCAGTCCGGTCACCCGTCTCGACCGGGCGGCGGCGGGAGGAGGCAGACGGTTGACATCCAAGGAGGTGCGATGAACGAGCGGCGAAAGATCCGGGCCTCGGACAGCGATCGCGAGGTGGTCGTCGAGCGGCTCAGCGCCGCGCTGACCGAGGGCCGGCTCAGCATGCAGGAGTACGACGACCGGCTGGGCCGGGCCTTCCAGGCGGTGACGTACGGCGAACTGGCGGATCTGCTGGGCGACCTGCCCCGCGCGAAGGCGAAACCGCAGCCCGCGCCCCGTGGGGCGGCGGTCCCGGCCGGGCTGCTCGCCACGCTGCCGAGATGGCTCAGGATCCTCTGGGCGATCTGGGCCGTGAAGGTGTCGATCAACGTCGTGGTCTGGGTCATGCTCAGCGTCTCCGGCGCGTCCCTGGTGTACTTCTGGCCCATGTGGATCATCGGTCCTCCGGGTGCCGCGCTGTTCGGCTTGACGGCCGCGACCACCCTGCTGCGCCGGGCCCGCGCCCCGATCGGAGCTCCCGCGACGCCGTCGGCTCTCGACGGTTGACGCCCACCTCCTCGGAGAGCCCTTAATTTCCTACCAAATGTGTGGGATAATGGCTCGCATGAGCTTGGATCGGACGCGCTCATCGAGCGAGCGTGCTGAGACACCGCTGACCGCCGCCATCATGGCCGGCCGCTGGATTCGGTCGGCGGCGGTCGACGACGAGCGCGGCCGGCACTGGAGGGCCAACCCCGATCCCCGGGGCAGGTCGGCTCTGGCTCCCGAACCGGCCTCGCTCTACGCGGGGGCGGCCGGCATCGTGCTGTTCTTCCTGGAGCTCGCCGCCGCGACGGGCCACGAGGCGTACCTGGACGACGCCCGCGCGGGCGCCGATTACCTCGCCGGGACGTGGGGGAGCCAGACCAGCCTGTCGCTCTATCACGGGCTGTCCGGCACCGTGGTCGCGCTCGCCGAGGCCGGCTGGGTGTTCGGGGACGGCCGGTTCGAGGCGGCCGCCGTGGCCGCCGCCGACCGAATCGTCCGCTCCGCCCGCCCCCTCGACGGCGGCCCCGGTTGGTCGCGGGACCCCGCGCAGAGCGGCGACGGCGGTGTGGTGCTCGGCCTGCTGCACGCGTCCTCGATGCTCGGCGTACCCGCCTACCTGGACCTCGCCGTCGAGGCGGGCGCCCGCATCGCCCGCCTGGCCGTCCCCGGCCACCGGTTCGGCCCGCTCGACGACGGGTGCTCGCCGGACTCATCGTTCGAGCGGATCTGGTCCGGTGACTCCGCCGATCTGCCGGGAAAGCCCGGCGACGCGGCCGGTGGTCGCGCCGATCTGCCGGTCGACGCCGTCACGCCGGGTTTCCTGTCCGGCACGGCGGGCACGGCGTTCCTGCTCGCCCGCCTGTACGGCATCACCGGAGACCCGCTCTTCATCGACGCGGCACGCCGAGGGGCCGGCTTCGTCCGGATGGTCAGCGTCGTGGCCGGGCGGTGCGCCGCCGTGCCGCACCACGTGCCGCAGGGCCGGGGGCTGCACTACCTGGGCTTCTGCTCGGGCTCGGCCGGGGTGGCCCGGCTGTTCTACGAGCTCTACCGGGTCACGGGCGAGGCCGACGACCTGGCCTGGTGCGAGCGGCTGGCGCACGGCATCGTGGAGAGCGGCGTCCCGCACCGGCGCACCCCCGGGTTCTGGAACGTCTCCTGCCAGTGCTGCGGCACGGCCGGGCTGGTGGAGCTGTTCGTCGGGCTGTGGGCGGCGACGGGGCGCAAGTCCTACCTGGACTTCGCCAGTGTGCTGGCCGAGCACCTGATCGGCCGCGCGGTCGACCACGACGGGCGCGGACTGCGGTGGTACCAGGCGTATCGGCGGCTGCGCCCCGGCGAGGTGTCGGCGGACACGGGCTACATGGTCGGCGCGGCGGGCATCGGCGCGGCGCTCCTGCACCTGGACGCGGCCCAGCAGGGCGACCAGGCACGCCGCGTGATCCTGCTCCCCGACAACCCGTTCCCGGCCATCCCCGTCCCCTCGCACCGTCTGGGCAAGGGCAACGACCCGGCATAGGCGGCGACCTCCGCGAGAGGTCCGCCTGGTTGCTGTCTGTGCTGTAAGTGACTTGTAAGTCAGATGTGAGTGTTGAGGCATACGTTCGTTTCGCAGCAGACAGGCGGACCATTCTGAACGGAGCGCAGCATGCGGCTGAGGACCAGGAGCGTCCGCATCACCTGAGCGTGAGGTGACCACATAGCCGGTGGGGGCCGGAAGGCGCAGTTCCGGTCTCCACCTCATGCGCCCGTGAGACCTGCGTTGACGGATCTTTCCAGCTTATTTGAAGCATCCATCCAGATATGTCACGTCTGCATACAGTACGACCCGTGGGGGCTCCGGTAACCAGAACGAACGTGTGGAGCGAGCTACGAGTGACCTCCGCTCCTCAACTGTCCGTGTCGATCTCTCCGAACCTGACCGCTCTCGCCATGATCGCCGACGCGCTGGCCGGTCGCCGGCGCGGCCTGCCCGAGCTGTGGCGGCGCGCGGTCCAGGCGAGGGTGAGCCCGCTGGGACGCGAGGCGGTACTTCCGCTCGCCGCTCCCGGCTACTCCGTCGTGCCCGACAGCGTCGCGCCGATCACCCCGATGGACGACATGTCCGTGTCGGCCCAGGTGAGCGCGCTGAGCGACATTCCGCCCGAATCACTGATCAAGGACCTGGAGCAGGCGTTCGGCGACGGCGTGCTGCCGACGCACTGGAGGGCCGCCGCCGAGCGGCCCGGCCGCTGGCTGCGCGGGTACGCCACCGCGCTCAACGACGTCTGGCACACCACCGAGCCACTCTGGCAGCGGGCCCGGCCACTGCTCGACCGCGAGATCGAGCGCGTCGGCATCGCCTCCGTCCGCGGCGGCCCCGAACTGCTGCTGGGCTCACTGAACGACCGCATCCAGTACGGCGAGCGCGGCCTGCTGATCGCCGACATCGAAGCCAGCACGTACGAGCTGGGCAACCGGCGGATCATCCTGGTGCCGATGCTGGCGGGCAAGGACGCCGTGATCGTCAGCCTGGACCACCCCGACGCGGTGTGGATCGCCTACCCCGTGCCCGGCGCCGAGTCGCTGTGGCGCCGTCCGGTCGCGCCCGACGTGGACGAGCTCTCCGCCCTGGTCGGCCCGGTGCGCGCCGAGTTGCTCTGCCAGTTGGACCAGCCCATGACGATGAGCATGCTGTCCTCCAACGTCAAGATCGCGCCCAGCGGGATCACCTATCACTGCGACCGGCTGCACGCCGCGCGGCTGATCAGCAGGGAGCGCCGTGGCCGCGAGGTCTGGATCGCCCGCACCGACCGGGCCGAGGAACTGCTGTCGCTGTTCCGGCGCTGAGAGAGCTGAGGTCATGAAATATCACCGTGAAGCGCTCGACGGGTGCGGGACGGCGGCGAAGGACGCGTCCGGTGCCTTCGCCGAGGTCGCCGGGTCCGTGTCCGGCGCGGCGATCGACCAGGCCGCCTTCGGCGGGCTCGCGAACTCCGGAGCACTGGCCGCGGCGGTGGGCGCGCTGAAGGAGGCCGCAGGCACCACCTCGCGAACGCTCGGCGACCACCTCCTGGCCGTGGAACGGGCCCTGGACGCCGTGGAACGGACGTTCACCGGCGCCGACGAGGCCGCAGTGCGGCGATGAGCGGCATCGACGACGCGCGGGGCGTCCCCGGCGGCGCCGAGCTGGCCACGCTGGCCGCGACGCTGGTGGGCGACCCGGGCGCGGCCGGCCGCGTCGCCGACGTGTGGCGGACGGCGGCCGACACCAGCCGAGGGCAGACCGCCGCGGTCAGGGCGGCCGTCGGCGACCTGGACGCCGCCTGGCAGGGGGCCAGCGCCGACGCGTTCATCACGTACATGGGCCGGGCCGGCCAGATCGGCGACACCCTGCAGGGCGTGCTGTCGCAGTGCGCCACGCACCTCGCCACCGCCGCCGAGGCCCTGCGGACGGCCGAGTCCCAGGCGAACGGGATCTGCCAGAACTACGCCGCCGCCGTACGCGACTTCCAGGCCGGAAACCCGCAGGCCACGCAGGACCAGATCCTGCGGGGCGTGCAGTCGCTGGCCGGTGACGCCCGCAGGCAACTGGAGGAGCAGCGGACGAACGCGAACAACGCCCTGGGCACGGCCGCCACCGGCATCCAGGGCCTGCTGGGCGGCCTGGGCAAAGCCATCGAGAACTGGCCGGAGCCGGACACGGAACCCTTCGCCCCCGGCTCCGGGAAGTCCCTGGACTGGACCCCGTCGCGACAACAAGCCGGGAACGGCACCTCTCTCGCCCAAGGACCCGGTTTCGGTGGGTACGGGCCGAGCGGACCACCCCCGGCAGGCGGCGGACCAGCCCCGCAGGGCCAGGTGGCCGACTGGATCTCGCAGGCCGTCAACATCCTCAAGGCCCAGGGCTACCCGGTCGAGAAGATGAACGCGAACGACATCTGGACCATCATCCGGAACGAGTCGAACGGCAACCCGAACGCGATCAACAACTGGGACTCCAACGCCGCCAAGGGCACACCGTCCAAGGGGCTCATGCAGACGATCGACCCCACCTTCGACCAGTGGAAGCTGCCGGGCCACGAGAACATCTACGACCCCGTCGACAACATCATCGCCGGGATCCGCTACGCCATCGACCGCTACGGCTCGGTCTCCAACGTGCCCGGCGTCGTCGGCATGAAGACCGGCGGAGCCTACCGGGGCTACTGAGCCGGCGCGTCGGTGGTCACCGGCTTGGCGGCGCGCGCCGGGTCCAGCACCGGCCCCTCGGGGATGAGCTGCAGCACGTTGGCGGGCACCGGGGTGGCGCGCTTGGCGTCGTAACCCAGCTTGCCCAGCACATCCGCGTTCGGCACGGCGTAGCGGCGTCCCTCGTCCGTCACCAGGTAGTAGGACTGCACCGCGTCGAGCTGGCCGTCGCCGGGCAGGACACCGGCCACGATCGCCCGCCCCGGCGGCAGCCGTACGAGATCCGTGGCGTCGCCGTGCGGCGCGGGTAGCGTGCCGCCGGACATCAGCCGGGCGCGGACCGAGCCCTTGTCCGCGTCGGCGTAGACCGCGCAGAGCGGGCTCGCCGGGTCGTAGACGGTGATCTTCGGCATCGACGCGGGCAGGCCGTCGGCCGGGATCCTGGTGCGGGAGCGCGGGGCGGCGTTGGCCGTCGCCGCGTCGATCCTGATCTCGGCGGTCGTGCCGCTGTCGTACGCCGCCGGGTCGCTCAGCAGCAGCGTCGCCTGCGTGCGGGTGATGGGGGCCAGGCCGTCGGCCGCCTGCACGTACCAGCGCGGCTCGCCGCCGGCGACGGCCGTGGCCCGGAAGACCTGGCCCACGGCGGCCTTCTCGCCGCCGGGCCCGGTGACCGGCCGGCCGCGCCCCTCGATCGCGGGCGCGGCCAGGTCCGGCCCTTCCGGCAGCGCGTTGAGCCAGGCCACCGGGACGGCCGCCGGGTCGGTGCCGCTCAGGCCGCGCGCGATCCCGGCGGGCACGCGCATCCGCGCGCCGTGCCAGATCGCCCAGGTCTGCCCGCCGACGTCCACGAGCATCGCGCTGTCCTCGGCGAGCGGCCGATCGCCCGCCTGCCGCCCGGCGATCAGCGTCACGTACGGCTTGCGCCCCGTGTCACTCTCTCGCTCCTGGACGCAGACCGACCAGGGTCCGCCCGCGAGCTGCTGGGCGGACGGCAGCGAGTCGGGCGCCCCCGGGATGCCGACCGGCGTGCCGCGCTCGTACGAGCTCAGCGCCTGCCTGGCGACCACCCGCTCGGTGATCTGCGGCGAGTCGAGGACGAGCCGGGCCGAGGCGTAGTTGGCCACCGGGATCAGCCGGCGCTGCGGCTGGCTGTAGACGTAGCGGGCGCCGGTCTCGCGTTCGATGATCAGCGTCCCCGGGTCCTGGAGCGCTTTCGTGCCGGTGGGACGGATCAGCCCCAAGACCGCGAAGCCGACGCCCAGCAGCACGGCGACCATCGCGCCGGCCAGGAAGCCGATGTTCTGCCGTCGTAGGGGCCACTCGGGCTGGTTCGGCTGGGCGCGCATCAGGGCCAGGCCGATCCGCTGGACCGTGAGCCGGTACGCCTGGTAGAGGTCGCGCTGGCTGTGCACGCTTACCTCCCCCGGAATTCGCCCGCCCCAATTTATCCGGATATCAACGACCAGAGCCCGACACTTCAACAGTTATGTAATGGAGTGGGAAGCCGGATATGCGTTACATCTCCTTCCCACACCTGCATGTCTCGAGGCGGGCAAGCGGCGCTACACCGACCCGTGCTACCCGCCGGAGGAGTGCGGGGACGAGGATTTGGGCCGGGTGAACCGGGTCCTGTCCGCCGCGCAGTCGAAGCTGTTGTACACCTACGACCTCGGCGACTGCTGGCGGCACGAGATCGTCCTGGAGAAGGTGCCGGATGAGGAGATCGGGCCGCCGGTCTGCGTGGACGGACGCGGCGACAACCCGATCGAGGACTACTGCCCCGACTACCCCGAGGACCCGGTGCCGTTCGACCGGGATGCCATCAACAAGGAGCTGGCCGAGCGGGGCGCCTGGAAGACTTCTGCCCATGACCACGATGACGATTGACGAGGCGGGCGTTGACCCGGTTCCGGGACGAGCAGCGCAAATGCCACGCCCCGCGGACCTTCCGCTCCTACGACGAGGTCATCGACTTCTTCCGAGACCGCCGCGCGTTCGGCCTTGTTCTTCCGCCGAGCCTTCTCTTGCCAGGAGACCGGCACCTCCCCGACGGACCATGGTGCCGATCCGTGCTCGCTGTCCATCGTGGAGGGGGAGCGGGTGGATCAGGCTGATCGTTGTTCAGAGGGGGCGTTGCGTAGTTGCGCTAGGTCGAGTTCGATGCGGCGGCCGTGGACGGTCACGACGATGCTGGCGCTTTCGGCCCCTGTCGCCGTTAGGTAGTCGAACAGGGTGGACAGGAGCATGTCGCTGCGATTTTCCAGCCGTGACACCACGGCCTGTCCCACGCCGAGTTTCTTGGCCACCTCGACCTGGGTCATTTGTCCGGCTTTGCGGATCATTGCCAGGTTCATGGCGTAGGCGCGGTCCATCTCCTCGGCCGCCTCGTGTGCCAGGGCGACGTCGGTGGCGAGCTCGGGATCGGCGAGCAGGCGGTCCAAGTGCTCATTGCCGCGGACGAAGGTCTTGTCGGGCTCGGTCATGGCTTCTCCTCAAATGCGGTCTCCCGTTTCCACTGGTCGATCAGCCCATCCGCGCGTGCGGCCACGCTGTCGTAGAACAGATCGCCCAGCTTGGCCTTGTCTCCGGCGAACAAGGCCACGACGACCTTCCCGGTATCCGGCGGGAACCAGCAGATCAATCGCACCGCCACCTCCGGATGGTAGGCGTGCGACACACGCCACAGCTGATGACGGCGCGACTGGCGAACCCACCGTAGTGTGGCCGTTTCCGCATCCGGAGCGGGCGGTTCGGTCAGATTCCGAAGCTGATCCAGGGCGCGTGCTGTGAACACCAGGAGCAGCCGCGATCGCTGGTCCCCAGCGCGGGCTTCTGCTTCGAGCCGGTCAAGCCACGTGCCGAATTCGGCTGGCCAGTCAATGTCCGCATACTTCACTATGCCATCAGAGTCATATGCCTTTCAAGTCATATTGATCTGGAGGTGCCGCCTCGCTGTGCGGCAGCATGCCAGGCCGGCCAGATCTCCGAGCGGAGCCTGCCCCGGTCAGCGACCTGCAATCCCTGTTCACGAGCCCACGCGCGATACTTCAACAGTTCTGTAATGGTGGTACTCGTCGCCAACCCCCGGTTACCGGCGGATGGCGTGATCGTTAAATGCGTGCCCGGTTTCGCCGGGAGCGTCGGGTGGTGTCGCATAGTTACCCGCGTGAAGCCGGATACGCGTTACATCACGCCCGCCGCGATCGGAGAGGTCCGGCAGGTGCTCAGGGACGACCTCATCCCGATCTTCGACGAGGTGCGCCAGATCCTCGGCGAGAACGAGTCCATCGACTTCCCCGGCTGGGGACTGCTCGGCGAGTGGACGATCGGCGCGCTCTACTCCTCGCTGCTCGACACGCTCCAGCGGGACGCCGACGCGGCCAGGAGCGTGCTTGCCGGCTGGGAGGACGGGGCGCTGAAGTACGCGCAGCAGAACTGGATCGCCGCCGAGGACGCCGCAGTCCAGCGGGTCAAGCCGTGAAGGCCGGGATCCGGAAGATCGCGGGCGCGGGCAAGGCGGGCTCCGGGGCGTACAAGATCCCGCCCAATCCCGCCGCGGTGCGACAGAGCCTCAGGCAGGCCGCGAAGCTGGAACCCTCCGTCCTGATCGGGCTGCTGGCCACCCTGCCCGCGGTCGCGAACGTGCCCGGCATCTGGGAGGCGGCGGCCAACCTGCAGGCGGGCGCGGGCGGCAAGCTCGACAAGCCGGCCAGCGGCGCGATCAGCCGGATGATCGCCGACTCGGGCAAGGACTGGATCGCCAGGGACCAGGAGGCGTTCGTCTCGGCGGCGGAGCGCTTCAAGGCCGATCTGGAGACCTACCGCTACAACGTGCAGTGGGTGGCGGGGCACGTCGACAGCATCGGCGACGCCATCGCCGCGTACTGGATCACCGCGGCGAAGATCGCGCAGGAGACCTACCTGAGGCTGACCGCGCTGCAGGTCATGGCGCTGGCCCCGCAGTCCTCCGTGGCGGCCCGCCTCGCGATGCGGGCGGCGGGCGCGCAGTCCAGCGCGGCCCTGGCCCGCTCCACCGAGCGGCTGTCGCTCTTCCTCAAGGCGGGCGTGGGCGGCGTCGCCGCCGCGATGGGCGGACCGGCCATCTGGCAGCTCGGCTTCATGCGGACCACCGCCACCTCGCGGGTGGACTTCGCGCAGGCCGGGATCGACACCTCGGACCCGGCGCGCGCCGCCACGTTCCGGCCGCCGCCGCCGGGCAGCCCGCTGCCCGACGGCGCGCAGTACTTCGACTGGCGGGTGAAGACCCCGGACGGCGGCCGGACCCTGGACGAGGTGGCCAAGGACCGGCTCACGCCCTAACCGACCAGCCCGCGGATCGTCTCGTACACATCCAGTACGGCCAGCGCCAGCGGCAGCAGGGCGATCATCAGGATGATGTCGAGGATGTCGGCCAGCCGCCCCCAGAACGGGGTGGGCCGCGCCGACGCGAGCCAGAGCGACACCCCGGCCACCAGCAGCGCGAGCACCACCAGCGCGGGCACCAGGCCGAACAACACCGCCTCGCGAGCGCCCCCCACCCCCACGGCCAGGGCCAGGAGGCCGGCGCCGAGCAGGGCCGAGGTCAGTAGCCACATCCGCTGGCCGCGGCCCTCGAAGACGCGGGCGCGCAGCAGCAGCGCCGCCGAGAGGGACAGGCTCATCGCGATCGCCGTCCAGGTGCCCGCCGCCGCCAGCAGCACCTGGGCGCCGAGCGCGACGAGCGACACCCCGCCGAGCAGGCCCGTGCAGAAGCCGTCCGCGACGACCGTCCGGTCGATCACCATCTGGCCGTCGAGGTCACCGCCCTCGCGGCGCAGCTCGTCGGCGGTCGTCGGCAGGGCGGGCAGCGGCATCCCGGCCAGCCGGAACGAGATCGACGGCACCACGGTCGTCAGGCCCACGGCCAGCGTGGCCAGCAGCGCGGCCAGACCGGCCGCCGGCACGGCGAAGACCATGACCGCCACCGCGCCGATCAGGCCGCAGAACGCGGCGAAGGCCACGCCGAGGAACGTCGCCCGCCCCTGGGCGACTGCGAACCCGGTGGCCGTGGCCAGCATCAGCGTGACCCCGAACGCCGCCAGCAGATGCGGCGCGCCCAGCCCGGCCAGACCGGTCGGCGAATCGGGTCCGAGCAGTCCCGCGACGAACCCGTACGGCAGCGCCGCGTACCCGATCGCCGCCCCCGCGCCCGCGTCGCCCAGGGCCCGCGACAACGCCACCGCGGCCAGCAGCAGCACCAGCGCGATGCCCGCCGCGACGATGGCGGCGGGCGTCCACGGCGGTCCGGTCAGCAGCAGGGCGGCGGCGCCCGCGCCCAGTGCCACCGAGGCGGTCCGCAGGCCGTAGGACCGGGTGACGGCGGGCTGCCAGCGGCTGGTGCGTTCGAGCACGCCGGTCGCGACGGCGTCGGCCACGTCGTCGAAGACGGTCTCGGGCAGCTCGTGCCCCCGGGGCCGCAGGTGCAGCAGCTCCCCGTCGTGCACGGCCAGGTCCGACAGCGTCACGTTCAGGTCGAACGGCTGCCCGCCCACGCGCTGGAGCACCCAGCCGCCGTGGGCCAGCCCGGCTTCCGCCAGCCCTTCGCCCGCGATGCGCAGCAGCGTCGGCAGCATGCTCGCCAGCGGCATGTCCGAGGGCAGGCCGAGATCGAGGGATCCCCGAGGGGTGACGATCGTGACCCGGCACAGGTCGGTTCCGGTGGCGCTCACTTGGAGGAGTTTATGGACTCGGCTCCCGACGCGCCGCCGTAAATATGTCGAGAAAATTTGAAATGTCGCTGATTGCGGGGTCTGACGGGCTTTCATGAGGGTTGTTTGGTGGCTTGTTCGGTGAGGTGCGGTGAGCGGCAACACATGGGTGGTGCGTCGGCCCGAGCGGCGCAGGCCGCCGGAGCAGCCGAGCGGCGAGGTCCTGCTGGAAGCGCCACCCGAGATTCCCGAGACGGTCACGGGCGGCGGCCTGACCCAGGTGCTGACCTACCTGCCGATGATCGCCGGGGCGGGCGCCATGGCGCTCATGTTCACCGGCGGCGGCACGGGCAACCCGATCATGATGGTGTCCAGCGGCCTGTTCGCCGTCTCGATGGTGGGCATGACGATGGGCCAGATGCTCAGGACCACCGGCGAGCGCAAGAGCCGCGTCAACGGCCAGCGCCGCGACTACTACCGCTACCTGGAGCAGGTGCGCCGGCGCGTCCGCCGGGCCGCCGAACAGCAGCGCAAGGCGATGACCTGGAACCATCCCGACCCCGTCACGCTGTGGTCGCTGGTCATGACCTCGCGACTGTGGGAGCGGCGGCCCCGCGACGACGACTTCGGCCAACTGCGGATCGCCACCTCCGCGCAGCGCCTCGCGCTGCCGCTGATCCCGCCGGAGAGCAGGCCGATCGAGGACCTCGACCCGATGTCCGCCGGCGCGCTGCGCCGTTTCGTGCGTACCCATGCCACGGTCCCCGGCCTGCCGGTCGCGCTGGCGCTGCACTCCTTCGCCCGGATCACGCTCGCGGGCGACCCCGAGGCCGCCCGCGGCCTGGTCCGCGCCGCGCTGGCCCAGGCGGTGGCCCTGCACTCGCCCGAGGACCTGCGGGTCTCCGTGTGCACCGGGGCCGAGCGGGCGGCCGAGTGGGAGTGGGTCAAGTGGCTGCCGCACGCCTTCCACCCCCAGGAGGAGGACGGGGCGGGCCCGGTCCGGCTGGTCACCAGGGACCTCGCGGAGCTCGACGACCTGCTCGGGTTCGAGCTGAAGGACCGGCCCCGGTTCAGCCGGGGGCTCTCGCAGGACGCGCTGCCGTACCACGTGGTGGTCCTGGACGGCGGCCGGGTTCCGCCGGGCAGCCAGCTCGGGACCGACGCCATCGAGGGCGTGACCGTGATCGACCTCAGCGGGTCGGCGGGACAGGCGCCCGCGCAGCTCTCGCTGTTCCTCGACGTCACCGCCGACGAGGTGGTCCGGGTCGCCGAGGACGACATGGGCAAGCAGGTCAGGACCGCGCTCGGCCGGCCCGACGTCTTCGGGCTGCCCGCGTTCGCCTCGCTGGCCAGGCAGCTCGCGCCGCTGCGGGCCGGCGTGGCGGGCGGGGCGGAGGAGGAGCGCGACGCGCTCTCCACCAACACCACGCTCACCGACCTGCTCCGCATCGGTGACGCCCGCCGGATCCTGCCCGCCGTGACCTGGCAGCCGCGGCCGGTCAGGAACCGGCTGCGGGTGCCGCTCGGCCTGGGCGCCGACGGCCGTCCGGTAGAGCTCGACATCAAGGAGGCGGCGCAGGGCGGCATGGGCCCGCACGGGCTCGTGGTCGGCGCCACCGGCTCGGGCAAGAGCGAGCTGCTGCGCACGCTCGTCCTCGCGCTGGCGATCACCCACTCCTCCGAGGTGCTGAACTTCGTCCTGGTCGACTTCAAGGGCGGCGCGACGTTCCTGGGCCTCGACACGCTTCCGCACGTGTCGGCGGTCATCACCAACCTGGAGGACGAGCTGCCGCTGGTCGACCGCATGCACGACGCCCTGCACGGCGAGATGGTCCGCCGCCAGGAGCTGCTGCGCTCGGCCGGCAACTACGGCTCGCTGCGCGACTACGAGCAGGCCCGCGAGCAGGGCGCCGCGCTGGCGCCGATGCCGACGCTGTTCATCGTGCTGGACGAGTTCAGCGAGCTGCTGTCGGCCAAGCCGGAGTTCATCGAGCTGTTCGTGATGATCGGGCGGCTCGGGCGTTCGCTCGGCGTGCACCTGCTGCTGGCGTCCCAGAGGCTGGAGTCGGGACGGCTGCGCGGGCTGGACACGCATCTGTCGTACCGGATCGGGCTGCGGACGTTCTCGGCGGCCGAGAGCCGGGCGGTGCTGGGCGTCGCCGACGCCTACTCGCTGCCGCCCGAACCCGGCAACGCCTACCTGATGTTCGAGACGACCGGGATGACCAGGTTCAAGGCGGCCTACGTGTCCGGCCCCTACCAGGCGGCGCAGCGGGAGAACCGGGCGGTCGCCGCCCGTCCCGGCCACCAGGGCAAGATCGTCTGGTACGGCACCGAGCGGGTGCCGCTGCCGCCGCCGCCCGAGGTCGAGCCCGAGCCCGTCGCCGAGGACCGGGAGCAGCAGGACAGCCTGCTCAACATCGTGGTGGACCGCCTGAACGGGCAGGGACCCGCCGCCCACCGGATCTGGCTGCCTCCGCTCAAGGAGCCGGCCTCGCTCGACCGGCTGCTGCCGCCCGTCCTGGCGACCCCGTCGCACGGGCTCACCGCCGCCGGCACCGACCAGGACCGCCCCGGCCGATTGCACGCCGTGGTGGGCATCGTGGACAGCCCTTTCGACCAGCGGCGCGACCCGTACTGGCTGGATCTGTCGGGCGCGGCGGGCAACGCCGCGATCATCGGGTCGCCGCAGACGGGCAAGAGCACGCTGCTGCGCACGCTGATCGCCTCGCTGGCGGTCACCCACACGCCCAAGGAGGTGCAGTTCTACTGCCTGGACTTCGGCGGCGGCACGCTGTCGGCGCTGGCCGGGCTGCCGCACGTCGGCGGCGTGGCGACCAGGCTGGACGCCAACCGGGTGCGGCGGACGGTGGCCGAGGTGACGGCCCTGCTGGCGCGCAGGGAGCGGCTGTTCGTGGAGCGGGGCATCGACTCGGTCGCCACCTACCGCCGTCTCGTGGCCTCCGGCGCGTACGAGGGCGACGGCTGGGGTGACGTCTTCGTCGTCGTGGACGGCTGGGCCACGATGCGCCAGGAGTTCGAGTCGCTGGAGGCGCCGCTGAGCGAGCTGGTCTCCCGGGGGCTCGGCTTCGGCATCCACGTCGTCGGCACGGCCAACAAGTGGTCGGAGTTCCGGTCCAACGTGCGCGACATGTTCTCCACCAGGCTGGAGCTCAGGCTGGGCGACTCCTTCGAGTCGGAGATCGACAGGAAGGCCGCCGTCAACGTGCCCGAGGGCGCGCCCGGCCGCGGCCTCACCCGCGAGGCGCTGCACTTCCTCGCCGCGCTGCCCCGCGTGGACGGCAAGGCAACGGTGGACGACCTGGCCGAAGGCGTCGCCGCGCTGGTGGCGGACGCGGCGAACGCCTGGCGGCAGCCTCCGGCGCCGCCCGTACGGCTGCTGCCGGACCTGTTCCCCGTGCACACGCTGCCCGGGCCGGACCAGAGCGGGCCGCGCATCCCGATCGGCATCGACGAGGCCGCCCTGGCGCCCGTGTCGCTCGACTTCGACGCCGACGCGCACTTCGTCGTCTTCGGCGACACCGAGAGCGGCAAGACGAACCTGCTGCGCGTCGTCGCCGAGGGCATCGTCGACCGGTTCACGCCGCTGGAGGCGCGGATCGTCATCATCGACTACCGGCGCTCACTGCTCGACACGGCCGACAACGAGCACCGCATCGGCTACGCCGCCTCCAGCACCGCCGCGGCCACCGTGCTCAAGGGCATTCATGAGGTCATGCAGACCCGGCTGCCGCCGCCCGACCTCACCTCCGAGCAACTGCGTACCAGGAGCTGGTGGACCGGCCAGGACCTGTACGTGATCGTGGACGACTACGACCTGGTGGCCACGTCCGCCAATCCGCTGGCCGTACTCGGGGACCTGCTGCCACAGGCCCGCGACATCGGGCTGCACCTGATCCTGGGGCGGGCGATGGGCGGCGCGGGGCGCAGCCTGCTCGACCCGGTCGTACGGCGGCTGAAGGAGATGAACACCCCGGCCGTGCTGCTGTCGGGGCCGCGGGACGAAGGGGCACTGTTCGGGAACGTGCGGCCGCAGCAGTTGCCGCCCGGGCGGGGGGTCTATGTGGACCGGCGCTCGGGCGCGCGGCTCATCCAGACGGCCTACCTGGCCCCGCCAGAAGCTCCGATCCCGCCGGAAGCTCCGACCGCGCCGGAAGCTCCGACCGCGCCGGAAGCGCCGACCGCGCCGGAAGCGCCGACCGCGCCGGAAGCGCCGACCGCGCCGGAAGTTCCGAGTCCGCCGGACGCGGGCTAGGAGCCGTCGACGCGGCGCTGGATGCGGGCGAGTTCGGCCATCGCGTTCTCCATGGCCCTGTCGTAGGTGTCCTGCGCGTTCCGCAGACGCAGCTCGGCCGGGTTGCCCTCCTTGGTGAGGTCCGGCGGAGCCGCACCCCACTTCTCGGCCATGATCGCGTTCGACTTCTCCTGTAGGTCGGCCAGCGACGTGGCGATCAGCTCCAGGATGGTGGTGGCGAGCTTGTCCGAGCCCCAGCGGAGCGCGCGCGGGTTGATGTCCAGCGCGGTGACACCCTGGGTGGAGCACTCCACCGTCACTAGCTTCTCCGCGTCCTGGGCGAATCCCTGCACGGCCAGGACCTGCTCGTACAGCTCCGCGAACCCGTCCAGGGGACGCTGGGTGTCGGCGATCATGCGGTCGATGGCCGCTTCGTCGAAAGCCGGCATCACACTTCCTTCGTCGGATTAGGCCGGTTGCCCTGCGTCTGATTTGGCTGGTTGCCCTGCGGGAGGGCCCTCTCCGTCAGGTCGTCGGCCACGGCTGAATTGGCGAGCATCCCGCCGCCAATGGCGGTCGCGCCGCCGAAGAGCAACTGCTTGGCCGGTGACACCTTGGCGAATCGGCCGGCGATCTTGCCGACCACGCCCTCCGTACCCCTGAGGAACGTCTGCAGCTTGATGGCGCCCTGCCCGGCCTGCTGATCGGCCCGGCGGCCGAACATCGTCGCCGCCACCTCCGCCGCCGGCCGGAGATAGGCATTGACCCGCCCGAGCTGGTAGATCGTCCCCGCCAGGAGGATGGCGGCGCCCACGTCGAACATCAGGTCGCCGGCGAAGTCGAGAACATCGGCGGACGTCCGCATGGAGTCCGCCGTGGACTGCGGCAGAGCGGCCTTGTCGGCCACCTCGTTGGCGTGCGTGTCGACCGTCTGGTGGAACAGCTCGGCGCTCGTCTCCGTCCAGCGCACGTCCTTGACGGACTCCTGAACCTGCTGGGGATGCTCGCGTAGTCCCGCCGACAGTTCCTCCCACTGCTGCGCGGCCCGCCGCAGCTCCGGGGTGTCGGCGACGGTGAGAGCGATGATCAGTCCGGCGTACTTCGCGCGGCCGCCGCCCAGGAGCGCCGCACCCAGCTGGGCCATGCCCGCGCCCGCGATCACGGATTCCGGTTGTGTCGGCATGTGTCCTCGCTCTCAGCCGGTCGTGAGGCCGGCATGTGTCCTCGCTCAGCCGGCCGTGACGCCGGAGGCCGCTCTGGCGGCCGCGCCGTCGCCCTGAACGGCGGTGTTGGCCGTGTCGAACGCCTTCGACTCCATCTGGGCCAGCTCATGCCTGGTCGCCGACACGTACTGGTAGGCGGCCAGCTTGACCTGGTCGAGCGCGTCCTCCAGCGACGAGCCGAAGAAGCCGAACAGGCCGTAGTGGCGGGCGTGCACGTTGAGTCCCGCGACCACGCGGGTCATGTCGTTGAGGTGCTCCATGGGCTTCTTGCCGAGGTTGCGGCCCACCTCGCGGACGGAGTCGGCGTCGAGCTGCATGCGCTTGAGGTCGTTCTCGGAGGCCATGGTCAGTCCACCACCGGCTGGCCGGGGTCGTACGCGGGACGGAACAGGCCCGAGTCGTCCGGGGGCGGCGCGACCGTCCGGTGCGCGGCCGGCGCACCCTCGTATCCGGTCGGGCCGCCGCCCATCGGCATGAACGGCATGCCACCGGTGCCGGCGGCCGCCCCTGTGGGGCCGCCGGACGATGCCGTCCTGGTGACAGGCCAGGTCCCGTCGACGACCGGCACGACACCGGGCCGTACGGACGGGCCCGTCTCGTGGGGCACCCCGCCGAGCGGGGTGCGGGCCTGGTCGGTGCCCGGTGGACCCTCATCCAGGACGGAGCGTGTGGGGTCGGACGATGTGCGGTCGGGCCGTGTGTGATCGGACGGTGTCTGGTCGGACGGCGTGCCGTCGGACTGGCGGATGCCGGTGCCGGTCGGGGATCGTCTCGGCTGGGCCGTGAGTCCGGTCGGCGTGGGGCCGGTTGCCGGCGGGTAGCCGGTGGGCGTGGCCACGGACGGCGTCCCGCCGGTGGACGTGATCAGCCCGGGGACCTGGCCCGGCGTCGTCCCCAGGGTCGGGGGAGTGGCGGTGCCGGGGACCGACGCGGCGAGCAGTGCCGCCGAAGTGGACGTCGGTGCGATCGCCGGGGTGGACGCGGTAGCGGGCGGCGTCACCGAGATCGGTGACGCCGCCCGGTCCACACTGGCCAGCCGGGCGACCGGGCGCGTGGACTCCTGATCGGGGAACTCGACTCCGCCCGGCGTGCTGTCACGCACGACCGGTACCGGCAGATACGGCGCGCTGGAGGCCAGGTCGGCGTCCCACGGTAGCCGCGCGGGAAGCGTCCCGTGCGCGTCCGCCAAGCGGTCGTTCAGTTCCGCGAGGAAGCGCTGGGCGTCGGCGTCTGGATCGTTCCCCAGCTCCCTGGAGATGTACGACCCGGTGTCCACCGTGTAGTACTGCTCCTGGGTGGCCTGCTCGAACGTCTCCTTCGCCGTGGCCAGCTCGCGAGCGGCCCGCTGAACGGATGGCGGGATGTCGCCGATCTGGCTCCGCAGCGTGCCGAGATACGACTGCACCCGCGCCATCCGTCCGAGCATGGCCCGCGCCGACTCGCCGCCCCAGTTTCCATCGGCGACGAGACGTGAGGCATAGGTGGTCAATTCCTTGATCGTCTGGTCCAGCAGCGTGCCCGCGGACCGGTAGGCGTCGGCGACGCCGCCGAACTCCTCCGGCCTGGTGCTCATGATCAGCCGCCGGATCGAGTCGCGCCCGCCGTAGCTCTCGGGCGCGCCCGCCGGCAGCGCGCCCTCCTTGATCGGCCTCGGTTCTCCCACGCGCCCTCTATCCGGAAGATCTGGTACGGCGAGCAGCCTCGCCCGCCCGCTGGTCGCCGTCCCTGGCGGTGTTCGCGGTGGCGACCAGATCGTCGACGACCCTTCTGACCAGTTCGGTCACGAGCTCCATCGTGTCCACCGTGGCCATGCGCGCCCGTTGCATGGTCTCGGCGTACCCCCGTGCCACATCCCAGTCGCCCACGGCCGTGAACGACAGGTCGGGCACCGTGTGCCCGGCCGATTCGAGCCGGGGCAGCAGGTCCCTCGACATGGCCCCCGCGATGTCGAGCAGCGCGTCCGGCCGGCACATCGCCTGGTCACCGGCCGCCGCCGGGTCGATGACCAGCTCGGGGGGTACTCCGTTTTCAGCCATCGTTCCGCTCAGGTGCCCCAGCGCCGGACATTGGCCTGCTCGGCGTCGCGCATGATCTCGGTCGCGTCGTGCAGAGCGGGCCCGAAGCGCTGCATGGTGTCACCCATGGACACGACGGCGTCGTTCCACTCGCGCTTGGCCTCCAGGTAGACGCCCTTCGCGGAGCCGTCCCAGGTCTCCAGGATCTTCAGGTCGTTCTCCAGGTCGGTCAGCTCGCCGACGAGGTTGGCGTACGCGCGGCCGAGCTCGGCCGCGATCTCCTCCATCTCGTCGAAATTGGCGAGGATGATGTCGCCGCCACCTGTCATGGAGACCCTCCTTAGGTCAGAGCTTGCCGCCGTTGAGCGCGGCCATGAGGTTCTGGGTGACGGCCTGCGCGGAGGTGCCGGCCTCCTCGTACTCGATCCCCGAGCCCTTGAGGTTCTCGGCGATCAGGTGGAGGGCGTCGATGACCTTCTTGAACTGCGGGTTCCACTCGTTGAGAACCTGCGCGTAGACGGACGCCGACTCGCCCTTCCACGCACCGCCGAGCTGGTCGGGGATCTGGAGCAGCCTGTTGTGGATCTGCGTGATGTGCTCGTGCGCGATGAGCGCGCGCGCGGCCGCGTCGTGCTGACTGCCCTGCTGGTAAGTGGTCGGCTGCGCCACGGTTCACCTCCCGGAATCGAACATGGGACAACGCGAGCACCATAAGCGGTCGCACCGGATGAACGGCCGTGACTTCAACATTCCTCGAAATGTTGGATCACCCGGCACGCCACCCCCGGCGCCTCCCCCGGGGCAGCATGATCGCCACGAAGACCAGCAGCCCGGTCACCGCCACCGTGCCTGCCGCGATGCCGACGGCCAGCCCGCGCGTACGCGGGTCGGGGACGGCGGCCTTGGCCACGACGACCGGCGCGGCGCCGCCCGCCTTCTCCTCGGTGCCCGGTAGTACGGCGGTCACCGCGAGCAGCGGGTTGACCATGCCCGCGCCGGTCCCGGTGGCGCCGCCGCCCTCGGCCGTCACCTCCACGCGCCGCTTGACCTGCCAGAGATCGAGCTCCGGATGCCTGGCTCTGACCAGGGCCACCACCCCCGAGACGTACGGGGCGGCGAAGCTGGTGCCGTCGAGATCGGTCCGGTAGCCGCCGCCCGTCCACGTGCTGGTGATCGCCGATCCGGGTGCGGTGACGGAGACCCTGGTGGTGCCGTTGGAGAACGCCGATTTCGTACCGTCGGGGGAGGCCGCGCCGACCGCGATCACGCCGGGGTAGTTCGCCGGGTAGGAGGGCGTCACCTCGCCGTCCTCCCGCTTCACGTTGCCCGCCGCCGCGACGATCACCGCGTCCCTGCTCTGCGCGTAGCCGACAGCCGACTTGAGCTCCGGCTGGTCGTGCGCCTCCACGGATACGTTGATGACCTTCGCGCCCAGTTCGGCGGCCCTTCTGATGCCCCGGGCCAGCAGCGAAACCGCGCCGTCGTTCGTCGCGGTCTGCTTGATCGACAGGATCCGCGCACCCGGTGCGACGCCGAGGAACGGCACGCCACGCGAGGTGAGGTCGCGGCCGGCGATGATGCCCGCCACGGCCGTACCGTGGCCCACGCAGTCCCGCTGGTCCGTGCCGGTCAGGTCCTCGGAGACGGTGACCACCCCGGCGAGCTGCGGGTGCCGCGTGTCCACGCCGCTGTCGACGACCGCGACGGTGACGCCCTCGCCCCGGGTCAGCCGCCACACCCGCTGGAAGCGCAGCCGATCCTGTGGCCAGGGCTTGCCGCTGACGTCCTGGACCCCGGCCTCGGGATTACACGGCGGGACGGCGGCGCCGGCCGTCGCAGCGCTGACGGGCGTGACGGCGAGCATCAGGGCGAGGGCGGTGGTACCGGCCCAGGAAATGGCCATGTAATGGGATTTTGCCTGTCTTGGGCGGCAAGCCGGATTCCGTTCCAAATTCTTTGAAGTGAAGCCCCGGCACGGCCGGCGCGGGATACAGAAGGGAGGGGCGCGGACCGATAGCCGGGGAGAGATTCATGCCGACACCTGACGACGGCAGCGAGCGGGATGACACCAGGGATGGCCTCGGCCTCCCGAGAGACCAGCGCATTGGCGTCGAGTCGGGCGAGGACGGGAGGGTCTACGAGAAACAGCTGGACCCCATCAACACCGAGGAAGAGTACACCGACTTCCTACAGGATTACGGGACCGGAACATACCCGCCGACCGCCCGGCCACGGGTCTCCGAGACGACGCGCGATGAGTTGCTGACCCGATACCGCGTCGACCCGGGCACGGCGAAGAAGGAGATGTTCATCAAGATCGCCGACTTCGTGGACCCGGCGACCGGCAAAGCGCGTCCTGACTCGCCCGTCGAGAAGCTCCGCGCCGACCTGGACCGGCTCAGGGGAATGGGCGGCACACCGAGCCTGGAGGTGCTCGTCACCCGCTCCACACTGAGCGAGCGCGACCTGGGCACCTGGCAGGCCGCCACCGACCTGAAGCTGACCACCGACAAGGCGCAGAACAGCCTCAACAGCGCCGTCACCCAGCTCTGCTCGATTTACGAGGCCATCCTGGAAACGCTCGACCAGACCGTGAAGGCGGCCATGGACGCCGACCAGGCCGTGGCCGACGGCCTGCGGGGGGCGGCGACATGACCGGCAGCTACACCCTCTACCAGCTCAGGGACGGCACCCGTCCCTTGCCTGACGACACCGCCACGACCAAGGGCGACAGCGAGAACAGCCAGGGCATCGTCGACCTCATCCGCAACCACACCAACCCGCGCAAGATCGAGGACGCCGGCCACAACTACGACACCCTGGCCGCGAGCTGCGAGGAAGCGATGAAGACCTTGCAGACGGAGGCGGGGCGCATCGCCGACTCCCTGGGCGGGGAACCTCTGGAGGGCGTCTTCAAGAAGATCGGCGAGCTCCAGAAGGACCTGGCCGCGGTGAACTACAGCGCCCAGACCGTCGCCAAGCCCCTCATCTGGTACGGCCGTGATGTGCTGCCCTTCTTCCGCGACAACGTCCCCCAGGTCGGGGGCGTGGGCTGGGACGACGATCTCCGTGACAGCGTGTTCGGCACCGACGGCAACGCGCACGCCCTTGCCCGCCACCATCTGCGGCAGCTCAACAGGTTCATGGGCGTGGTCTACGACCGGATCGCCCCCGAGCTGGAGCAGCGCGCGGCACCGCCACCCGGTGCCGGTGTCACTCCCGGGCACCTGCCCGGCCTCGACGGCCTGGGCGGCAACGGCCGGCTCGGCGGCGTCTCCGACCCGTACTCGGGCCTCGGCAGCCCGTACTCCAGCCTGCCCGGCATGAACGATCCCAGCCTGTCCGGCGTCGGCGACCAGCCAGGGCCGACCGACCCGAACGGCGCCCAGAACCCGAGCCTTCCCGACCCCAGCGGCGCCCAGAACCCGAGCCTTCCCGACCCCAGCGGCGCCCAGAACCCGAACGTCCCGACCGTCCCCGGCCTGGACCAGCCCAGCACCAAGACCCCCGACCTCCAGACACCCCAGACTCCGGACCTGAAGAATCCCGGCGACCTCAAGACCCCGGCCCTGCCCGACACCAAGGCGAACCTGGCCGGCTTCCCGGACACCATGACCCCCGACCTGGCCAACCGGGTGAACACCGGCACACCCTCGACCGGCCCGCTGACCCCGTCAGGGATCGGCACCGCCACGACGGCGGCACAGGGCGCGGGCGTGCTGACGGGCGGCGGCGCGGGCGTGCGGGCCGGGGCCGGCGGCATGGGGATGGGCATGTACCCGCCGGGCATGGGCGGCGCCAACGGCCAGGAGCAGGATCGCGAGCGGACCCGGTTCCCGATGATCGAGGACGAGGCGTTCGAGACCGATGACCTGGGCGGTCCCGCAGTGATCGCATGACGATGACGGAGAAGGTCCGCGGCTACCGGCTCCAGGAGCGGGCCGGGCAGGACGGGCCGTGGAGCGCGTACCTCGCGACGGCCGACCGCGACGGCGCCTCGGTGCTGCTGCGGACGCTGGCCTGCCGCCGGGTGGACAAGCGCAGGCTCAAGCCACTGCTGCGCGGCTTCCGCTTCCCCGATGCGCTCGCCGCCCACCCGAACGTGATCCCCGTACTCGACCTGGGCACCACCGCCGACGGCCGCCCGTACCTGGTGACCCACCTGCCCGGAGGCTGCACACTGGCCGAACGGCCCGGCCGGAGCCTGCCCGCGCCCCCCGCCGAGGCACTGCGCATCGCCCGCGCAGTGGCGAGCGCGCTCGCCGCCACCCATGCTGCGGGCGGCGTGCACGGCGACATACGGCCGGAGAACGTGGTCCTGCCCGAGCACCGCGAACCCGCCCTGACCGGGTACGGCATGAGCGGCCTGATGTCGCTGGCCGAACTGCCCGACGGTACGTCCGTGTCTGTCCACACCCCGCCCGAACTGCTCGAAGGCCGCTCGGCCAGCCCCGCGTCGGACGTGTACTCGTTCGGGTCGATGCTGTACGAACTGCTGGCCGGGCGGGCCGCGTTCGCCATGGACGGGCCGGACACCTCGGCCCGGTTCGTCTTCGGCGTCCTGAGCGAGGAACCGCCGCCTTTGGCACACCGCAGCCTGCCACTCGACCTCGTGACGGCCGTCCACCAGGCAATGTCCAAACCCCCCGACGCCCGCCCCACAGCCGCCGACCTCGCCGCCCGCTTCGCCCAGACAGCTCTACCCGCCCTCAAACTGGTCGCGCCGCCGTCCCTCCTGCCACCCTCCCAACCCGGACCGGGTCTGCCACCCTCCCAGCCCGAGCCGGGTCTGCCACCCGTGCGACCCGGACTGGGCATGCTCCCATCGCAGGCCGGATCGGGCTTGCCACCCGTGCAGGCCGTGCCTGGCCTGTCGCCTTCACTGACCGGACCGGGCCCTTCGTATGGCGGACCGCCGCTCGCACCGGGCCTGTCGCAGACCGGGCCCGGCCCCTTGCCGGGCGCCGCTCAAAGCGGGGCGGGTGCTCTGTCAGCCGGACCGGAACCCCTACCGGGCGCCTCGCAGGCTGGGCCGCCGCCGCCGCCGCCGCTGCCGCCGTCGACGTCGATGCCGATGCCGTCGATGCCGGTGGCCGCTGAGGCGTCGGTGCCGCGTGCTCTCGTGTGGACCGTCGACCCCGACCGTTCCGCGTCGCTCCCCGCTCCGCCCCGCCCGCTCTACCCGTCCTCCTACCAGCCCCAGCCGGGTACGGCGGAGCCGCAGGCACCGGCGGAGCCACGGCGCAGGAGCAAGAAGGTCCCCCTGTTCATCGCCGGCACCTCCGGCCTGGCCGTACTGATCGGCGCAGCCAGCATCGCCGCCGCCATGAACGGCCGCCCGGCGAGCTCGCCACGCATCACCCTGGAGCCCCAGTCCGCCACGACCGGAGGCACCGACTCCGGGACCGGAGGCACCGACCCCACGACTGGAGGCACCGACTCCACGACGACCGCCAAGCCACCCGACTCGACCGCCGCGACACCGCCACCCAGCGCCCTGCCGTCCGCCCTGCCTTCTACCGGACCCTCCATCGCCCGCCCCGCCAAGACCCTGGACGCGGCGGCGCTGAGCGCGCAGCGGCCCAAGGACCTCAAGCTGGTGACCGACAACGGCTCGACCGTGACGCTGTCGTGGAAGCAGCAGCGCAAGAGCGACTTCCCCATGGTGATCCAGCAGTCTCCCGGCGAGCGCATGATGTCGATGCGGAGCGGCAGCAGCACGTTCACGGTCGCCGGCCTGGACGCGGCCACGGGCTACTGCTTCAAGGTCGGCACGGTGGTCAGACTCGGCCAGCCGTCATCTGTCGCCTGGTCACCGTCCCTGTGCATCCGCGGCGCGGTCGAAACCGACCCAGGCAGCCAGGACGAGCAGGTCCAACCACCCATCGTCCTCCCGCTCGCCACCCCACCCACCTGAACGATCGGCTTCAGCTATGTCGTAGGGCTGGTCAGGTCCGCCGCGAACTCGAACTCGACGGGCCGGGACCTGTAGCTGATCACGAAGTAGCGGTCGGCTCGCCGCCGGCTCGCTCACGCGCGAGGAGTCCGCCGAGGGCGGCGGCGAGGACGGGCAGTCCCACGACCACGGCCGCGATCGTCGGCCACGGGGTTTCGAAGGACACCCGTGGCGGCGAATCCCACGAGCTTGAAGCGGTCAAGGGCCATATCAGCAACATCCCGATGGGGCACCCGGCGACCGCGCCCAACACCGTTCCGCACAGCGTGCTCAGCCCCGCTCGGGAGGCGCCGAACCACCGGAAAGTCGCGGCCGATCCGTCACCGGCCCGCCTCAGCACCCGGCCCGGTCGCGAACTGGTGGCTTTGCCGTCTCCGGCGGTCAATGCACCGAACAGGGCGATGAGGAGCGTCGCCGCGGCGACGACCAGCCAGGTGGTCGAAGCCTGGAATCCCCGCTCGACGTAGGTGTCCGCGATGTCGCCCAGTCGGCTGTCGAGCCGTTCCTGTTCGCCCGCCGAGATTCGATGGAGGGAGGGATCGACGATCAGTTCGTCCGGCTCCAGCTGATAGCCGAGGTCCCGGACGACCTTCGCCGGGACGAAGACCGTCTGCATGTGGGGGTCGACGGTTTTGGCGACGATCGCCGGAATGGTCTTACTCGTCAGCGGGTCGTCTTTCCCGGTGACGTCGTAGTTGATCTGGACCGAGTCGACCTGCACGTCGGCGGTCGTGACCACCACGGCCTTGCCCTCGTCGTACGGCGTCGACTGGTCGCCCGTGAGATACCGCAGCAGTGCCTCGTCGCCGATGACTTCGTTCGCGTAGACCCGCTCTTCCGGCAGGTCGACGTTCTCGGCATCCGCGCCGAAGAATCGGAATTCACGCGGAGGGTGACTTGGAATCTCACGCTGGGCGATGGGCACTCCGGGTAACTCCCGCTGGATCGCCGCACGTACGGCACCGGCCTGCTCCGCCGAGAAAGACCGCACCGAGAGGGTGCCGGGCCGGGCGCTGGGGGAATAGGCGGCACTGTCCTGCGTCGTCATGCCGACCGCGATGATCGTCAGCGCGATGCCGAAGCTCGTCGCCATCGCGGTCATCGTGATCGCGGGAGCCGTAGTCGCGCGACGACCGGCCAGGTCGCGGACCGCCAGGCGAACGGGCAGCGGCAGTCGTTCCGCGCACCGGCCGAGGATTTCCAGCAGCCACGAGGCGAACGGGCCGAAACCGAGAAGGAGCAGGCCTCCGCCGATGAGGGCCATCAGTGTGAGCCCGATCAAGACGACGGCGTCGTAGCGCGAATCTTCACGCGCCGACCACGCACCGAATGCCATCATCCCGACACCGATGAACGACACGAACAATCCCCCGACCACATTACGCCGGCGTATGCGCACGTGGCGGTTCCGTGGGGCAGACAGCGCCGCGACCGTCACAGATGTGCATGCGAACACCGCGGGAATGGCCATGGCCAGGCCGATTCTCAGGAGTATCGAAGGGTCGAAGATCATGGCCGAATAGTAGTGAGATCCAACCGGCGCCGTACGGGCCAGAAAGTCCAAATAGGGTGACACAAAAACGTCCCCGGAGCCTGCTCATAAGAGCCGTATTCGCGCGCCGAATGGATTCCACTCGACGACGGCAGGTCGAGGCCACCACAGCCCTCAACTAAGTGGTCTCGCCTGGAAGTGTCTCTCGGGGTTGGCGTGAGGGGGTCACGTAGAGGCCGCAGGCCCCAGCAGTAGTCCGCCGAGCCGCTGTAGCGCAGGCACATCAGAGGCAGCCGAGCGGCATCGAGTAGGGGTTGCTCGGCGGGAGGCAGGCGCGTGTGAGCTGCGGTTGTAACCTTTTCGGCCGGTTCTCGCCAAGTAGGGACGTCAATCGACGAAGGGAGCACGGCCGGTGCGTCGAAAGCAGGCGGGGATCGCCACAGATCCTGTGGCCTTCGCGGCCTTCTACCGGGAGCATGTCGATGCGGTCACCCGTTTTCTCGCCCGTCGCGTCGATGATCCGCATACCGTCGCCGACCTGGTGGCTGAGGTGTTCGTGGCGGTGCTCGACTCGGCCCACACCTACCGGGCCGAGCTGGGCACTGAGATCGCATGGCTCTACGGCGTGGCGCGTAAGACGGTTTCGGCCGAGCGACGGCGAGCGTACAAGCAGCTCCAGCTGACAGACCGGGTGAGCGGGCGACGCACGCTGGACACCGACGATGTCGCCAGGCTTGAGGAGCGCATCGACGCCGAGCGGCACGCCAGGCTGGCCTTCGAGGCCCTGACGGAGCTGCCGGAGGGAGAGCGCGCCGTGCTGGAGCTGGTCGTCATCGACCAGCTCACGGTCGCGGAAGCGGCGCTCGCCCTCGGTATCCGGCAGGGGACCGCCAAGGTACGCCTGCACCGCGCCCGCCAGACACTGCGGAATCTGCCCTTCGTCACGGATGGAGCACCACGATGACATACGAGGAGCAGTTGCTGATGGAACTCCAGGCTGAGATCACGCACCGCGGCGAACGCCGCCGCCGGGTCACCCGCAGGGTGTACGCCGGGGGCGCGGTGGCCGCCTTGGCCGCTGCGGCGGCGTTCGCGGTGCCGCTGCTGACGGGGACGGAGTCGCCCGCGTACGCCGTGAGCAAGAAGGCGGACGGCACGGTCGGGGTCGAGATCCGTGAGTTCAAAGACGCCGATCAGTTGGAGCGAGACCTGAAGGCGGCGGGCGTCAAAGCGGACGTCACCTACCTCGAGTCCGGCAAGGAGTGCGAGAAGAACAGAGGAATGAGCAGTCTTCCGGCGGAAGGGACCGTCCACATGCGGGAGGGCGGGCTGGACATTGATCCCCGGCTCATCGATAAGGACAAGACGCTGGTCCTGGAGTTCTCCAAGAACGAGGAGGAGGTCCCCGGAGCGGAGCCGCCGAAGATGCTGGGGATACTCGCGACGCTGATGATCCCCGGCAAGGTCGGCCCGTGCGTTGTCGTCGACAGGCAGGACCGGGACGACGCCGGCGGCCCGCAGGGCCAGCCTCCAGCGGGAAGCTAGCACCTCCGATACGGCGACGCCGGCGCTGCCCGCCCAGTGCGCGGTCCGTCACGTTCCAGCGATCAGCTCTGGATCGGTGACCCCGCCGGGACAGGCGAGCCGGGCGACGTCCCACCCGGCACGCCGGGCTCCGGCCTGGTAAGCGCTGTCGTAGAAGGCGAGGACGGCGGCGCGCGGATCAGCCTCGGACCGGGCATCGGCGTGGCGCAACACGGCCAGATGGCCGCCGCGCTGCTCGATCCACCGCGCGGCCGCGGGCTTCAGAGGTTCGCTGTCCAGCCCTTCGGGCTCGGGAGCGGTGTAGGAGTAGAAGGCCGGGTCCGGGAAGGCGTCGTCGCCGAACCAGAAGCCGGAGCTGATCACCTCCCGCGAGTACGCTTCCCGCGTCACCGGGTCGGCCCCGGGGGGCTGGTCGATCACGCGGTCGGAGAAGCGGCTGCAGGCGATGTCGAAGGTGTGCCAGAAGTGGTGCACCGGGCTGATCTTGCCCGAGAAGCCCGCGGCGAACTCCTCCAGCAGGAGGTTCACCTGGCTGAGGACCTGCCAGTAGCGGGTGACCTCGGCCGGGTCGTAGTGCGCGTGCTCGGTGTCGTCGGCGAACGGCCGGTCGGCGTCGGGCAGGTCGAACGGCCGCGGTACGGGGATGTCCACCCGCACGTCCAGGGCCGCCAGCGCCCGCATCGTGTGCTGGTAGAAGGACGCCACCGACTGGCCCGGGAGCGCGAACGACACCGCCCGGCCGTCAACCGTGGTGAGCAGCAACTGGTGGCCGACGAAGTCGAAGTCGATCGTGAAGATCTGGTTGCCGTCGGCCTGCCCCATCGGACGGGTGGTGATCCCCCGCCCGGTGACATGGAACGGCGCGTTCCACCAGTGGTTGCGCCGGAACGCCGAGGCGAGCCGGATCTTGCCCACGACCTGGCAGAACCGGTGCAGCGTCGCCTTGGTGTCCCGCCACTCGGCGGACGGTACGGCAGTGAACAACTCCATGACGCCATCGTTCCCACACGTTCGCGGCGCTACCCACGTGATGGCACGAGTTCGGCTTGGAGGCAGAGGCGTGGTCGGACTGCGCGTCGCAGGCGGTGACATAGCCTGCCGCTCGCGCTCGCTGGGCGGTGTGGTGTCAGCGGCCGTGTCAGGACGGCGACGGCCCGGTATCAGAGCGGTCGGTGATGGTTAAGCCATGAACGGTTCAGCGGCCGCGGCCCCAAGGCTGAGTGAGAGCCACCCGCACCGACCCGTTCCCTTGAATTTCGCACCAATCTAAAGGAGTACACCACCATGTCCATCACCCTTATCGACCAGGACAAGCTCACCCTGCGGATCGCCGCGTGGGGCGCCGTCTCGCTGATGTCCGCCGCTGGTGCCGCCGGCTCGGCCCACAAGGTCGCCACTCACGGCTCCATCGCCTTGACCTCCGCGACCGGTCTGGTCGGGCACGTGCTCACCAAGGCGCCCAAGGGCGTGAAGTACGGCAAGTCCGTGGCCGAACTCGCCGACCAGGTGCTGCCGGCCCTGACGGCGGCCATGATCCTGCTCAAGCAGCAGGATCCGGCGGAGGCCGACAACTTCCACAGCACCGTCACCGTCGCCATCGATGCAGCCGCCCGCAGCCACCAGGGCGAGCCCAGCCCCACCCTGACGGAGATGGCCCGCAAGATCACCGAAGCCCTCGACGCCGCTTGATAGCATGCCGACCTGCGCAGCTACAGCCGCTCGCCGGGGTCCTGTCCGGACCCCGGCCCATCCCCGGCGCTCGGTCACCCTTGGCCAGGTCTTGTGGCGAGTGGGGGTCGCGGCGCTGGCGGCCGCCCTCGGGGTGGCCGCCGACACGCCGTGGCGGGAGGTCAGAGAAGGAAGGTGAACAGCGGCGAGCCAGGTGGGACGCGCTCCACCGTGAGCGGGCTGGCCTTCATGCGGAACAGGAGGCTGTCGAGATCACTGGCCCGCTCGAGCTCGATGCCGACGAGCGCCGGGCCGGTTTCGCGGTTGTTCTTCTTGACGTACTCGAAGGCGATGATGTCCTCGCCCTCACCCAACACCTCGTCCAGGAAGTGCCGCAGGGCGCCGGGGCGCTGCGGGAAGGTCACCAGGAAGTAGTGCCGCAGCCCGATGTGCACAAGAGAGCGCTCCAGCACCTCGCCGTACCGGCTGACGTCGTTGTTGCCGCCCGACACCACGCACACCAGCGGCCCTTCGGAGGAGTACGGCACCAGCTCACGGGCTGCCGCTCCCGCGAGAGCTCCGGCGGGCTCGGCGATGATGCCATCGGTCTGGTAGAGATCCAGCATCTCGGTGCACACTGCACCCTCATCGACCGCGACGACCTCATCGACCAAGTCCTTGACCAGGGGGAACGTTGCGTTTCCCACCCTTCCGACGGCGGCGCCGTCCACGAAGGTGTCCAGCTCGGGCAGGGCGAGGGGCCCGCCGTGGTCGAGGGCGGCGCGCATGCTGGCCGCTCCGGCGGGTTCGGCGCCGATGATGCGGGTGCCGGGGGAGTGCTCGCGGAACCAGACGGCGATTCCGCTGATCAGACCGCCTCCACCGACCGGGACGATCACGGTGTGCGGCGCCTCCCCGGACTGCGCCAGGATCTCCAGGCCGACCGTGCCCTGCCCGGCCATCGTCCTGACGTCGTCGAACGGATGCACGTAGATCGCGCCGGTGTGCTCGCTGTCGGCGTGCGCGGCGGTGCTCGCCTCGTCGTAGGTGCCGCCGCCGACCACGACCTCCACCCGGTCGCCGCCGAGCGCCGCGATGCGCTCGCGCTTCTGCCGTGGCGTGGTGGACGGGACGTACACCCGCCCGCTGATCCCGAGACGCGCGCAGGCGAACGCGACGCCCTGCCCGTGGTTGCCCGCGCTCGCGCAGACCACACCACGCCGCCGCTGCTCCTCCGTGAGCGAGGCGATCAGGTTGAACGCCCCGCGCACCTTGTAGGAGCGGCAGACCTGCGCGTCCTCGCGCTTGAGCAGCACCTGACCGCCGAGCAGGTCGGACAGCCGCTGGTTCGGCTCCAGCGCGGTGCGACGTACCACCGGCCGCAACCGTTCGGCCGCCTGGCTGATCATCGCGGTGGTGAGACGGTCGGTCATGCACACTCCAGGCACAGCGGTTGATCAAGGGATGTTAGCAAGGCGTCGCATTGTAGTGACGACGGCAGCCGGACAGTGGATCCCTGGGAACGGTGCCCGTCGCCAGGCGAGCACATAGGTCACAACGATCCCAACAGGCCGGGCGATTCCCGCAGCGCCCGTCTCCCCCAGCCAGACGGCGATCGACCAGAGACTCCAAGATCTTGCAGGCATGCGTGTCGCGCCTGATCGCGCCAAACCGCCGACACCAAGCACGCGCCCGCTGGTTCCACCGCCGTGCCCGCCTGCCTACCGCATACACCCAGCTCAGCTAATGAAAAGCGCTGCCGTACTAGGAGACGTGTTCGATGAAGCCGTGGTGGGCCAGCTCACCGTCTTCGATCCGTACCGGTTGCCCCGGAGGCAGCGGAGTGCCGGAAAGGGGTGGGATCTCCACCGCGTCCCAGTCCGTGTCGTACTCGCCCAAGTGGTCGCCCAAGTCGATCCGCTCGGCCGCGACGCCCGACCGGTAGACCGTTAGGGTCAGATACCCCTGGTCCCAATACCCCTCCTCGTGCGCCGCCCACAGGTCACAGGCCCAGCGCAGTTCGTCGGCGTCCGTCACCACGAGCCGTTGCAGGAACTCGACGGATCCTCCCGCCGTTTTCCGTTCCACCACGTACCAGGAGTGCTCGTACGCCGGCGCGACGTGCGGGCGGCCATCCTCATCCAGCAACTCCTGCAGTGCCGCCAGGCACGCCTGGGCGACACCGTCGGCCGGGTCGCGGCGCCGCAGCGCCTGGCACAGCCCCGCGATTTCCTCGCTCACCCGGTCGAGCTCCGGCTGCGGCTGGGTTGGCCGGTAGGAGAAATCCTCCAGGATCGCCACGACGGTACGGAGCAGATCAGCGATCAGCAAATGCGTGGCCGCGGGATCGTGCGGTAGCCGCTCCACCAGGGCGCGGAGGCGCTCCTCGGCGACCTCCTCCTCCTCGCGGAGCAGGGCGGCCAGTCGCGCGTGTTCGCGAGCGGCGTCCAGGTCACCTGTGGCGGCCGCCGCACGCAGGGCCGCGAATCGTGCATCGGTCATGATCCCATGGTCCCCCACCGAGACCACCAGCCTGTGAGCTGGCAGCAGGCGTTCGCGTCACGTTCGGTGATCGACACCGGCCCGCCGGCCACCTATGCGATGACGACCTACACCGCCTCGTCCTACATCTGGCTCGGCGACTATGAGCGGGCCCGAGACCATGCCGAGCGCGCGATCGCGGCACAGGAGGCGAGGTTCGACGGTGTCGATCTCGGCGAAGCTCTCGTGCAGGGCGGCGGGCACCTGGCCGGTTCCCGTGCTCATTTTCCAGTGTCGGTGATGGCGGCTTGGACAGCCGCTCGGGGCACCGGTGGTTGGCGATGAGATCGGTAATCCTTTGGGGGTGCTACGCTCTCGATCGTTGGCGTTGGATTACCGGATGAGAGGGAGGTGAGGTTAATGACCGCGGTGAAGACCGCTGCTGTATGCAGCAGCGCCCGGACAATCCTCACGTCCCGGGCCCCGGTCTGACCCACTTCTTCCCTCCGCCGTGAGCCGCCGAGCTCGCGAGGCGGGGTGGTATCTGCGTCTCGTCGGGGCCCCTTCCCGCAAGGTGTCTCACGTTGCCATCTCCTCTTACGGATTCTTCCTTCTCAACCGATATCGACCTGTCCCGGTACGGATGGACCGAGGCGCTCGACAGCGCCTTCGCCGAACACCGTAGGGTCGGCTTGACGCCGGCTCGGATCGTGCGTGTGGATCGCGGTCTGTGCGACGCGGTCACCCAGCACGGCCCGGCGCGGGCCGGCCTGTCGGCGCTGTACTCCACCGACCCGCTCCTCGCGCCCTGCACCGGCGACTGGGCCGCTCTGCGCCCGGCGCCGCATCCGGAACTGGTGGCCCTGCTGCCGCGTCGCAGCGCGATCGTGCGGTCCTCCGCCTCGCGCTCCTCCCATGGGCAGGTGCTCGCCGCCAACATCGACACCGTCGTCGTCGCCGTCTCTCTGGCCGCCCCACTGGACGCCGCTCGGGTGGAACGGCTCCTGGCCCTGGCATGGGACAGCGGCGCCCGTCCGGTGATCGCCCTGACCAAGGCGGACCTGGCAGCCGATGCCGTCGCCGTTCACACCGATGTCCGCGCGCTGGCCCCGGGCGTGGACATCGTGACCACCAGCGCGGCCACCGGTCAGGACATGGATGTCCTGACCGCGCTGCTGAGCGGGACCACGGTCCTGCTCGGGCCCTCCGGGGCCGGCAAGTCCACCTTGGGCAACGTCCTGCTCGGCGACGATGTTCTCGCCACCGGCGCAGTACGGGCACAAGACGGTAAGGGCCGCCACACCACCGTCCATCGCGAGCTGATCCCCCTTCCCGGCGGTGGTGTGCTCATCGACACCCCTGGCCTGCGCGGGATCGGCCTCTACGACGCCGCCGACGGCCTGCAACAGGTCTTCTCCGAGATCGAACGCCTCGCCCAGGACTGCCGCTTCGGCGACTGCGGCCACGAGACCGAGCCCGGCTGCGCGGTCCAGGACGCCATCCAGACGGGGGAGTTGACCGAGCGCCGCCTGAGCAGCTATCGCAAACTGCAACGCGAGAACACCTGGGCGGCCTCGCGCAACGATGCTCGACTACGCGGTGAGCGCACCAACCGGCAGAAGGCCATCACCGGGCATCTGCGCGCGACCTACAAGTTCCGGGACCGGCAATCGTGAACGACCGCATGCCGTCGATCACCGGCGACACCGTGCCGACCTCCCATCCCCGCGACTCCATCGAGGAACCAGCCACCATCGTGACCGACACTCCGCGCAACGCGATCACTGAGGCGTTCTTCGCCTTGCACCACGGCCTGCCCCGCCAAGGCCCCGGTTCGGACGCGACCACGCGCCGTCTACTGGCACTGGCCGGCCCGCTGCCAGCGCGCCCCCGCGTACTGGACATCGGCTGCGGGCCCGGCCGCGCCTCATTGCTGCTGGCCCAGGAGGCCGCCGCCGAGGTCACTGCGATCGACCTGCACCAGCCGTTCCTCGACGAACTGACCCAGGCCGCCGCCGAACGCGGCCTCGGCCACGCCATCCGCACCATCCGGCAGTCGATGGCCGACCTGCCCTTCGCCGATGAAAACTTCGACCTGATCTGGGCCGAAGGATCCGCCTACAACATCGGCTTCGACACCGCGCTGCGCTCTTGGCGGCGGCTGCTGGCCCCCGGCGGCACTCTGGTCCTCACCGAGTGCGAATGGGCCACGGACTCCCCGTCCGACCAGGCGCGGGCGTTCTGGGACCGGCATTACCAGCTGCGCACCGGGGACGGCAACGTCACCGCGGCGCGGGACGCCGGGTACGCCGTCGCCGCGATCCACTCGCTCCCAGACAGCGACTGGTTCGACGAGTACTACACGCCGCTGTCCGAACGCGTCGACTCGGCCGACACGGCCGTGGCTGGTATGCGCGAAGCGATCGCGGCCACCCGGCAAGAGATCGCCATGCGCCGTGAGCACGGCACGGACTACCAATACACCGGCTACGTCCTGCGACCGCAGAGCCACGCCTCGACCAGCACGGAAACGGACCCGCACACCGCTATGACCACCGTCACGAGCACCGGCTGGATCACCCGCGCCGAGACCGACGCCGACCTCACCGCGATCCGCGCGGTCAACCTCGCCGCCTTTCCCACCTCCGAAGAGGCCGACCTGGTCGAGGCTCTGCGTGCCGACCCGGCGGCATGGCTTCCCGGCCTGTCCTGGGTCTCCCAGGCCCCCGACGGGGCCATCGCCGGATTCGCGCTACTCACCCGCTGCCATGTCGGCGACGTCCCTGCCCTCGCCCTGGGCCCGTGCGCCGTCCGGCCCGAATACCAAAGGCAGGGCGCCGGTTCGGCCGCCATCCACGCCGCCCTGCGAGCCGCGCGCGAACAGGGCGAGAACCTCGTGCTCGTCCTCGGCCACGCCGAGTACTATCCCCGCTTCGGCTTCACCCCGGCCTCGGGCTATGCCATCCGGCCACCGTTCGACGTTGCCGATGAGTACATGATGGCGCTCGCCTTCGATCCCGCGCGCCCGGTCCCCGCAGGCACCATCCGCTACGCGACGGCATTCGGCGTCTAGCACCGAAACGGTCCGTGCGGGAAGAACACAGCCCCGCACGGACCGTTATCCGAGCCAGTAGGGACGATCTGGCCCGCGGTGACATCCGCATACCTGGCGACGGCCTTCTCCGACGGGCAGTGGGGCAGTGACGCGCCACTGGCTGACCCGGTCAGCGGAGCAGCGAGCCGGGGGCCAGGCGGTGGGCCAGTCGGCGCGGTATCGCGACCTTCTGTCTGACCAGCACGTCGACGTCCGCGTAGTGCCGCCACGCAGCCTCCGCCGCCGCGGGATCCGCGGGGAGGTCGCCGAATCGGGTGAGGTTCGCCAGGTCCGCCAGGCCCGTCAGCGGCTCGTACGCAGGGGCGCCCAATGCCGTCACCCCCAGCGTTGCCACCTCCCGAGCCGTCAGGACGCCCGACGAAGCCGGAACCCCGGCGGCGCGCAGCCGTACCACCGTCTGCCGCCACGCGCCCGCCACCCGCGCCCGCGGATCGCCCGCCCGGCGGCGTCGGCGGCGGCGCAGGGGTGGCAGCACGGTCACCGCCAGCAGGTAGCCGCCCAGCAGGCCCCCCAGCACCGCGCCCGCGACCGGCAGCCAGGCGATCCTCGCCGCCTCCTTGCGGGGCGACGGCTTCAGCGTCGGTCGGTGGGGCGTCGGTGTGGGAGCGGGTTCCGCGTTCTCGCTGCTGATCTCCTGCTCGACCTCCTGCCGCTGCTTGGACACGCCCTCGGCGACGTCACCGCTCTCGCCCGCGTGGCTGCGCGCCGGGGTCGGGTAGAAGGGCACCCAGCCGATCTCCTTGAACTCCACCTCAGCCCAGGCGAGCACGTCGCCCGCCAGCACCTGCCGTACGCCGCCGCCCTGCGACTTGCCCGGCCCGAAACCGACGACCACCCGGCTGGGCAGGCCGAGCGAGCGGGCGAGCAGCGCGTACGACGCCGCGAACTGTTCGGTCGTGCCCTTCTTCGCCTCGGTGAGGAAGAACTGGATGCTGCGATAGCTGTGCCCCGGCGGGGAGTTGACGTCGTAGTCGGCATGCTTGCGTAGGTAGGCGGCCAGTCGTACGGCCTGCTGCATGGGGCTGGTGGCACCGGCCGTGGCCTTGCGCGCGATGGTGGCGAGCCGGGCCCGCTGCGGTGCCGTACGGCCGTCGGGGCCGTTCGGCAGCGCCAGGGCGGCCTGGTCAGGGGCGGGGACCGCCTCGCGCAACTCCGCGGCGGAGTAGCGGCGGATGCCCGATGTCACCCGATACGTGGCGCCCTCGCGAGCGGTGGCCGTGCTCGCCAGCATCCCGGTCGCGGGGTCGGCCATCAGGCCAGTCGTGATCGGCGCGGTGAAACTCACCTGCTGTGGGCGGTCCGCCGCCGGCAGCCAGGGCCCGGCCAGCTTCTGCAGCGTGAACTGCTGCTCGACGACGTCGCGGGCGCCCGTGACGTCGTCGCCGTCGGCGGGGACCCGGCCGCTGGTCGGCAGGTATCCGGCGCTGGAGGTCCACGTGACGCCGTCGAATTGGTCAAGTACGGCCAGCCGCCAGTTCGCCTCGGCTGCGGATCGGACGGTGAAGAGCTGGCGGTAGGGGTTCTGGAGCCAGGCCGACACCTGGTCGAGCGGGCTCACCCCGGCGAGCGGGCGCGGCGGTGGCTGGGCCACCAACTGCCGCACGTCGTACGGCTTGGCGGCGAACGGCAGCACCGACCCGGCCGCGACGGCGACCAGCACGAGGGCGGCCAGCAACGGCACCCCCGCCACGATCGTCCTGACCGACCGGGCCGCCCGGACCAGTGCCAGCACGAGCGCCAGCCCGACGAGGATCGCCGCCGACGGCAGCCGCGAGCCGGGACCGGCCACGCCCAGGACGACGGCGGCGGCCAGCACAGGTACGGCCGGTGCGACCGGCAGCACCACCGCCCTGGTCCGCAGGGCCAACTCGGCCCCGGCCACCGCCGCCGCCCACACCAGGAAGTGCGCCAGCACGATCGTCCTGCCGTCCCCCTCGGCCGGCAGAATGGTCGTGAGCAGCGCCTTCCACGAGTCGCGCACGCCGAGCAGCGCGGCCCGCGCGCTGGCCGGGCTCGGCAGGAACCCGGCCAGGGCCTGCGCTCTGAACAGGGTCGCCGACACCGCCGTCAGCCAGGCCAGCAGGTTCACGGCCAGGGACGCCCACAACGGCAGGACCCTGACCAGCGCGTACGCCACCACGCCCGGCACCGCCGCCGCCACGGCCACCACGGGGATCAACGCGCCCAGGGTGAACACGCCGTCGAACGCCAACCCGGCCGTACCCGCCAGCAGGACCACGATGACGACCGACACCACCCGCCGCCACTCAGGCACCCGCGGCAGCGGCGCGGCCTCGGCCGCCGTAGTCCGCATGCCCGGTGGGGTGGTCAGTGCGGCCATGCCGCCGCCAGTTCGGCCAGGTCGCCGATCTCGATGACCGTCACGCCGGGCACCACGGGCGGGCCGTCGTCGGAGGAGCCGCCGACCCACACGCAGACCACCTGGTCGAAGCGGCGGCGCACCGACGCGACCCCCGTCAGCGCCGTCCGCGCCCCCGTGACCAGGACCAGCGCCCCGCCGGAGCCCGCGCGGCGCACCGCGTCCACCGGCGCCTCCGCGTCGGCGGCGCGCTCGACCAGGGCCAGCCGGTCGAGCACCGTCTCGGCCTCCTCGGCGCCGCCCTTGGCGGACAGGAGCTCGCCGGCGCCGGTCAGCAGGCGTACGGGGAAGCGGCGGCGGGTCGCCGACCAGGCGACCGACGCGGCCGCGTCCACCGCCAGCTCGAACTCGTCGTCACCCCCGTACGACCCGGCGCGCGTGTCGAGGATCGTGGTCGTGTACGGCAGGCTGACGTCCTCGAGTTCCTTGACCATGAGGGTCCCGGTGCGCGCCGTGGACCGCCAGTGGATGTGCCGCAGGTCGTCGCCGATCACGTAGTCGCGGACCCCGTTGAAGGTGATCGTGCCGCTCGGCGAGCGGGAGGCGGAGCCGTCGAGGTGGCGTTGCCGGCCGGAGTTCAGCGGCTCCAGCGGCACCGTGCGCGGCCGGACCAGCAGCAGGTCGGCCTGGCCGTACGAGGTCGTGCGCCGGGCCAGGCCGAACGGGTCGGCCCGGTCGAGCCGCAGCGGGCCCACGGGCGTCTCGCCGCGCCTGCGGGTGGGCAGCCGGTACGACACCGTTCCGGTCGCGTTCCTGGCCAGCGGCGGTACGTCGACCACGATCGCGGTGCCCCGGCAGGTGTCGTGGGCCTCCAGGCCGTTGCGCCGCCAGCGGCCCCTGTTCGTGACGCGCAGCATGGCGATGGCGGCCTCGCCCCTGGCGACCTTGACGGGTGTGACCTCACGGCGTACCTCCAGCCGTGGCCGTCGCAGCGTCCACAGCAGGCCGGCGCCGACGGCGGCGATCCCGCCGGCCGACAGCGCGCCCGCCTGCTGGTAGCCGAGCGGCGCCGCCACGGCGTACAGCAGCACGGAGGCGGCCAGGGTGCCCCACCCCGCTCTGGTGATCATTCGCACTCCCAGAGGGGGGCGGCGGGGAATCCCCCCTTCGGGGTGTCCATCAGCACGTCATTGAGCCAGCCGCTGCCTCGGCTGGACTCCACCTTGTTCCAGACGTCGCTGCTCATGCCCGTGTCGGTATCGGTGTAGCCGGCGCCCTTGGTCTGGCAGATCACGGTCATGCTGATGTACTCGCCCTGAGGGATCCGGCCGGACTCCGCCCCCGCGGAGGGTCCGGACCGGATCAGGGTGTCCCGGTTGTCGTTGTGCGCGTTGCGGAACTGCGCCGACGGCGGCTGCAGCCCGGCCTTGGCCTCGGCGCGCTCCTGGCCCTCGCCGGCGCCGTTCTTGGCGCGCAGCGTCCAGGTGTAGTCCTGGCCGTTCTTCAGCCCGGTCACCTCGGCGCCGGTGCCGTCGAGCGTGCCGGGGTGCTGGCCGGGGCCTTCGAGGACATAGCTGACGCCGCCGTCCTTGGCGTTGTCGGGGGCCGACCAGGTGAGGTCGGCGCCGTGGTTCTTGCCCTTGGCCTCGAAGCTCGCCGGTCTGCCGGGTGCGACGCAGGGCCGTACCGGGATGGTGGGTTCGGAGGCGGACTCGCCGCCGTCGTACTGGGCCGCGACCCGGAAGGTGTACTCCTGGTCGCACCGGCCCCCGGTCACCCGGAACTGGAAGGGACCGTCGGACCTGACCCGGTCCGGGGTGACGTTCGCACCGGACGGGGCGCCCTTGAGCGTGTAGCCCGTGGCCTTGCCCTGGCTCGACGGGGTGAAGACGATCTCCATCCAGCCGGGCCCCGAGTTGGCCGTGACCGTGCCCGGCGGGCCGGGGGTCTGCGTCGGGGTTGGGGTCGGCGTGGGAGTTGGCGTGGGAGTTGGGGTCGGCGTTGGGGTGGCGGTGGGAGGCGGGCTGGGGGTCTCCGAGCGCTTCGTCGCGGTGGGCTTCGGTGTACGGGTGACCGTCACCGTGGGCCTCGACGTGGGCTGGTTGCTCTGCCGGGTCGGGACGGACGTCGGGGGCACCACGGCAGGCGTGCCGGTGGGTACGGGCAGGGGGGTCGGGGTGTCCTTCTGCCCGAGCGCCTCGTCGTACTTGCCGACCCGGTGCGCTCTGCCGTCCTGCTCGATGACCAGCGCCGTCTCGCTGAACTGGTCGTTCACCCAGAGCAGCCCGTCCTTGACGAACACCTCCAGCGGCCCCGCCTTACCGGTGACCACCTTCTCGGGGTCGAACCTCTTGGCCACCGTGTCGTACACGATCAGCCGTCCGGTGCTCTCGTCGGCGATGTACACGCGGCGGCCGAGCGCCTGCGGCGGCCCGAGCTTGCCGCCCTTCACCGAGACGGTGCTGAGCGCGCCGCTCGCGGTGTCCACGAGCACCAGCGCGCCCTGCTTGGGCGCGAGCATCGGGACGATCGTGGCCTCCGCGACGGCGGGCATCAGCATGCCGCCGCGCCCGGCCTCGGTCACCGTGCTGGGCAGACTCACCGTGAGCCGGGTGCCCGTCGAGCCGATGACCATCGCCGAGGCGGCGGCGGAGTTGGTGACCAGCGGCACGCCGTCGGCGATGGTCAGCGTGAGCGGGTCGCCGGGCTCGCCCACGGTCACGGCCTTGCCCTGCTGCGCGCCGTTGATCTGGGCGAGCGTGCCTTCTTCCGGAACGGGCACCCAGAGGGTCCCGTTCTTGTCGATGCCCGCCTGGCCGAGCGGGGCCTTGAGCGTGATCGCGGCGCCGATCGTGTCCACGGTCAGCGGGTTCACCTGCTGGACGGTGCCCGCCCGCGGGTCGATCGCGTACGCCTTGCCCGCGCCCATCACGAGCTGCATGCCCCCGGCGCCCAGGCTCTTGCTCTGGGCGACCTCGAGCTGGGTCGGGTCGATGCGGCTGACCTGGCCGGTCGACTCGTCGACGACGAGCACGCTGTTGCCGTCCTGAACCACCTTGAGCTCGTCGCCCTTCGCGGCGGCCAGGTCCACCCGGCCGTCGACCTGGCCGGACATGCCGTTGGCGTGGACGACCTCACCGTTGAGCGCGCTCGCGAGCCAGGCGCCGATGTCGGCGAGCTTGGGCCGGGCGCTGGACACCCCCGTGCCCAGGAAGAATCCGATGCCCGTGAGCACGGCGACGAGCGCGAGCGCGACGAGGCCCGCCATCCGCCGTCGTGCTGCCTTTTGCCACCGAATGGCCACCAAATTCACATCCCGCGACATTCGTGCACATGCATACCCGCGGACACCTTAGAACGGCCGGGTCCGCCGGGGGCATTCTTCAAACAACCTCGAAGTGTCGTTCAGGTCGTGCCCCGGCGCAGCTCGTCGATGGCCTGGAACTGTTCGTCCATCGACGACTCGAAGGACTCCAGGACCTGGCTGAACCGGTCGTCGAGCGCATCCTGCGACGGCATCGACTCGCCGAGCGTGCCGGCCATGACCTCCCTGACCATCCGGTCGGCCTCGTCCTGAGCCTGCTGGACGGCCCGCAGCAGCTCCTCGGCGAGCCGCCCGCTGTCCAGGCGCATCGCGCGGGGGGCGATGACCAGCTCGGTGAGCCGTCCGGTGGCGCCGGCCGCCACCTGAACCTGCCCGTCCGCGCCGGTGCCCCGGCCGACGACCGCGTCGATCTCCTTACGGCTCTCTTCCACGCGGAGCAGCAGCTCCTCCGCCTGAGCGGTGATCCGTTCCAGGTCTTCGGGGCGGAATTCCGCAGCATCCATGCCAGGGATAATCGCCGACAGCCCACCCAATGCGGCGATATTTCGGGAAAAGTCGAAGTGTAAATGGATTCGTTGATTCGGGCGGTTTCTTACGGCAAGGTTGCCGTCAGGTTAAAAGGAAGGGGCGCTTCCCGATGGGCCACGAGATCAGGATCGAGCCCGCCGTGCTGATCGCGGGCGGCCAGGCGTGCGACGAGGCCGCGGCCCTGCTGCGACCGGCCGTCGACACGTTCCGCACCTCGGCGGCGCCGACCCCCGACTGCTTCGGCCTGATCGAGCGGGGCTCGGAAGAGCTGGCCAAGTCCTACCAGGCGTTCTACGACGAACTGCTCGGCTTCGCCGACGACCTCACCGCCAAGCTGGGGGAGACCGCCGTCGGCCTGCGCGAGAGCGCGACACGACTGGGAAGTGGCTGAATGGCAGGACCGTTCGACCCGATCATCGACCTCGTCCGGACCCTGCGTAACGCGATCGCCTCCCTGGGCGGTGACGAGCAGGAACAACGCCTGCTGCTCATGGCCGACGCCTGCCTGGGATTCCAGACGGCGCTCAAGGAGATCGACCCGAAACTCGCCCCCATCCCCAAGTCGGTCGACGGCTGGATGGGCGACGACGCCGCCACTTTCCACGACAAATGGGACCATCACCTGGACCAGCGGTTCAGGACGGCGGCCATCGACCATCTCGGCACTGCGGCCGAGGTGCTGAAACAGTCGGTCGAGGCGACCCGCAAGACCCGGAAGGCGCTCACCGACCTCATCGAGTCCCTGGTGATCTCGATGGCCGCGGGCGCCGCCGTCTCGGTCGCCGCCGCGGCCCTCAGCGGCTACGCCGCGTGGGCGGCCTCCGCGGGGATCGCGGCCCGCGGCGCCACCGTGGCGACGGGCATCCTGAGCAGGTTCTTCTCGCTGCGCAACGCCGCCACCGCGATCATGCGCACGCTCGAGGCCGTCGGGAGGTCGGGGCTGGTACGCGGTCTCAGCATGTACGGCGGCGGCGGCGCCAAGGCGGTCGCGCTGAAGACACTCGGGAAGTACGGGCAGATCTACGGCTGGTCCCTCGGCGGCAACCTGCTGGCCGGCGGCGTGGCCAGGGGCGTCTTCGGCCAGAACCCGCTGGACATCTCCATCCTCTCCCTCGCCCAGACCGCCAACGCCTCGACGGTCGCCGGCCTCACCGGACCCCTCGGCGCGACGAGCTACTTCACCGGCCTCGCCGCCAGGCGGCCGCTGCTCAACAACGTGACGATGGGCGCGATCGCGGGCGGCGTGCCCGCCTTCTGGAACGCCAGGATCGAGGGCAAGTCCTGGGGACAGACGTTCGGCGACGTGGCGCTGTTCTCCGGCATCGCGGGCGGCTTCAACGGGGCCGTGGGGCGGGCGTTCAACCCGGCGGCGGGGCAGCGGGGCGTGCCGTCACCCCAGTGGTTCGGGAATCTGCCGCCGATGGCGCAGAGCTCGCTGCTGGGCTTCGCGCCCAGCGTGGGCCTCAGGCTCGCGGTCCCCTTCGCCCCCTCGGCCCCGCCACTCCGCACCCCTGACCCACCGGACCTGCCCGGCGGGAAGTAACGGCGACCTCACTGCGCGGCGATCTCACTGCGCGGGGACCTCACTGCGCGAGGACCTCGCGTAGCCGGGCCGCGTACGCCCTGGGGTGCGAGGTGTTGCCGTTGTGCCCGCCCGGAAAGTGCGCGAGGCCGGTGCCGAGCAGCCGCGCCAGCTCCTCCGCGCACCGGTAGTCGAAGACCGTGTGCGGGGTGGTGCGACCGGCGACGGGCACGATCGGGGCGCCCTTCAGCGTGGCCGGGTCCAGCCGGTCGGCGATGGCCGCCGTCCAGTCGTGCTCCACGAAATAGTGGAAGTTGGCGGTCCGCCGCTCGGTCATCGGCTGCGGGGTCAGGTCCGGCTCGACGTCCCGGCCGGCGAGGTCGATGCCGAGCGCCCTGCCGATCTCCTTGAGCAGGGCGGGCAGGCCGTCGCGCCGGTAGATCTCCTGGCCGTCGGCCAGCTCCCGCCGGTGGCCGAGGCACTCGTCGGGAGGCAGCAGCCACGGCGCGACGGGCTCGTGCGCGATCAGCCTGCTCAACCGGCCGCTCGCGACCAGGTGGAGCCCGATGGTGGCGCCGAAGCTCAGGCCCAGCATCGTCACCGGCTCGCCGGTCAGGTGGTCGAGCAGGCGGCGGACGTCGTCGACGTGCTCCTCGACGGTCGCGCCCCCGGACGGGTCGTCCGGGATGCTGCGCGAGAGCCCGCGCCGGTCGTACGTGATCACCGTGTGGTCGGCGACGAGCTGGTCCACGAGGTCGACGCTGCGTCCGGCGTCGCCCTCGCCGCTCTGGGAGATCAGCAGGACGGGACCGGTGCCCCGCACCTCGAAGTAGAGGTTCGCGCCGTCCACCCGCAACATGCCTGTTTTCATGACATCAGCCTAATGCATCAATTTTGATGTATCAAGAATGATGTATCTCACTCCAGGGCATCCCCTCGAAGTAGCCGATCAGGCGGCCCACCGCCCGCTCGTCCACCTTCAGCGTCACGTCGTCGACCCGTCCCACGGGCACGACGCCGCGTGAGTTCGTCAGGAACACCGCCGGGAAGTCCCGCAGGTCCTCCACCCGCAACACCTGGCTCTCGTACTGCACACCCGCCCGCGTCAGCCCCGCCTCCAGGAGTTGCATCGTGATGCCGTGCAGCATGGGCGCGTCCGGCCAGATCACCCGGCTGCCGTCGAAACACCCCAGATTGGTGATCGAACCCTCGGAGATCACCCCGTCGTCCGTGGTGAGCAGGGCCTCGTCGAAGCCCTCGGCCGCCACCCGCCGCCCGAGGTAGCCCTGCGGGAAGCCGCCCGTGTGCTTGATGTGCGGCAGGAATCGCTGGTAGCGGACCGATCTGACGTTCTGCGGGTCGGTGGCCACCTCGACGGGCGCCGTGGCGGTCACCAGCACGTGCAGCCGGGCCACCTCGCACACGTACACCCGCACGGACGCGTCAGGCCCGGCCCCCGGCCCGCTGTCCAGGCCCAGAACGGACCTGATGGAGTCGACGACGAGCCCGCGGTCGAGCGGGCGGCCGAACAGCTCCTCGGTGGCCCGGTCGAGCCGGTCGAGGTGGCGGTCGAGGCCGCGTACCCGGCCCTGCCTGACCTGCATCGCGGTGAAGTGCCCGTATCTCGCCGAGACGGCCAGCGTCACCTCCGGCGCCTCGGCGAGCCTGCCGTCGATCACGGTGCGTTCGATGTCGATCAACTCCCTGTTGCGGCTAGCGGCTGAGCGTCCTGGGGATGAGGCGCCGGGCGAGCTCCTCGAGCAGGGCGACGGTCTCGGCGATGTCCTGCCGGTCGTCGGTGTCGAGGGCCGCGGCCACGGCGTCGTCCACCGGCGCGGCACGTACCTCCGAGACCCGTTCCGAAACCTGCGGCGACTCCCTGATCAGGGAGCGCCGCCGGTCTCGGGGGTCGGTCATGGTCTCCAGGGCTCCTGCGGTCTTCAGCCGGGCGACGGCGGCGGAGACGGCGCTCTGCGGCAGGCCGGTACGGGCCGCGACCTCGCCCACCGAGGTGTCGGGATGCTCCCGGATGTCGCTCACCACGATGAGGACGGTCCGGATGCTGGTGGAATGCTCGCCGATGCCCTCGGTGGGCATGGCCTCCTCGCCGATCTTCATCAGCGTCCGCCCGAGCAGGAACAACTCGACCCCGTTCACCTCAGGCACGATACCGCCGAACCGATCTAGGGCCAGAACTTCACTTCGGGCAAGTCCTTCGACGGCTTGTCCAGCAGCGGTTCCCGCTCCTGGCGCAGGTGCCGGTCGAGGAAGGCGCCGACGTACGCCCGGGTGATCGACACCGAGCGCTCGCCGTCGAGCGCCGGTGCGGGCAGGCCCACCTGCGGCCTGAGCACCGCGTAGTCGGTGAACGAGCCGTGGTCCGTGCCCGCGACCGACAGCCAGCGCTTCCAGCCCCGAACCTTCGGCCACCAGCCGGTCCACGACTGGTCACCGGCCGGTGTGTGGGTCTGCTCGGTGCCCATCATGAGGAGCGGTCCGCGTATCGCCTGTGTCGGCCGCTTCGGGTTGTAGCTCCCGTCGAGGTTCACCCCGGCCCGCACCCGCTTGTCCACGGCCATGAGCTGCGGGGCCGCGTTGCCGCCGGCGGAGAAGCCGACCATGCCGATCCGCGACCTGTCGACCAGCCGTCCCCACCCGGTCTTCGCGGTGAGCCGGTCGAGCACGAACGACAGATCCGTCACCCGGCTCTTGGCGACCGCGATCCCCTTCTCCTCGTTGTTCTCTCCCACGCACGCCGCGCAGGTGGTCGTCCGCCCGTCGGGGAACGTGGTGGCCACCGACTCATAGGTGTGCTCGACGGCCGCGACCAGGTACCCCTTGCTGGCCAGGTCCTCCGCCAGCGAGGTCATCGTCGCGCGGGGGAAGGAGAAACCGGGCGACACGAGCACGAGCGGCAGGCCCTGGCGGCGGGTGAGCGGCTTCGCGTCCACTGTGGCGTACGTCCGGGTCTTGGCCAGCGCGTCGGCGGGGACGTTCGGATAGTCCTTGACGATCAGCGCCGACTCCTGCGGCGTCACGTAGGGGGCGGCCCGTGTGCCCGCCCGCGCGGCCGGATACCAGAGGGAGACCATGAGCTGCCGCGGCCCGTCCTGCGGCACCCACGGATCGGGACGATCGGCGTCGACCAGATGCAGGGAGGCCAGCCCGACGGGATATTTCCCGGTGGGCGCGGGCAACGCGGTGCCGGTCGCGGCCCGCGCCTGTACGGACGGCGTCGCCAGCAGGGCGCCGGCCACGCCCAGGGCGACGAAGAGGTGTCGTTTCATGCGGGCCAGCCTGGGCCCGGACCCACCGGCCCGGCTTGCCCTGGAAGTCGACCGGCACCCCCTCCTTTCGTAGTGGTCCGGATCGACGATCGGCTCGGGTGGCGGCCCGGCGCCGGGCCTTACGCTGAAGAACATGCAGGTGAGCAGACGGATCGAGAGCAGCTTGCCCGTGGTGCTCGGGGCGGGCGTGTTCGTGGTGTCCGCGGTGCCGTTCGACCAGACGGACGGGCTGACGTCGCCGGTGTTCATCGTGACGGCGGCCGCGGCGGGCGTGGCGGCGTGGTTCGCGCGGCGGTCGTGGTGGCCGCTCGCCCTGCTCGGTGCCGTCTTCTACGTGTGGCTGGTGATGTGGCCGCCGCTGCTGGTCGCCTCCTATTACGCGGGTACGACGCTGCGCGGCGCCCGCGGCGTCGCGATCTATCTGGGCGGGACCGCCGTGGCGTTCGCCTCGGCCGTCATCGTCGGCGACCTGGTCGGTGGGCGCCGGGAGATGGTCACGGCGACCGGCGCCAACGTGGCGCTGATGGCCATGGCGTTGGTGGGGCTGCCGTTCATGTTCGGGCTCTGGACCCGGGAGAGGCGCGACGTGCTGGCCGCCGCCAGAGAGCGGGCCGACCGGCTCGAACGCGAGCAGGTGATGCGGGCCGAGCAGGCCAGGGCCCAGGAGCGGGCGCGCATCGCCAGGGAGATGCACGACGTCGTCGCGCACCGGGTCTCGCTGATGGTGCTGCACGCCGGGGCGCTGGAGGTACGGACCGCCGACGAGCCGACGGCCCGTACGGCGTCCATGATCGGCGGCATCGGCCGGGAGGCGCTGGCCAACCTGCGCGAGCTGCTCGGCGTACTGCGCTCGAACCAGCAGTCCGCCGAGCTGAGCCCGCAGCCCACGCTGGCCGACCTCGACCGGCTCCTGGACCAGTCGCGCGCGCTGGGCATCTCGGTGCGCAGGCACGACCATGGCGAACCGCGCGCGCTGGGCTCGACGGTGGAACGGACCGCCTACCGCGTGGTGCAGGAGGCGCTCACCAACGTGCACAAACACGCCCGCGACGCGCACACCGACGTCCACATGCGCTTCCTGAACGGCACCCTCCAGGTCGAGGTGCTGAACCAGGGTGGCGCCGATGGTGCGTCGCCGGGGCCGGGCGGGCTCGCGCTGTCGGAGCCGGACGCGGAGCAGGCTCTGCCCGGAGCGGGCTGGGGGCTGGCGGGGCTGCGTGAGCGGGTCGAGCTCCTCGGCGGGTCGCTGCAGGCGGGCCCCAGGCAGGAGGGCGGCTACGGCGTCACGGCCGCCATCCCCGTACGGGCCACGGCATGATCCGGGTGCTGGTCGTGGACGACGAGGCCCTGGTCAGGTCCGGGCTGCGGATGATCCTGGAGACGGCCGACGACATCGTGGTGGTGGGCGAGGCCAGGGACGGCGAGGAGGCCGTCGGAGCGGCGGCCCGGCTGAGGCCGCACGTGGTGCTCATGGACGTGCGGATGCCCGGCACCGACGGCCTGACCGCCGCCGCCCGCGTGCTGGCCACCCCGGACCCGCCCAAGCTGGTCATGCTGACCACGTTCGACCTGGACGAGTACGTCCACGAGGCGTTGCGGCTCGGCGCGGTCGGCTTCCTGCTCAAGGACACCCCGCCCAGAGACCTGACCGCCGCCGTCCGTACGGTGGCCGCCGGCCAGGCCATGCTCTCCCCGTCGGTCACCAGGCGGCTGATCGACGCGTTCGTCGACAAGGCGCCCTCACGCTCGGACTCGGCCCGCAGGCGGCTCGCCTCGCTCACCGGCCGGGAGGAGGACGTGATCAGAGCGCTGGCCCGTGGCCTGTCGAACGCCGAGATCGGCCGCGACCTCCGCCTCTCGGAGGCGACGGTCAAGGCGCACGTCAGCCGGGTGCTGGCCAAGCTCGGCCTGACCAACCGCGTCCAGGCCGCCATCCTCGTCCATGACGCCGATCTCTGACCCGCCCCGATAAGGTCGTCAGGCGTGACGAACGAGTTGGGACCACTTGCCGAACGGCTGCGGGAGTTCGCGCGGGCGCGCGACTGGGAGCAGTTCCACACCCCGAAGAACCTCGCCATGGCGCTGGCCGGGGAGGCGGGGGAGCTGCTGGCGGAGTTCCAGTGGCTCACCCCCGACGAATCCGCCGACCTCGACCCCGAGACGCTCGCCCGGGTGCGTTCGGAGCTCGCCGACGTGACGCACTATCTGGTACGGCTGGCGGACGTGCTCGGCGTCGACCTGGTGGCGGCCGCCTACGCCAAGCTCGACGAGGGCGAACAGCGCTACGACGCCGACCTCTATCGCGGCTCCGCCAGGAAGGCCCCGCCCCTCGACCAGTAACGCGTCCCGGCTCTTTACCGACTCCATACATGCAGGTGCCTAAAGTACTAGAGCACTAGATAAATGGAGTAGCCGGTGATCGAGTTTCATCTGGACACGAAGTCAGGCGTCTCCCCGTACCTGCAGCTCGTCCAGCAGGTACGGCACGCGCTACGGCTCGGCATGCTGCGCGAAGGCGATCAGCTGCCGACCGTCAAGGAGGCCGTGGCGCAACTGGCGATCAACCCCAACACCGTCCTGAAGGCCTACCGGGAGCTCGAACACGAGGGCCTGGCCGCCGCCCGGCCAGGGGTGGGGACGTTCGTGACGGCGACGCTCACCAACACCTCGCTGGCCGCGCACGGTCCGCTGCGGCTCGAACTACGGCGCTGGCTGGCCAAGGCCCGCCGGGCCGGTCTCGACGACGAGAGCATCGAGGCCCTCTTCATGACCACCTTTCGGACCACCGCTCAGGAGGACATAGCGTGAAGACCGTCCTGCAGGCCCAGGGTCTGGGCAAGAAATACGGCAGGCGCTGGGCGCTGCGCGACTGCACCATCGACATCCCCGCCGGGCACGTCGTCGGGCTGGTGGGCCCCAACGGAGCCGGCAAGACCACGCTGCTGAAGCTGGCCAGCGGCCAACTGGAGCCCACGACGGGCGGCATCAACGTGCTGGGCGGCCGTCCCGCCGACGGTCCCGCACAACTGGCCAAGGTCGGATTCGTCGCCCAGGACACCCCCGTCTACGCCGGGCTGAGCGTCGCCGACCACCTGCGGTTAGGGGCCCAGCTCAACCCCGGTTGGGACGTCGCGCTGGCACGGGAACGGATCAGACTGCTCGGTCTCGATCCCGGCCACCGGGCTGGAAAGCTGTCGGGCGGCCAGCGCGCCCAGCTCGCCCTCACCCTCGGCCTGGCCAAGCGGCCCGAGCTGCTGATCCTGGACGAGCCCGTCGCCTCGCTCGACCCGCTGGCCCGCCGTGAGTTCCTGCAGAGCCTGATGGAGGCGGTCGTCGAGCACGAGTTCAGTGTGGTCCTCTCCTCCCACCTGGTCGCCGACCTGGAACGGGTCTGCGACTTCCTGATCGTGCTCGTCGACTCGCGCGTCGAGGTGGCGGGAGAGGTCGACAAGCTCCTGGCCACCCATCACCGGCTCACCGGCCCACGCCGCGACCCCGACCGGCTCCCCGCCGACCAGGATGTCGTCTTCGCGCGCCACACCGACCGGCAGAGCACGCTCGTGATCCGTACCGACGCCCCGATCCACGACCCCGCCTGGACGGTCAGCCAGCTCAGCCTGGAGGACCTCGTCCTGGCCTACATGGAGAAGTCCACCGCCGAGGACCGGCGAATCGCCCTGGAGGTGCAGCGATGATCTGGCTGACCTGGCGCCAGTTCCGCGGCGCGGCCGTGATGATGGCCGCCCTGCTCGTCATCCTCGCCGTCGTCCTGGCCCTGACCGGCCCGAAACTGGTCGCCGACTATTCCACCGGGATCGCCGGCTGTGTCCAGGACAACACCTGCGGCCGCTTCTACGACCGCTTCTTCGGCGCGTACGAAACGTCCTTCATGGCCCTGTCCCTGGTCGTGCTGCTCCTGCCCGCCCTCGCCGGGCTCTTCTGGGGAGCACCGCTGATCACCCGCGAGCTGGAGGCGGGCACACACCTGCTGGTGTGGAACCAGAGCGTCACCCGCGGCCGCTGGCTGGCGGTCAAGCTCGGGCTCACCGGCCTGGTCGCCGCGGCCGTCACCGGACTGTGCGGCCTCGTGGTGACCTGGTGGTCCGATCCCCTGGACAAGTCGGCCCCGGGCGACTTGGCCTTGATGGCTCCCCTGGTATTCGGCGCGCGCGGCATCGCCCCGCTGGGGTACGCGGCCTTCGCCTTCGTCCTGGGCGTGACCGTGGGCATGATGGTGCGCCGCACGCTGCCCGCCATGGCCATCACCCTGGCAGTCTTCGCCGCGATCCAGCTCGCCATGCCGCTGCTGGTCCGGCCCCATCTGATGACCCCGGTCACCTCGACCTTCGAGCTCAGCGAGGCGAACGTGGACGGCCTCGGTATAAACCGGGAACGAGGCGGATATGTGGAGGTTCGCCTGAATAATGCTGTTCCCGGCCATGCGGGCGCCTGGGTCCTGTCCAGCAGTCTCCTCGATCCGTCCGGACGTCCGGCCGCCGGCCCCGAGCCCGGAGTCGGGCTCGTCCAGATCTCGACGACGTCGGGACCCTGCTCACCGTCGGGACAGCAGGGCATAGGCAGGTGCCCGACGGAGATCAACCGGCTCGGCTACCGGCAGCAGGCGACCTACCAGCCCCTCGACCGCTTCTGGCCCTTCCAGTGGATCGAGACCGGGATCTACGCCCTGCTCACCCTCGGCCTCACGTGGTTGTCCTTCTGGTGGATCCGGAAGCGCCTGTCATGACCGTCATCAGGACCGCGGCCGCCGGGCTCGTCCTCCTTCTGGCGGCGGCCTGCACGGCACCGGCGCCACCGCGCGGCCTGGTGAGCGCGGCAGCCAGTACGGTCTGCTCGCCGCCCCAGGCAGCGCCCGGACCGGAGACGCCCACCACTATCGACGTCATCGAGCAGGCGTACTTCTGCATCCTCGGCACCTACTACAGCGGCGCCACGCTGGACGCCCGTTCGCTGCTGACCGCCGGATTCGTCGCCCTGACCCAGGAGCTCAACCGCAACGGGCGCGACGTACCCGACGCCGCCATGCCCGCGCTGACCGGCGACCGCAAAGCCGACTGGGCGGCTTTCGAGAACGCCTACCGGAAGACCACCGATCAGGTTCCCGGCCTGCGCGACAAGCTGGCCGTCGTCACCCTTGAGGCGATGGTGGCCGCCCTCGGCGACAACCACGCCCGCTGGACGCACGACGCCGAGCGGCCGCCCGACTACTACGACGGTGACGGCTACGACCTGGGTCTGGAGGCGAACGTCAACGGCCCGCAGGTGAACGGCAACCCCGGCGTCGCCGTCTCCCCACTGTTCGTCACCACCGTGGAGGGCGGCGTGGCGCGGGCCGCCGGACTGCGCGCGGGCGACATCATCGAATCGATCAACGGATCGGCGCCCTTCATCGACGGGAAGGCCACCCCCGCGATCGCCGCCCTCTACCCGCGATACCCGGAAGCACGTCCGGTCCGGCTGCGGCTGCTGCGGCAGAGCACCGGCCGCCGCTGGAGCGTGACGCTCAAGCCCGGCCTCTACCAGCGGGATCTGGCCGCTCTGCAGGTGGTGCGGTCGAAGCTGCTGGAAGACGACATCGCCTACGTACGGCTGGCCGGGTTCGCTCCCGACTCCGCGAACCGGGTTCTCAAGGCGATCTCCAGGCTGCGCACCGGCCGGACCCTTACCGGCGTCGTGCTGGACCTGCGCGGCAACGGCGGCGGCAGCCCCTTGGAGGCGACCCGGCTGGTGAGCGCGTTCGCCCACGGCAAGGTCACCGCCTACCAGTGCACCGTGGACGCCAAGTGCGAGACCTCGCGGACCGACGACACCGTCGAGCTGCTCAACCTGCCGCTGACGGTGCTCACCGACCGCAGCTGCGCCTCGGCCTGCGAGCACTTCAGCTCCGCCATCAAGGACCTGCGGGCCGGCCTGCTGGTCGGCACCAGAACCGCCGGCGTCATCTCCGGCCCGGCGCAGGGGTATCTGCTGAGCAACAACACCCTGCTGGGCTTTCCCGCCAGGCATCACCTGGGGCCCGACCGCGAGGTGATCGACCGCATCGGCGTGCCGCCCGACCACTACGTACCCCTGACCTCGAAGGACGCGGCCGCCGGACGCGACCCCGCCCTGGCCAAGGCCCTGACCTTGTTGCGCAAGTGAATGGACCTCTCCATGAGACAGCTCCTGGCAGTCGCCGCGGGACTGGCCGTCCTCGCCGCGTCCGCCTGCTCCGCACCCGCGCCGCCCCGGGCCGCTGCCAAGCCGTCGGTGACGTCGACCGGCCCCGCCACCCTGCCCGCCCCGACCGGCGCCCATCCGGTCGGCACCACCGCCCTGTATCTGAAGGACACCTCCCGTCCCGATCCCTGGAACCTCGACGCCGACGCCAGGGAGCTCAAGGTCACCCTGTGGTATCCGACCAAGCGACGGGACGGGCAGCGGGCGCCGTACATGACGCCGAAGGAATCAGAGCTCATGCTGAAGGGCTTGAGGATCGGCGGCGTACCGGACGACACGCTGAGCAAGACGCGAACGAACGCCATCAAAGACGCCGACCCCGCAGGGGAGAAGCTGCCGCTGGTGGTGCTCTCCCCCGGCTTCACCAAGCCGATGAGCACACTCACGTCCCTGGCCGAGGACCTGGCCAGCCGAGGTTACGTCGTGGCCGGGATCGACCACACCTACGAGAGCTACGCCACGACCTTCCCCGATGGGCGGGTCGCGGAGTGCCTCGCGTGCGACAGCGACACGGACTCGGGTTTCGGCACGGGAGTGGCCCAGATCCGGGCAGCCGACGTCTCCTTCGTACTCGACCAACTGCCAGCGAAGTGGGACGGTTCTGACCGGATCGACCGCTCCAGAATCGCGATGGTGGGCCAGTCGATCGGCGGGGCCGGTGCCGTGGCGGCCATGCTGAAGGACTCCCGGGTGCGCGCCGGGATCGACATGGACGGCAGCACCTACGCGCGGATCCCCAAGAGCGGGTTCACCCGGCCGTTCATGTTCATGGGTTCTCCGCAGCACATTCCCGGCGGGCGCGACAATTCATGGGACCGTGACTGGAAGCTGCTGGCCGGGTGGAAGCGCTGGATCGTGCTGTCAGGCGCGGAACACCAGTCCTTCACCGACGGCCCGCTGATGGCGGGCGCCCTCGGTATCAAGCCCCCCTACGGTGTTCTGCCCGCGGCGCGCTCCGTCGAGCTCACCCGTACGTACGTGGCGGCCTTCCTCGACCAGCACCTGAAGGGCCAGCGGCAACCCCTCCTGGACAAGCCGTCCTCGCGCTACCCCGAGGTCAAGTTCTGCCCCGCGACTTGTGGTCAATCGTGAGGCTCCGCGCACCTTGAGCTCAGTGCGTGTCCGCCGTCGCCAGCTCGGACAGGTTCATCGCCATCGTGCGGTGGACCGCCGGGATCCAGTCCAGGGCGCGCAGGGCCGTGTTGCGCAGGGCCCGCAGCGGGGAGTTGCCCACCGTCGCGACCTTCGTCATCTTGTGGGTGAAGGCGACCACCTCCTCGGCGACCGGGCGGCGCTCCGCCTCGTACTCGTCCAGGACCGTCTGGGGAGCGCCGTCGCGCAGCACGGCGGTGAGCTTCCCGGCCAGGTTCAGCGCGTCCTGGATGCCGGTGTTCATGCCCTGGCCGCCGGCCGGGCTGTGCACGTGGGCCGCGTCCCCGGCCAGGAAGAGCCGGCCCGCCCGGTAGTGGTCGGCCAGCCGGTGGTGGACCCGGAACCGCGAGCTCCACACCAGGCCGGTGACCGTGGACCGGTGGGCGTGGGGACCGCGGGCGTCGAGGAGCGCCTGGACGTCGGCGACGCCGGGCTGCTCGGGCGCCTCGTCGACCGTCGCGACGATCCGGTGGCGGCCGCCCGGCAGCGGGGCGACCACGGTCACCCCTTCGGGGGCGAAGTACAGGGCGACCTCGTCGGCCGGTCCCGTCCAGTCAAGATGGACGTCGGCGAGGATGAACGACTGGGCGTAGGTGTCGCCGGTGAAGGAGATCCCGCTCCGCTCGCGTACCGTGCTGTGCATGCCGTCGGTGCCGATGACGTAGGAGGCGCGGATCACCTCGCCGCCGGAGGTCTTGGCGGTGACTCCGGTGGGGTCCTGCTCGATGACCGTGATCTCGTGCGGGCGGTGGACCGTGCCGCCCAGGGTGCGCAGCCGGTTCAGCAGCACCTGCTCGGTGATGTTCTGGGGGACCAGCAGCGTGTACGGGAAGTCGGTCGGCAGCTTGTCGAACGGCACCGTCAGCAGGACCCGGTCGTGGTCGCGGACGGTGAAGCGGGGCACGGTGACACCGCCCGCCACCAGCTCGTCGCTCACGCCTATCGTGCGCAGCACCTCCAGGGTGCGGGCGTGCACGACCGCCGCCCGCGACGTGTTCGCGCCGTCCGGCGCCTTGTCCACGAGCACGGCGTTCACACCCCGCCCGGCCAGCGCGGTGGCCAGGGTCAGACCGGCCGGGCCGGCGCCGACGATCAGGACGTCCGTGGTGGCGGGAAGTTCGGCATTCATGTGGTGGAGTCCCCTCAGTAGTAGTGACGCATCAGTTCGGTGGCCCAGGCCGGCTGTACGACCTCGCCCTGCGGGCCGAACTCCGCCATGTAGGGCTTGAGATCGAGGACCGGGCTGCCGTCGATGGCGTCCAGGCCGCGTACGTGTACGTCGAGGCCCTTGACGGCGAGCAGGCGGCAGCGGGAGACGCCCAGCCGGTTCGGGCGGTTCTTGCCCCGCTGGGCGAAGATGCCCACCAGCGGCCAGTCCGGGTTGCCCCTGGGCCGGCGGGCCGCGGTGTGCACCGAGGCCGGGTCCACGAGGTGGAACTGGAACACGACTTCCAGGTGCGAGAACGCGTCCAAGCCGGCGAGCGAGTCCGGCGCGAAGCGGGTCTCGTCGAGCCGGATCAGGGCCTCCTCGGTGTTCCAGTCGTCGTCGAACGCTTCGGTGCGCCCGCCGACGACGGTCCCCACCGGCTGTATGTCCACCAAAACCGCCTCCAGGTGTCGTTTTCACGACCGTAAAGGCAGCCCGCCGCAGCCGAATCAGTCACGATGACCGGAATCCATCGGGGCGGCTCACGAAGCAAGGTCACCGGTTAGGTAGGGTCGGGCAGCATGATCGGGCGAACCGCGGAGATCGCCCTCCTGCGGGAGATGATCGCCGGGTCCGAAGCCGGACAGGGCAATGCCGTCGTCGTCCACGGCGAGGCCGGGATCGGCAAATCGGCGCTGCTGGCGGAGGTCGCCCGTACCGCCGGGAGCGACCTGCTGGTGCTCCGGGTCACCGGCGTCGAGGCCGAGGCCGAACTGCCCTTCGCCGCCCTGCACATGCTGCTGGGACCGGCCCGGCACCTCATCGGGGAGCTCCCCGCGGCGCAGCGGGACGCCCTGCGCGGTGCGTTCGGTCAGAGCGAGGGCGGCGCCCAGGACCGCTTCCTCGTCGGCCTCGCGCTGCTGACCCTGCTCGCCGACCTCGCCGGAGAACGCCCCCTGCTGTGTCTCGTCGACGACGTGCAGTGGATGGACCGGGCCTCGGTGGACGCGCTGGTGTTCGCGGCGCGCAGGCTGGGCGCCGAGCGGATCACCATGATCCTGGCCGCCCGCGACGACGGCGCCGAACTGCCCGTCCACGGCGTTCCCGAGCTACGGCTCGCCGGTCTCGCCCGGCCGGACTGCGAGGCGCTGCTGTCGGAGGTGGCCGCCGATCTGGTGCCCGAGGTGCGGGATCGGGTGATCGAGGAGGCTGAGGGGAATCCCCTGGCACTCCTGGAGTTCGCCGGCACCCTCACCCCCGAGCAGCGGGCCGGTCGGTTGAGCCCGCTGCCCCTGCAACCACCCCGGCTCTCCTTGGCGGGACGGCTCGAACAGTCGCTGCGCGCCGCGATCCGGCAGCTTCCCGAACGCACCCAGCGACTGCTGCTGATCGCCGCGGCCGAGGACTCCGGCGACCTGGACCTCGTCCTACGAGCGGCGGCAGGCTTCGTGGCGGGGCTGTCCGATCTGGAGCCGGCCGAGCGTCGCCGTCTGGTGCGGGTCTCGGACGATCGGCTGCGGTTCCGGCATCCTCTGGTCAAGACCGCCGCCTATCACGAGGCGCCGCTCGCCTGGCGGGTGGCCGCCCATCGCGCGCTGGCCGAGGCCCTCGACGGTGACGAGCACGCCGACCGCAGGGCCTGGCATCTGTCCGCCGCCGCGGTCGGGCCCGACGAGGAGACGTCCGCCGTATTGGCCGCCGCCGGCGAGCGTGCCCGGCAACGCGGCAGCCACGCCTCGGCCGCCACCGCGTACGAGCGGGCCGCGCAGCTGACCGTCGACCGGCTGCTGCGGGCTCAGTGGCTGGCCGCGGCCGCCGAGGCGGCGCTCGGCACCGGGCAACTGGCCCGCGCCGGTGCCGCGGCCGACCGGGGACGGCGCCTGACCGAGGATCCCGCGGTCCTGGCCCGTCTGGCCGCCGTACGGGCCGCCGTCGACTCCGAACGCGACACCTCACCGCCAGCCCCTGCCGTCTCCGGACGCGGCAGTCGCGCGCCGGACGCGATCAGCTCTGGACGCGACAGCCCCACGTCGGTCTCGGCCGTCTCCGGAGACGGCAGCCTGACACCGCCCGCGCACACCCTGATCGAGGCCGCCGCCGGCATCGCCAGGAGTGCGCCCACCGACGCGGCGTCCCTTCTCGCGACCGCCGCCGGTGAGGCCTGGTTCGCGGGCGACCGCGCCGCGCTCGGGCAGATCACGAAGCTCCTGGAGTCTCTCGGGCCGGGAGTCGACGCTTCGCTCGCGACCGTGGTCGGAGCGGTACGCGGTATGGAGCGGGTCGCCGCGGGCGACCCCGCCACGGGCCTGCCACTCCTGCGCGCCGCAGTGCCCCTCTTGCGCGCCGCCGCCTCGCCACTAGGCGCGGCCCTCTCGCCGCTACGCGCGACTCTCCCGGCGCGCCGCGACACTGGGACCGACCGCGGTGCTGGGACCGACCGGGTCATCGGGACGTACGCCGTGTTCAGCGCCCTGATGACCGGCGATGACGACGCCGCCTGCGAGATGGCGGCCGCGCAGGTGGACACCTGCCGCGAACAGGGCCTGATCGGCGCCCTGCCGCACGCCCTGCAACTCCTCACCCAGGCGCAGATCCTCCACGGCAGGCACGCCGAGGCGGCGGCGTCCGGCGCCGAGGCGTGGCAGCTCGCGCACGACATCGGGCAGGCCGGACGGCTGCGCCACCTGCACGGCATCCTGGCCCGCCTCGCCGCCGTCGAAGGCGACGACGAGAAGTGCGTCCGGCTCGCTCGGCAGGCCGAAGGCGCCGCCCAGGAACGCAACGGTTCCGGTTGGGGCGGCTGCGCGCTGACCCTGCTCGACCTCGTACGCGCTCGGCACGAGGCGGTGGCCGAGCGGATGGCGCGGGTCCTGGACGGCCCGCTCGGTCACACCGTGATCGTCACCTTCGCCATAGCCGACTACGTCGAAGGCTGCGCCCGCCTGGGCGAACCGGACCGGGCGGCTGAGGCGTTCGCCCGGTTCGACGCCTGGGCGACGGCCAGCGCCCAGCCGTGGGCCGCCGCGGTCGCGTACCGGTGCCGGGCCCTGCTCGCCCCACCCGGCGAAGCCGAGGCGCACTACCTCGCCGCACTCCAGCGGCACGCGCACGGAGGGCGGGTGTTCGAGCAGGCCAGGACGGAGTTGCTGTACGGCGAGTGGCTGCGCCGGGCGCGCCGGCGGTCCGACGCCGGGGCGCGGTTGCGTACCGCGATGGACCGGTTCGCCGCGCTGGGCGCCACCCCCTGGGCCGAACGGGCCCGTACGGAACTGGCCGCGACCGGCGCCCGCGCCGACCTGCCGGAGCCCGGCGGCCAAGCGAGACTGACCCCTCAAGAACTGCAGGTAGTACGGCTGGCCGCGACGGGCGCCACGAACCGGCAGATCGCCGCCCAGCTGTTCCTGAGCCCGCGGACGGTCGGGTTCCACCTGTACAAGGCGTACCCGAAGCTGGGCATCTCCTCGCGTACCGACCTGCCGGGGATCGACTTCGGGCGGCTCGCCTAGCCGGACACACCGGACCGGCTGCCGAGCCGATCCCGGTGTTTCACGAGGTGAAGTCATGCGCAGGCGGCCAGAACGGACGCCGCGCCGAAGTAGGCGGCGCCGATCATCAGGAGCGTTTCGCGTGGCAACAGTTCGTATCCTTCAGATCCACTTCTCATGTGCTTAAGGTGACTTGCATGCGCTTTGGGGTGCTAGGGCCGCTGGCCGTATGGACCGATCAGGGGGAGCCCGTCACGATCCCCGGGTTGAAGGTCCGTGCGCTACTCGCCGACCTGCTGGTGGACGAGGGACGGCCGGTGTCGTCCGACCGGCTCGTGGACGACCTGTGGGCCGGTGAGCCGCCGGGCAACTCCGCGGGCGCGCTCCAGGTGCGGGTCTCGCAGCTGCGGCGCGCGCTGGAGGACGCCGAGCCGGGCGGCAAGAACCTGGTCATCTCACGCGCGCCCGGCTACCTGCTCAAGGCCGCCGAGGGTACGGTCGACGCCGCGCGGTTCGCCGAGCTGCTGGCCCGCGCCGAGACGGCCGAGAGTCCGCGGACCAGGGCGGAGCTGCTGTCCGACGCGCTCGCGCTGTGGCGCGGCCCGGCGTTCGCCGACTTCGCCGACGAGGAGTACACCAGGTCCGCGATCCTCCGGCTGGAGGAGCAGCGGCTCTCCGCCCTGGAACAGCACGCCGAGGCGCGCCTGGAGCTGGGCGAGCACGGCCTGCTCGTGGGCGAGCTCGGGGACCTGGTGGACCGGCACCCGCTCAGGGAGCGGCTGCGGGCCGTACACATGCGAGCGCTCTACCGCGCGGGACGGCAGAGCGATGCGCTCGCGAGCTACGCCGACCTGCGCGGGCGGCTGGCCGAGGAGCTCGGCCTCGATCCCGCGCCCGAGCTGGCCGCCCTGCACCAGGCGATCCTCGGCCAGGACCCGGCACTGAGCAGCCCCGCGGCCCGGCCCGCCACGAACCTGCCCGCCTCGCTCAGCGACCTGATCGGGCGGGACGGCGCGCTGGCCGAGGTCCGGACGCTCCTGGAGCACAGCAGGCTCGTCACCCTGACCGGCAGCGGCGGCGTCGGCAAGACGCGGCTGGCCCTGGAGACCGCCACCCGGCTCGCCGACGCGTACGCCGACGGCGCTTGGCTGGTCGAGCTCGCCCCCCTCGACCGAGGACCCCGCTCGCCGGACGCCGACGAACGGGCGGTGGACCGCGCTGAGCGAGCGCGGTCGGGTGTCGACGAGCGGGTGGTGGCGGAGACCGTCGCGGCGGCGCTCGACATTCGCGAGGAGTCCGACGGGACGCCGCTCGCCGACCGGCTGGCCGATGCGCTGCGCTCGCGGCGGCTCCTGCTCGTCCTCGACAACTGCGAGCACGTGATCGAGCAGGTCGCCGAGCTGGCCGGCCGGCTGCTGCGGGCCGCTCCCGGACTGCGCGTGCTGGCCACCAGCAGGGAACCGCTGGCGGTGGCCGGCGAGGTGCTGTGGAGCGTGCCGCCGCTGGACGCGCCCACCGGTACCGACCCCGGCGAGGTGGCGCGGGCCGACGCGGTCCGGCTGTTCGTGGCACGGGCCGCCGCCTCCGCGCCCGGTTTCACCCTCGACGCGGGCAACGCCGGGGCGGTCGCGCAGCTCTGCCGGCGGCTCGACGGGATCCCACTGGCCCTGGAACTGGCGGCGACCCGGGTGCGCGCGCTCGGCGTACACGGGGTGGTGGCCCGGCTCCACGACCGGTTCCGGCTGCTCGCCTCCGGGCAGCGCGGCGCGCCGCCGCGCCAGCAGACGCTGATGGCGGTGATCGACTGGAGCTGGCAACTGCTGACCGAGCCCGAACGCGCCGTCCTGCGCCGCCTGGCCGTCCACGCCGACGGCTGCACGCTGGAAGCCGCCGAGGAGACCTGCGCGGAGGACGGGCTCGACGTGCTCGACCTGCTCGCGCGGCTGGTCGACCGCTCCCTGGTGGTCGTGGCCGACGGTACGGCGGGCATGCGGTACCGGCTGCTGGAGTCGGTGGCGGAGTACTGCCTGGAGCGGTTGTCGGAGGCGGGTGAGCTGGATCGGGTACGGCAGGCGCACGCGGCCTACTACACGGCGCTGGCCGTACAGGCTGAGCCGTTCCTATATGGGCACTCCCAGAGGGAGTGGCTGCTGCGGCTGGACGCGGAGGCCGCGAACACGCGGGCGGCGCTCGACACGGCGGCCGGGACGGGCGACGCGGCCGGTGCGCTGGCGCTGGTGAACGCGCTGGCCTGGTACTGGGTGCTGCGCGGCCGGCTGGCCGAGGGGCGGCGGTCGCTGGAGTCGGCGCTGGCCATCGCGGACGGCGCGGTCATCGAGCATGGCGCGGCTGCTGAGCATGGCGCTGTTGAAGACGGCGCTGTTGAGGACGGCGTTTTGGGGGCTGCTCGGGCAAGGGCGGGGGCGTGGCGGGCGGGGTTCGCTCTCAAGCTTGGGGAGGACGTCGACTGGCGGTCCGCTCTCGATCGGATCGAGGACCCGGGTGGGCGGGCCAGGGCCGAGTGGTTCCTCGGGTGGGCGGTGCCCGACATGCTGACCGGGCAGGAGTTGGTGTCGAGCGCGCTGGCCACGTTCAGGGCCATGGGCGACCAGTGGGGGATCGCGGCGGCGCTGAGCCGGCGGGCGCGGGACGCCTTCACGCAACGGGACTTCGTGGCCCTGGAACGTGACGGTGAGGAGAGCGCGCGGCTGTTCCGGCAGCTCGGCGACCGGTGGGGGGTGCTCCAGGCCACGGAGTGGCTCGGCGGGCTGGCCGAGATGGGGGGCGACACGGAGCGGGCCAGGCGGCTGTTCGCGGACGGGCTGCGGATGGCGGAGGACCTCGGGCTCTGGCCGGAGGTGGCCGGGCGCACCGCCTGGCTGGGCTGGATGGCGCTCGGGGCGGGGGAGTACGAGCGGGCCATGGAGCTGTGCGGGCAGGCCCTGCGCATCGCCTCCGGGCAGGGGCATCGAGAGATCTCGATCATGTCCGAGATGGGGCTCGCGTACGCCGAGCGCCGGGGCGGCCACCTCGACCTGGCGGAGGAGCACCTGAACCACCTGCTCGACGGGATCCCCCGGGGTCCCGGCGTCGAGCCCGCCCTGCATCTGACGGACACGCTCGCCGAGCTCGGCTATCTGACCGAGCAGCGCGGCGACCCCGCGACCGCCCGGGACCTGCACCTGGAGGCTCTGACGGCCGCGCAACGCGTCGGCGACCCGCGCTCGGCGACCTGGGCGGTAGAGGGCCTGGCCTCCGCCGTCGCCGCCGGAGGCGACCCTGAGCGGGCCGCCCTGCTGCTGGGGCTGGCGGCGGCCGTCCGCGAGCGCAACCAGACACCCGCCGCTCCGTCGGAGCTGGCCGAGATCGCGCGGGTCACCGGAGTGGCCACGGAGGCGCTGGGTGAGGCGGCGTTCGGGGCCGCGTACGAGCGGGGCGGCAGACTGAAGCTCGACGACGCGGCCGACCTGGCCTGACACGGCCCGGAAGTCCTGTAGCCTCGCCGGCGGCCTGCTTCACTCGGCGGGAGGCCGCGCGGAAAAGAACCTGCCACGGTAGGCATCTCGCCGTGCGACCGACCTGACCTACTGCCTTCAGGGGGTTTCACGGCTAGGGGTCGCGTTACCGGTGGTGTCGTGGCGTGCCAACTTGACCAAGGCGAGGAAAGCCACGAAGACCACGGTGAACAGGTTGATGGTCATCATCGTCTCGTTGAGCGCGTGCGCGTTCCAGACTGTTCCGGTCGCATCCATGATGTCGTCGCCCGAGGCGGCCGCGAAATAGGGGATGGTGCTGAGCCCGAGCCCTGCGTAGACGAGAACCGACTGCAGCGACGGTTCGAGCCCGGTGCTTCGCACGGGTGCCTGGCGGCGGGCCAGGTAAAGGGCGAAGATCTGGAAGAACAGGTAGGTGACCAGCCACCAGCCGAGGTAGTTGGTGTAGGGGACGCCGAACACGCCGCCACTCCGCTCCCAGATCCACAAGTGGTTGACAGTCGAGGCGATCGAGTCGCTGCCGAGGTCGAACATCGTCATGATGGCTGCCGCGGTCATGGGCAGGGCGACTACATTGACGCGGTGTCCGGTGCCCGCCCGCCAGGAAAGCCGGGTGTCCGCCTCGTCGAGCAGGACGTTGGCCACCTGCCAGCACAGGTAACCCAAGCCGAAATAGATGGGGCCGATGAAGATCGGCACATCGACCAGCTTCGGGCTACCGGTGTAGTGATAGTGGCCGAAGGGGAAGCCCGTGGAAATGCTGAGATTCTCGAAGGAGTTGCTCACCACGAAGGTCACGGCAAAGAAGAGCAGCAGCGCCTTCGCACCGTAGCGACGCACGCCGTAGATGAACGCCAGCGGAATCGACAGCAGCAGAACGAACATGTACGGTGCCGACCCTGAAAGGGGTGCTATCAGGGCCGCAGCGAGCGCGGCAGCCGTCAGTGCCCAGGTGATCACTCTCCAACCGTCGAGCCCTGACCGGCGCGGTAGCTCGCCGTGGGTGCCGGTGGCAGTGGTGTCCGAGCCTGTCCTGACGGCACCGAGGGGCGCGGGTCGGCCGACCGCGGGTGCTTCCCGTTCGTGGGTGGAGTCGGTAGCGGTCATTGCGGAACTCCATAGTTGGGTGAGTCCCCCGGGCGGAAACGGGGGACGGTCAGCGGGAGGTGAGGGGGGTTTCGGACTCAACGCGGGTGAGCTTTTCGGGGTTGCGGACGTAGTAGAGGCCGGTGACGCGGGCGTTCTCCACGCGCAAGGCCAGAACGCCGTCGATCACGCCGTCCAGACGCAGGATGAGTCCGGGGTTGCCGTTGACCGTCGTGAACTCACTGGTGAAGGTGCCGCCGGCCTTGTCGACACTGCCGGCCATGTAACTGAGCACCTTGTCGGCGCCGACGACCGGCCGCAGGGCCGCCAGCCTGAGGCCGCCGCCGTCGCTGACGAAAACAACGTCCGGGGCGAGTACGTCGAGCAGCCCCCGCAGGTCCCCGGTCACGAGCGCGGTCTGGAACGAATTCAACGCTGCCCGGGCTTCTTCCGGGGAAGCCGATGTGCGCGGCCGGCGGGCGTCGACGTGCCGGCGGGCGCGGTAGGCGAGCTGGCGTGCGGCGGCGGGGCTCTTGCCGATCGCGGCCGCGATGTCGTCGTAGCCGATGTCGAAGACCTCGTGCAGCACGAAGACGGCGCGTTCGGTCGGGGAGAGGGTTTCGAGGATGAACATGAGTGCCAGCGACAGGTTCTCGGACAGCTCGACGTCCTCGGCCACGTCCGGCGCGGTGAGCAGGGGCTCGGGCAGCCAGGGGCCGACGTAGGCCTCCTTGCGCCGTTTGAGGGTGCGTAGCCGGTTGAGTGCCTGCCGGGTCGTGATCCGCACCAGGTAGGCGCGCGGGTCCTGTACCTGCGCCAGGTCGACCTTGACCCACCGCAGCCAGGCCTCCTGGAGGACGTCCTCGGCGTCCGCCGCCGATCCGAGCATCTCGTAGGCGACGGTGAACAGCAGGTCGCGGTGGGCGACGAAGGCCTCGGTCGCGGGGTCGGTGGCGTGGTCGTTCATGTCGTGCGCTTCACTCTCTCGCGGTCGGCCTCACATGCCGGAAGCAGGCCATGGAGATGTACCCGGTCCGAAGATGGGTTGTCGGCAGCAGCCTCCCCACTTATCAGGCCATGTGGGGTGGGGGGGAACTGGCCTTGCGTGCCCCGGACGCCAACTGATCGAGGGGGAACCGGCAGGCGAACTCCTTGACCTTGGCACCGAGCCGCCCGCTGATGTGAAGCGGGTTCGCCTTGTCGTTCAGGTAGGAGAACTGGGTGACGCCCTCGTTTCGACCGAGGCTGATGCACTGCCCGGCGAACATCAACCGGACGGGAGCGGGCGTTCTCCCCGCGATCCGGCGCAGGATTGTGGCCGCGGCCCCCGCGCCCAGTTGCACGGCGGCCTGGCAGCTCATTCGGAATGGCCGGTCCGTCATCGCCGCCGCGTCCCCAGCGGCGACGATGCGCACATCGTCCACGCTGGTCAGCGTCGCGTCGGTGAGCAGGCGGCCTTCGGTGTCGGTGCGCAGCCCGCTGCGGGCGGCCAGGTCCGGGACCCGGAATCCCGCGGTCCAGATCGTCACCGCGCTGGGCAACTCGCGGCCGTCGTCGAGCTGTACGGCGTCGCGTGTCACTTCCGTCACCCGCGCGCGGGGACCTTCGAGGACGGTCACGCCCAGCTCGGCGAGCCGGTGGGCGACCGGGTGGCGGCCCCGGGGACGCAGGTAGGGGCCGAGCACGTTGCCGCAGACCAGGGTGACCTTGCGGCCCAGTTCCGCCAGCTCGGCGGCGGTCTCTATGCCGGTCGGGCCGGCTCCGACCACGGTCACCGGAGCCGTCGCGGGCGTCGTGGCCAGCGCTGACCGCAGTCGTTCCGCGCCCTCGAGGTCCGACACCGAATGAGCGAACTCCGCCGCTCCGGGCACGCCGGGATCGGCGGCGCCGCTGCCCACCGCGTAGATGAGGTAGTCGTATGAGATCGTGCTGCCGCCCGCCAGCGACACCCGGCGCTCGGCAGCGTCGATCCGGGTCGCGGCGTCGACCACCAGCCGGACGTTCCCGCCCAGAACCTCACCGAAGCCCTCGACCGCGTCATCGGAGCCGGTCACGAGCTGGTGCAGGCGGATCCGCTCGACGAAGTCGGGACGTCGATTGACCAGGGTCACCGACACGCCATCGCGCCGAGCCAGGCGATTGGCCGCCATCACGCCCCCGTACCCGCCGCCGACCACGACCACCTCGACGTTCCCGTTCATGATGTCTCCCTCGTGTTATGGACTCGGCATTGAGACACCAGCCGCGCATCCGGCGTAACGGCCCGCGGATGAGACGTAGCGCACATCGGACGCGGCGGGAACACCGCCCCTTCCGCATCCAGACGGCGAAAGGCGGTTTTAGGGCGAGAGGCGGCGGCTCAGCCAGGCCAGGGCGAGCGGGTAGCGGTACTCGATGGCGCCGTGCCCGGCATCGAACAGCTCGAAGTAGATCCGCTCGTCCGGCACCCCCGCCGCCTCCAGCGCCCGCCGGAACGCCGTGGCGCCGAAGTCCAGGTAGTACTCGTCCTTGGTGCCCGCGTCGACCCAGATCGCCCGCATCGACCGCAACGCTTCGGCGTACCCGGGCCGCGCCGCCATCACCACCGGGTCGCGCGCCAGCCAGCGCTCCCACACCTCGGGTATGACGGCGCCCGTGTCGTCGAACGGCAGGCGGACCGTGCCGTCCGCGTCGGCCGAGTACGCCGCCGCGTAGGCGTACATCTCCAGCAGGTCGAGGTCGCCTTCTCTGGTCCCGGCGATCCTGCTGCGGAAGTCGGCCAGGAACTTGTCGTACGAACCGCCGTACATGTCGCGCAACAGCCGCACGACCGGCGGCAACATGGCCCGGACGCTGACGTCGAACAGCGAGTCGCCCGCATGGGTGGCCAGCGCCCCGAACACGTCCGGCCGCAGCATGGCGGTGACCATCGCCCCGCCGCCCCCGCTGGACTTGCCGGTGACCGCCCGGTGGTCGCGGCCGGCCAGCGTGCGGTAGCGGGCGTCCACCCACGGCACGACCTCGTCGCACAGGTAGGAGTGGTAGCGGCCGGTCGCGGGCGAGTCGAGGTACTGGCTGCCGGCCAGCGAGGTCCACGCGTCGACGTACACGACGATCGCGGGCGGCACGTCACCGGCCGCGAACACGCCGTCCGCCAGCTCCGGGTACGTCCGGCGGAACGGCGTCCGGTTGAACCACATGGCGACATGCCCGGTGTAGCCCTGCAGCACGTAGATGGACGGGTAGCGCCGGTCGGGGTGGTCGTCGTACCCCGGAGGGACGTACACGTACAGGGGCCGCTCGTGCGGATCCCCGAGGGGGTTGCCGCGCAGCAGTTCGCTGTCGATGACGTTGTGGTCGAGGCGGCCGGCGAGCTCGTCGGACCAGGGCAGCATGGGTTTTCTCCCGTTCTCGACCCCGCATGGGCTCTTGGGATCAGCCTGCCATCTCCGCCTCGGTGGCGCGCGGCCGTCCGGGGCGCCGGGAGTCGCTAGGCTTCGTCCGTGGACAGCGCAGAACTGAAGAACCGGGTACGCGAGCTGCGAGCCGAAGGCAGGTCTCCGAAGGAGATCGCCCGCACGCTGGGCGTGTCGCCGTCGGTGGTGGCCCCGCTCGTACGCGCGGTGGCGGCCGAGGGCAGCGCGGCGGCGGCGGGGGAGCCCGAGGTGGCCGGCTGCTGGATCAACGTCGGCTGGAGCACCGGCCTCACCATCGACCCCGCCCGCGACTGGACCGACGAGAAGCCGTCGGCCGAAGGGCTGGACGGCAGGGTGTCCGTGCTGGTGGCCCGGCGCCACACCTGGGACCGGATGACGGTCTGCGGCTACTTGGCCGACGTCTACTGCACCGGCGTCAAGGACCTGATCGGGCCGGACATCATCGACGACCGGCAGCTCAGCCGGTTCCGCGAATACTTCTTCAGCGACTACGTGGGCTGGCAGGAGGCGCCGATCGAGCTGGCTCAGCATCTCGTGTTCGGCGCGGTCGACTATGCCCGCACGATGGACCTGGAGCCGTTCGTGACCTTCGACTCGGCCTCCCACGTCCTGGGCACCTGGGAGGGCGGCCCGTCGGCGATCACTTTCGGCCGCGACGGGAAGCCGTTCTACGTCCCTGGCCCGAACGACGAATCCGGCAAGATCATCAGAATCCTGGAGAGGAAACTCGGCCCGTCGGGCTTCGACTCTTCCGTTGGGTGATCCCCCGGGTAGCGCCATGCCTGGCAAATAGCTAGAACTTGTCCGGTTCCCCTTTCCCGGACACACCAGAAGCCCCCACTTCTTCGGAGGTGAGGGCTTCTTTTCGTCGCGCAGGCTGTATAAGGCGGATGACCGGCCTGTCGCATGATGCGGATCAGCGTTCGTTCTTTTACGCAGCGTGCAAGTGGAATTCGAGTATCCGGAGGCAGGCAGTCGCAAGGCTGAATAGCCTCGGCTTGAAAGCCCCCTCCCTCGCGGAGGGGGCTTTCTTCTGTCCAGCCGTTCTCGGTGAGGCCCGTCGAGTGGGGGCTCTCCCCGGTATCCGCTATTGAGCCGCCTTGTACTTCTCGACGATGGTCGAGGCGATGCGGCCTCGCTCGCTCACCGGCAAGCCGTGGACCTTGGCCCAGTTGCGGATCTCGGAGGACTTCTCACGGTTCATGGCCCGGGACGTGGAGTCGGCTCCGTGGCCGCCCCGCCCGGGGCGCTCGGCCCGGATAGGGCGGGCGACGGTGATGTAGGGGGCGAGCGCCTTTTCCAGATCCTCCCTGTTCCTGCCCGACAGGTCGATTTCGTAGCTGGTGCCATCGATGGCGAACGTGGTGGTCTTCTCCGCTTCGCTTCCGTCGATGTCGTCAATGAAAGACTCAACGATCTGCTTGGCCATGCCGGCACTCCAATATGTGTTATGAGGTTTCGAGTACTGTAGCGTCTTGTGGGGGTATACGTTGGGCAGACGTGAGATCACGAAGAGGCTCGTGGCCATTAACTCTCTTCGTCGGGAGGCGGCCTTGACCATCGGTCTCACGCTGGGGTCACGTCGCCGCTCGGGTCGGCGGGTGAGTCCGCCGGATTTCTGGCATGACGGTTCAACGGGCGGAAGTTGAATCGGCGTGAGGGTATGAAGTCTACGCGCAGGGCGAGTGCTGGGTGGCGGAATTCAGCAGCTCTGGATCACTGGGAAAAATGTTGAGAGCATAAGGAGATCTGAATCCGGTGGTCCAGGATGGCGCTGTCGCCGGAGGCCGCGATCGGGCGAGCGAATCACTGCTGCGGTAGGCGGATCAACCCGAGCGGTGGGCCGAGATCGGCGGGCACGGGCTTTCAAGAGGATCGAGCCCTAGTCACATAGCGTGCATGCCGTGGTGTCGCCACCACGGCATGCTGGGTGGATTACCGCTGGCCGACTGTGATGATGACGCGCTGATAGTGCTTCAGCGCAGGAGTGCCGTCATCCTTGACTTCGAGGATGAGATGGATGGTGTCCCCGGGCGCGGCGTCGGTGGGGACGGTGACGGAGACAGTGCGCCTGTCGGAGCCGTTAAGGGTGACCGTTCCTCCGTAGGTGTCGGCGTCGGTGTATTGCCACCACTGATCCATTCGGAGCCCTCGGTGACCTTGGTCATCTCGCTGACGTTCTCGACGTTGCCGATCTTGTAGAGAGAGCGGAGCTCGGCGGGCGTCGGGTAGCCGTGGGCGTGCTTCCTCAGGTTCGGGTAGAGCTGGGCGTACAGGTCGATGTAATGGTTGACCCATTCGGTGCCGGTCCAGCGGAAGGGCGGAACGGTCGAGCCGTCGCCCGCCCAGTGGTATCGAGAGCTGGAGTAGACGATGCCGGCGATGTCGAACTCGTTGGCGTAGTACAGGAAACGGAGGAACGAGTCCATGTCGTCGACCTCGCCGTCCTGCGTCACGATGACACGCGGCTTGCGATCGTGCGCCCAGTTCGCCGGTGCGGCGGCGGTCAAGGCAGGGGCGACGGCGGCCTCGGGATCGGCGGGGCCGGCGTGTGCGGTGCCGGTGAGGGTGGTTGCGGCAAGGGTGGCCATGACAGCGATCGACAGGCGACGTGTACGAGCACGTGGGGGGTTGGGCATGCTTCTCCGTCAATAGGAGCGATTGGTGGGGGGTGGGTATACGCCCGGCTAAGAGGCGGGTTCGTCGTCGTGGAAGATGACGATCCGTGCGGTGTGCCAGTCGTCCTCGATCGGTTCGCCCGGTGACCGGCGGCCGGTGGCGAGAATGTCGCCGGTGCGGGGGTCGACGACCCGGTAGGCGATGGGCAGCCCGTCCTCGCCCTTGGGGCGGAGAGCGCCGCCGTGTTCTTGGTAGACGACGTGCAGGCGGCCAGGTACGCCCAGAGTTCGCGGGCTGATGAAGGTCTGCCAGTCCGGCTCCATGTCGGTGGTGGGCAGGCCGTCGAGGATCTTGCCGAGGAGGCCGACGTAGGTGGATCCCTCGAAGTCGAGGGAGTCGCGCCAGCCGCCGGAAGGGGCCAGGAAGTACGGTTCGTGGCCGGGTTCGCCGTCGTGCAGCTTCCACTGCCAGATGTTGGCGGCACCGTAGACCACGCCCATGGTGCCTCCCGCGCACAGGTTGCTCCACGCCTCATGGCCCTGCCACCAACCGGCGGCATTGGCGGCCGAGCGGGTCTGCTCGTAGGTCGGCTCGCCATTGGCGACGGCTTTGAGGGGGGTGTTGCGCCACATGTCGGCAACCCGCTCCGGGACATGCTCGCCGCCATGGCCGGTCTGGCACCACTGGAAGTCCAGCCACTCGGCGTCCTGCCAGGCGCGGTTGTCGCCATGAGGGCGGTAGTGGATGCCGGTGGGCTGGGCGTAGCAGTCCCACTCGTGGACTTCGGCGCCGCCGGCCGGGATCTGCGGTTCACGGCCGGAGCCGTCGGCTCCAACCAGGTAGATCGCGGGACGGGCGCCGTAACGGGCCACCAGGTAGCGGCAGTAGCGGGCGTACTCGGCGGGCGGGACGACGGTCCCGGCCACGTCCAAGCCCTTCCAGCCGAAGCCCTGGAAGACCGGTTGCAGCACGGGGACGATCTCGTGCTCGATGAGGATGTCGAGCAGCCGGTCCAGGTACTGGAAGTAGGCGGGGTTGAGGGCGTTGATGTGGCCAGTGGGCAGGTCCTCGAAGGCGATGTCGAACCCGGTGTCGGCGGTGCGGTCGCGCGGTCCGACCGCGCGCATGTCGGGCTGGACGGACATGAGCAGCACCGCGTTGAAGCCCTTGGCGTGCCGGTCGGCCGCGTAGACGCGCACCTGCTCCTCGGTGGCCCGCCAGGGCAGCGCCCAGGCGGTGTCGGCCACGAGGATGGCCGGGGTGCCGTCGGTGTGGACGAGGTTGCGTCCGCCCGGTGACATCGTCCAGAAGCCGTGGCGCTGGAAACGATTCGTCGCCGGGCCGCCGGGTTCGACCTCGACGAACCCGGTCGCCCCGCGAAGGCCGGGGTCGTCGAGGGACGCTTCGGACGTCCACCGCCAACGCCCGTGCGGCAGCGGTGAGCTGAAGCGGATACGCCAGGTGCGGCCGCCGTCGTGGAAGGCGGGCCGGCGCAGGGTGAGACCGCTGTCGTGGGTGAAGTCGGCCCAGACGTTTACACCGGTGTAGACGTCGGGGATGTCGGCGGAGGCGGTGAGGGTGATCTCCGCTTCGCGCCAGGCTCCGCCGACACGTGTCATCTCGCCCATGGAAGGCTTCCTATCCCTTGACGGCGCCGGCCAGGGCGCCTTGTGTGAAGAATCGCTGGAACATCAGGTAGACGATGAGAACGGGGAGGATGGACATGATGATGAAGGCGTTGAGCTGGCCGTAGTTGGAGGCGAACTGCGACTGGAAGGCCTGCAGCGCCAGCGGCACGGTGCGCGCCTCTTGGTCCTGCAGCAATACCAGGGCCATGCCGTACTCGTTCCAGGTCGCGACGAAGTCCAGGATGAACAGGGCGGCCAGCGCCGGCTTGGCGAGCGGCAGGCACACGCTCACGAACAGCCGCCAGTTGCCCGAGCCGTCGATGCGGGCGGCCTCGTCGAGCTCGTGCGGCAGCGAGCGGAAGAACCCGTACAGGAAGAACACCTGGTACGGGATGCCGAAGGCGAGATAGGGCAGGATGATGCCGTTGGTGGAGTTCAGCAGGCCCATGCTCGACAGCGTGGTGAACATCGGGGCGAGGGCCACCTGGACCGGGACCATCGACCCCAGGGTGATCACGATGAGCAGGGCCCGATGTCGCTTGAAGCGCAGCCGGGCGATCGCGAAGGCGGCGGCGGCCGACACCAGCAGACCCAGCGGCACCTTGATGAGCGCGATGTAGGCGCTGTTGGCGGCAACGGTCCACAGCTCGCCGCGTTCGGCGGCGTTGGCGTAGTTGTCCCAGTGCCACACCTCCGGCAGGGCCCAGATGGAGCCGCGGCCGATCTCGGCGGTGGACTTCAACGACGTCAAGACCATGAAGGCGAACGGTGCCAGCCAGATCAACGCGCTGATGACCAAGGCGATCCACAGCCCGATGAGGGGGTAGTTGGTACGGCGGACAGCGGTCATCGCTCGTCCTCCTTCAGGGTCCACATCAGGTACGGCAGCACGAGCGCCAAGGTGATCAGGAGCAGGACGACGGCGAGGGCGTTGCCGCCGCCGAAGTTGTGGTTGATGAACGACTGGCTGTAGGACCACAGGGCCAGGACCTGGCTGGACTGGGCGGGGCCGCCGTTGGTCATGCCGACGATGAGGTCGAACACCTTCAGCGAGCTGATGACGGTCAGGACCAGGACGACCGTGAAGGTAGGCCGCAGAGCCGTCAGGGTGACGTTGCGGAAGGTCTGCCAGGCGGAGGCGCCGTCGAGCTTGGCCGCCTCTACCAGGTCGACGGGCACCGTCTGCAGCCCGGCCAGGAAGAGCACCATGGAGAAACCGGTGGTCTGCCAGATGAAGGCGACGAAGACCGAATAGAGCGCGATCTGCGGGTCGCCGAGCCAGTCCTGAATCCACGACGACAGGCCGAGCGAGGTCAGCGTCCCGTTGACCAGGCCGGAGTTCGGGTTGTACATCCAGGTCCACATGGTCGCCACGGCGATCGAGGCGAGTACGGCGGGGATGTAGAACACCGACCTCAGCAGGTTGCGTCCCAGCAGCCTGCGGTTGAGGGCCAGGGCGAGCAGCAGGGCCAGCACGGTGGGCACGATGAGCGACAGCACCACCCAGATGAGGCTGTTGCGCAGGGCGGTGTGGAAGACGGTGTCGTTGGTGAGGATGTCCCGGTAGTTGGCCAGCCCTGCCCACACCTGCGGCACGGTGGGGAAGCCGTTCCACCGCATGAAGCTCAGGTAGACGGCCGAGACGATGGGGAACAGCAGGAACACCGCGTACAGCGCCAAGGCCGGAGCCAGGAATGGCAGCGCCCCCAGGATCGGCATCTTCCCCCGTCTTCGTCGGGGGTGGTGAGGGCGATGATCGGTGGGGCGTGGCGTGGCCGGGGCGGTGGACACGGTGGCCATGGCCGCTCCTTGTCGGTTGATTGTTCGGTGCCGGTGGGGCCTGACAGGTCAGTTCTTGTGGGTGTCCATGAACTTCTGCAGCAGCGCGCCGGCTTCCTTGGGCGCGATGGAGCCGCTGGTGACCCCGTTCTGGATGCGCCAGTACTCGGTCGTCACGTCCGTCGGGAAGTTCTGGTCATTGTTGAGGAAGAAGCCCTTGGCCTGGCCGGTGAGCTGGGCGATCTGGGCGTTGATGGGCTGCAGGGGGTTGGCCGGCTTGCTCTCCTTGTTGACCGGCAAGGAGGAGAAGACGCCCAGGTACTTCCCCTCGACCGGCGCGGAGGAGAGGTAGTCCAGGAACTTGGCGGCCTCGTCGGGGTGCTTGCTGCTCTTGCTGATGTACATGCCTTCGAAGAAGCCGTAGAGCCGGCCGGTGCCCGTCGGCATCGGGAAGACGCCGATGTTGTTCTGATCGTCGCCGGCGTCGGCGTTCTGCTGGGTGAACCAGTCGCCTTCGAGCTGCATCGCCGACTTGCCGGAGTTGAACAGGGCGCCTGCCTCGGCCGCCGGCAGCCCGGCGAAGCCCTTGTTGAAGTAGTTGGCGGACCACTGCTTGAGCTGCTCGAAGGACTTGTCGACGCAGGGCTGGCCGGCCCAGCTCGTCGCGCGGGTGTTGAGCTTGTCGCCCAGCTCGGCGCCGCAGTTGGTCTCGATGAAGGTGTCCAGCAGGCGCATGACGTGCCAGTTGTCCTTGCCGCCCATGGAGATCGGCGTGAGGCCCGCGTCCTTGAGCTTCTGCGCCGCCGTGGCCCACTCCTGGTAGGTGGTGGGCGGTGCGCTGATGCCCGCCTTGGCGAACTGGTCCTTGTGGTAGTAGACGACCTCTGTCCGCTGCGTCCAGGGGATGCCGTGATGGCCGCCGTACTGGGTGAACGCGGACAGCGTGGCGGCGTTGAAGCGGTTGTTCCACTGGTACTGCTGGTAGTACTTGCTGAGGTCGAGACTCACGCCGGACTTGACCAGCTCACCCCCGAGACCGGGTCCTGCCCAGTTGTAGTAGATGTCCGGACCCGAGGAGCTGCCGGCCGTGGTGCGCAGCGCGTCCTTGTGGGCGTCCACGGCTCGGTACTGCAGATCCACCTTGATGTTCGGGTTCTGCTTCTCGAAGTCGGCGATGATCGACTTCAGTGCGGCGCCCGCCGTGTCGGCGTTCTGCGTGACCATCCACCAGCTCAGCTTGACCTGCCCCCCGCCCCCGCTGGTCGCAGCAGTGTCTTGCACGCGGCCGCTGCAAGCGGTCAGGAGGAGCACGGAGGCTGCCAGCGCCGCGGCTTTCGTCGGGATGTTCATGTGCGTCTCCAAGAGCAGGGGAGAGGAGCGTTGTCGGATATTCGGTAGCGACTCGTGAGGCGCGCTCGGGTACGTCGACGTCGGCGTGCAACGTTTCCGCTGGTCCGGAGGACCATCGTGGGCGCGAGAGCAGTGTGTGAATATCTATTCAATGCCGCTTTGCTATTCAGCCGAAAGTAACGTCGGCGACATGCGCCCGTCAAGGAGGCGGCGTGTAAGCGATCAACGCCCCTCGTTGACACGTATCAGTCGGCGGTCGTAGCGTCTAGGTTATGTCTAGTCGATATGGAATATATATTCACATGTCGTGGAGGCGGTGATGTCGATGCTTGCCGAACGAAGCCCGTGGATCCTCGGACGCCGTCACCGCGACTTGACGATTCCAGGTTGTGAGTGTTCAATCAGTCACATGACGCCAGATCCCGTTCGTTCCGCGGCTGGTGCGCCCCGATCCACCGCCGAGGACCAGCGTGTGAAGATCGTGTCGCGCGCCGTGGCGGTGTTCGCTCACGCCGGCTACCACGCCACTCCTGTCGCCGAGGTCGCCGAGGCGGCGGAGGTGTCGCCCGCCTACGTGTTCCGCCTGTTCCCTGGCAAGCTCGGACTTTTCATCGCGACGGTCGATCACTGCTACGAGCAGGTCGCCGGCGCGCTCGTCAAGGGCGGGGAGGCGGCGGAGTCTTCCGCCCCCGACGGCGTACTGGCCGCGATGTCGGCCGCGTACGTGGAGTTGATTCGCGATCGAAATCTGATCATGTTGCAGGTGCACGCCCAGAGCGCGTGCGACGTTCCGGAGATCCGGGACGCCGTTCGCCGAGGGGTCGCGAGAGTCGTCAGCGCGGTCTCGAGGGTGTCCGGTGCGGACCCGAGCGCGGTGCAACGCTTCATCGCGTACGGCCAGCTCTGCCACCTCATCGTCCAAGCCGACCTCGGCGCCGTCGACGAGAGCTGGGCGCGCACCGTGAGCGCCGGAATCAGCCACTGACGCGCGGCCTTCCACCAGTAACGTCCCCTGCAAAATGCGCCGCCAACTCGCGGCGCGCTCTTTTCGCCCAATCATGTGACTGATCAATCAGTAACTTACAGACAGGAGCTTCCGATGAACGCCAACACACCTACCGTGGCCAAGAGGGTCGTTCTGCCCGGACTCGTGGAGCCCGAGGGCCTGGTGATCGAGACCGGTCCGTTGGACGCCCCGGGGCTGGGGCAGATCCTGGTCGCCGTCGAGGCGACGGGCATCTCGTACGCCGAGCAAGCGATGCGCCGCGGCCGCTACTTCGGGCAGCCGAAGTTCCCCTTCGTCCCCGGATACGACTTAGTCGGCACCGTTCTTCAGGTCGGCCCTCAGGCGGACGTGTCGCTCGTCGGCAAAAGGGTCGCGACGTTGACGAAGACCGGCGGCTGGGCCAGTCATGCGGTGGTCGAGGCACGCGACAGCGTCATCGTGCCGGCCGGCATCGATCCGGCAGAGGCGGAGACCGTCGTGGTCAACGGAGTGACCGCATGGCAGATGCTGCACCGAGCCGCGCGCGTCAAGCCCGGTCAGACCATCCTCGTCCACGGCGCCAACGGCGGCGTGGGCGGAATCCTCATCCAGTTGGCACAGCACGCGGGAATCCGCGTCATCGGGGGAGCGTCCCCTCGGCACCACGACGCACTCAGAGCAGCCGGGGTCGAACCCGTCGACTACGCCGATCCGAACCTCGCCGACCGCGTCAGAGAGCTGTCCCCCCGGGGTGTGGACGCGGTGTTCGACAACATCGGCGGGCCTATGACGCGCGTCTCGTACGGGCTGCTGGCACCGCGAGGGGCTCTTGTCTGCTACGCCATCATCGCGGGGGTCGGCAGCACCGGCGGCCTGGTGATGCCGTTCATGAAAGCCCTCGGCCAGGTGCTGCTGTGGAACGCGCTGCCGAACGGGCACCGTGCGTCGTTCTACGATCTGTGGGCAGGGCACAAGAGGCGGCCGGTCCGGTTCCGCGAGCACCTCGAAGAGGACCTGGGACACGTGTTCGCGCTGCTCGCTGATGGGAGCCTGAAGGCCAACATCGCCGCGCGTTTCCCGCTCGACGATGTGGCCGCCGCGCTGACCCTCGCCGAATCCCGCACGCTCAACGGCAAGGTGATCCTGCTGCCCTGACCGCACCATTGCGGCGGCGAGGGCGCGTACGTCCGGTGGTCTGGAGAGCCGAGCGCGGGCGTTTCCAGAGTCAGGCGGCGAGGGTCGAACCGCGTACGACAAGTTCGGTGGCGAGTTCGATGTGGTTGGATGCGATCTTCTGGCCGGCGGCCAGGCGCAGCGCGGTGCGCAGGGCGACCGCGCCCATCTCGCGCAACGGCTGGCGTACGGTGGTCAGCTGCGGCGAGGTCATGGTGGCGATCTCGGTGTCGTCGAAGCCGACGACGCTGAGGTCTTCGGGGATACGCAGTCCGCGGGCCCTGGCGGCCTGTATGGCGCCCAAGGCGCTCTCGTCGCCGGCGGCGAAGATGGCCGTCGGGGCAGGGTCCAGGTCGAGCAGGACGGCTCCCTCTTTCATGCCGTGGGGATAGCAAAAGCCCGGAGTGCGGACATATTCGGTGGGTACGGGCACACCCGCGGCCTCCATGGCGGCGCGGTAGCCATGCATGCGTGCTTGGTTGGTGGTCGAAGTCGCGGGGCCGCCGAGATAGGCGATGCGGCGGTGGCCGAGGTCCAGTAAATGCTGGGTGGCGGACAGGCCGCCGGTGAAGTTCGTGGAGCCGACGCTGGTCACGGGGGTGTCCGGCAGGTTCAGCGGATCGACGACGACCACCGGGATGCGGGCCTGGGACAGCGCGGCGAGCTGGGCCGAGGTCGGCACGCTGGAAATGGTGATCATCGCTCGACGCCCGGCCACGACCAGGTCGCGAGCCCAGGAGACGCCCACGCCGGCCGCCTCCTTCATATAGGTGACGACGACCGCGACGCCCAACTCGGCTCCGGCCTCGACCGCGCCCTTGATGACTTCGGTGGAGTAGGCGCACAGATCGTCCACTCCCAGCTCGACCGTGGCCGTCACCTGCGCTTGGTTCCGGCGTGACGCGAGCGGCACGTAGCCCTGTTCCAGCAGGAGAGACTGCACCAGCGAACGAGTGGCCGGTGCGACGTCGGAGCGACCGTTGAGCACCTTGGACACTGTGGCCACGGACACACCGGCCGAGGCGGCGACGGTGGCCAGCGTGGTACGCCCGGGATTGCTCGGCATCGATTCCTCTCCAACACCCGACACCCACTTTAAGGTGTGGCCAGCCGGATGACCTCTGAATTAACGATCACATCCGCCCTCATCCAGTGGTCACTCACCGAAGTTCATGGGGACGGAGAGCGAGCGGTCTGGAGAGTCGAGCCAAATATGCTGGCCTTCAGGGGTGACGGTCATTCCGAACCGGTCTCTGTGCGGGCTGCCCCACGACACCCACTGAAGATAGGCGGCCTCCAGCTCATCCCAGAGACCACGCGGTCCGCGCTGTAGTATCGCTACGCCTTTGTAATCGGGGGCATAGTGCACCTGAGCGTCGGAATCATCTGACCATAGCGACAGATGGAATTCCCCGCCGTCCTGGGTTTCGTGCGTACCGCACACCTCCGGCAGCATTCCCGCGATGGCGACCTCCGCTCCATAGGAAGAGCGCACCACTCTGCGGGGATCGAGGTAGGTCGTCGACTTTCGGTAGACCTCCTCAAGCCGGGGACGGCTCCAGCGCTGGGACCGCAGCAGCATGAAGTCCACCCCGCTGTGAAATCCCCCCACGGCCGTGCCGTCTCCGACCGCGATCAACTTGACCAGATGCCCCCCGGCCCAGCGGGGCATCCAAGGGACCACGATCGCACCGCCGGGCCGGGTCTGTTCCACCCAGGCGTACGGCACCTCGCGTACGCCGCACGTGACATGGACGCGATCGTAGGGCGCTCCTTCGCGCCAGCCTTCGGCGCCGTCGCCCAGAACCAGCCGGGGGGAAAGTCCGGCCTGCTGCAAATGCTCGGTGGCTGTGGCGAGAAGGACCTGATCGATCTCCATGCTGGTTACGCTCTCGTCACCGAGGCGACTCGCCAGCAGTCCCGCCGTCCATCCCGTGCCCGTGCCGATCTCCAGGACCTCATCCCCGTCATAGGGGTCGAGCAGCTTCAGCTCCGCCGCGACCACGCCTGGTGCGGACGTCGAGGAGGTGTAGTCGCCTTGTCCGCGCTCCAGGTCGGTAGCGCCGTCGTCGATCTGCGTGACGATCGACGCGTTGGAGTACGCGACGTCCAGCCACATCTCGGGGTCGGCCGTACGGTCAATGAGAAACCCGGGACCGTCGTCAGGATGGCACCAGGCCTTGTCCGGGATGAACAGGTGGCGCGGCACAGCGTGAAACGCGTCCCGCCATTTGTCGTCCAGATCCGTCAGCCGGTCGGTGAGGGCGGTGATGCGCTCACCGATGCTCATTTCTTCGCTGGCTTCTCGTGCTGGCCGGGTTGATCGGGGCGGAAACCGTCCGAGCTCGGCTTCGGCTCCTCGACTGGTTTTTGTGATGGCTTGTCGCCTTCATGCTTGCCCATCTTTGGAATCTCCTTCCATTGCGCCGGATTTTTCGCATCGGCGGTGTCAAAGAGCGGAAGTAAACTCGGAGAGCATCTCGGCATGAAGTCTACGACAGGGGCCGGCGTCGCATGGCGGAATCTAGAAGCGCTGGATCGGTGGGCATTGTTTTTTGAGGAGAATTTAGCGGATAAACCCATTCGCGCCGCAGGGCCCCGGCGAGTTGATTCCGGGTACTCAGGGTCTGGGGGTGCTCGGCGCCCAGCACACGTTCGCGGATGGGGAGCAGGGCGGCGGCTGCGTTCCCCGCCTCGCCTGTCCCCTTGGGGAGCTGATCCCGGGTTTGTGGTGCCGATGTGGTCTCTATGTGGTGCCTTCTGTGATCCTGATCAAGAAGCACTTACCGCTGCTTCGGCACAGAACCTCACGTATCGGAGAGCAAACATCATGGCTGCGAACCTCACACACCCATTCCGAGGGCGACTCGGTCTGCTGCGCAAGCCCGCACACGCGTTGGTCGGCCTTATTGCCGTGACGGCTGCTGCTTTGAGCCTTACCGCCGTACCGGCCTATGCCGCGTCGTGGCATCTAAAGGGCTACTACAACACCTCCGCAACTTGCCAAGCGGTTGGAAAAGCCGCCGTCACCAGCGGTCAGGCAGAAAAGTACAAGTGCGAAGGGAGTAGTCCTCGATTCGCTCTCCATCTCTACTACTGACCAACCCTCTTAGCGCGTACTGTACGCACCTCGCCGGGCCTCGGTAGTCGAGCCCGAGGCCCGGTAGATGTCAGCGGCCAAGTGTCGATTCGCGGGCGACGAGGGAGAAGCGGCTGATGAACTCGCGGGCGACCTGCTTCTTCTTGCCCTTCTCCGCCATCCGCTTGACCAGGAACCCGACCGCCGTGCCGGCCATGAGCGCGTGGTCGGGGTCGATCGACGACAGCGACGGCACGGTGTAGGCGCCTTCGGTGATGTTGTCGAAGCCGATGACCTTGACGTCCTGCGGGACGCGTACCCCGGAGTCGGCCAGGCCACGCAGCGCGCCGATCGCGACCGTGTCGGTCACGCAGATCACGCCGTCGAACTCGACCCCGGAGTCGGCCAGCCGCCGCGCGGCCGCCGCGCCGTGCTCCATGGTCAGCAGCTCGATGGGGAGTACGAGCTGCAGGTCGAACGGGATGCCCGCCTCGTCGAGAGCCTCGCGGTAGCCGGAGTATCGCAGGCTTGAGACGTCGACCTCACCCTTCTGCAGCCCGTCGATGAGCGCGATGCGCCGGCAGCCCCGCTCGATCAGGTGCGCGGTCGCCACCCGCGCGCCCTCGACGTTGGGCATCGCGACGTGGTCCACGGGCCCGTCGAAGATCCGCTCACCCAGGATGACCACGGGGTAGTCCACCTTGAGCAGATCGGTGTCGGCCGGGCCGAGCCCGACCGTGCTGAGGATGAGCCCGTCGTAGAGCCGGTTGCGCGACAGGGACAGGGCGTCCAGCTCGCCCTCGCGCGAGGCGCCGGTCTGCTCGATCGCCACCTTGAGGTTGCGCTTGGCCGCGGCCGTGATGATCGCGGCGGCGAGCTGCCCGTAGTAGGGGCGGTCGACCTCGGGCACGGCGAGCCCGATCGTGCCGGTGCGGCCGGTGCGCAGGTTGCGCGCCGCGACGTTGACGCGGTAGTCGAGCTCGGTGATGGCATGCAGCACGCGCTCGCGGGTCTCGCTCTTGACGTGGGGGTGGTCGTTGATGACGTGGGAAACGGTCATGGCCGAGACCCCGGCGGCCTTCGCCACGTCCTGTATCGTCACCACCTCGACATCCTTTCACGGCCTCAGCCCTTGACGCTGCCCTGCAGCAGCCCGTTGACGATATGACGCTGCATCGCGATGAAGAAGATCACAACGGGGATCAGCACGATCACGCTGAGCGTCATGAACGCCGGCCAGTCCACGCTGAACTGTCCGACGGCCTTGTAGACCTGCAGCACCAGCGTCTGCTTCTCGGGCGTGCTGATGAACACGCTGGGAGTGATGAAGTCGTTCCAGATCCACATGGTCTGGAACACGCCCACCGTGATCAGGATGGGGCGGATGAGCGGCAGCACGATCCGCCAGTAGATCTGCCAGGGCCCGGCGCCGTCGATGCGGGCCGCCTCGAAGATCGAGATCGGCAACGCCCGAAGGTAGCCCTGGATGAGGAAGTAGCAGAAGATCGAGCCGGCCGTGTACAGGACGATGAGCCCGTCCAGGCTGTCCACCAGCCGCAGCCCCACCATGATGCGATAGACCGGGATCAGCGTGGCCTGTCCCGGCACCAGGAACGCGATCACGAGCAGCACGCCGGCGACCCGGTTGACCAGAGTGGTGCGCAGCAGCATCGCGTACGCCGCCATCGATCCGATGGCCAGCATGATCACGATCGAGACGACGGTGACGTACAGGGTGTTGAGGAACGCGTGCAGGATGGGCGTGCTCTCGAAGACCCGCACGTAGTTGTCGAGGTACAGGCTCGTCGGCGGCGCGAGCGGCGAGGCCGCCGTCTCGGCTTGCGTCTTGAAGGTGTTGACGACGATGTAGTAGAACGGCACGCCGACCATGCAGGCGGCCAGGATCATGAGCAGGCTGAGCAGCGGCGAGGAACGCTTCTCCCTCATGACAGGCGTCCTTCGAGCCGGCGGGACAGGACCAGCTGGACGGCCACGATCGCCCCCACGATCAGCATGAAGACCACGGCCAGTGCGGAGGCCTGGCCGAACTTGGCCTGCGCGATGCCGCTCTGGATGATCGACTGGGTGATGGTGAAGGTCGCGTAGCCGGGGCCGCCCTTGGCGAGGGTGTAGGGCAGGTCGTAGACCTTCAGCCCGCCGGTCATCAGCAGCAGAGAGCTGATCGTGACCGCCGGTGCGAGCAGCGGCAGCGTGATCCGGAAGAACGCCTGCCGCCGGGAGGCGCCGTCCACCCGCGCCGCCTCGTAGTAGTCGCCGGGGATCGACTGTAGGTAGGCCAGGTAGAGGATGGCGTGCCAGCCGGTCAACGACCAGACCGCCACCAGGATGACCGACAGCTGCGCGAGCGTGCCGTCCGACAGCCACGGAACGGGGCCGAGCCCGCCGACCGCGTTCAGCAGCCAGTTGAGCGCGCCCGAGCCGAGCGGCGAGAGGATGAACCCCCACACCAGGCCGAGGATGGCGATGCTGGGGATGGCCGGGAAGAAGAAGACCGCCCGCACCGCGTTCCTGCCGAAGAACTGCCGGTTGAGCAGCACGGCGAGCGGGATCGCCAGGACCGTGATGATCACGGTGGTGCCGATCGCGTACACCAGGGTGAACCCGAGCCCCGCCAGCATGGAGGGGTCGGTGAAGATCTTCTGGTAGTTCTCCAGCCCGATGAAGTTGACGTCCGTCGAGTAGCCGTTGAAGTCGGTGACGCTGAAGTAGAGCGACTGGGCCAGCGGGATCGCGAACAACACCGCGAACACGATCCCGATCGGCGCCATGAACGCCTGCAGCCGCAGCCCTTCGAGCCTCTTCGGCGAGATGAGCCAGGACAGGGCGCCTGTCGGTGCGGGCGCCCTTCTGCCGAGTGCGGTCACCTCAGCCGGCCTTCAGCCGGTTGTCGAGCGCGGTGGCCACGTCCGCGGGCTTGGCCTGGCCCTGGATCATGAGCTGGAGCTGGGCGATGGCCTCGGTGTTGAGCGCGTCCTGGGAGCGCGGCCAGGCGATCTGCGGCAGGTAGAAGGCGCCGTCCTTGAGCGCCTGGAGGTTGGGCTCCAGCACCTTGTCGATCACGGGTTTGACATCGGAGGTGGTGGTCATGGCGGCCGACTGCTTGTTGAACAGCGCGACGCCCTCCTTGCTGCCGAGGTACGTCAGGAACGCCTCAGCCTCCTTCTCGTGCTGGGTCTTGGCGTTGATGGCCCAGCCGGGCGAGGCGGCGCCGGCCCAGAACGGCTTGCCGTCGGGGGTGGGCACGCCGGTGAAGGCCATGTTCAGGTTCGGCGCCTTCTGACGCAGTGTGGGGACGTCCCATGGGCCCGCAGTGATCATGGCGACGCGGCCGCCCGCGAACTCGTCGACGATCTGCTGGCCCGCCAGCCCGACGACGTTCTTGCTCATCACGCCGCTGGTGAACAGCTGGTTGTAGGTCGTCAGGGGCCCGTCCCACAGGTCGCCGAACTTCTTGCCGTCGGCGAAGATCTGAGCGTCGACGTCGCCGCCCTGGCGCGCGTTCTCCGCGCCGACCAGGGCCGCAACGGTGATCGGTAGGGCCGTGGCCGATTCGTAGAACGGTGTGATGCCCGCCGCCTTGAGCTTCTGGCACAGCGCGATGAAGTCGGACCACGTGGTGGGCACCTCGGTGACGCCGGCCTTGGCCAGCAGGTCCTTGTTGTAGAGGATGCCGCCGGCCCAGGACGAGATCGACATGCCGTAGGCCTTGCCGTCCGCGGAGTAGGTCGCGGTGTTGAACTTGGACATGTTCGCCATGAACGGCTTGCCGGTCAAGTCCTTGACGAAGCCGCCCTGGAGGAGGTTCGTCTTGTTCTCGGCCGCGATCACGAACACGTCCGCCGCCGTGCCGGAGACGAGCCGGGTCTGCAGCGTCGAGATGTACTCGGCCACGGGCGGGGCGTTGGAGAACTCGATGTCGATGCTCGGGTTCTGCTTCTCGAAGGCCGCGATGAGCGGCTTCATCGTCTGCTCACCGTCCCAGGAGAAGAAGCTCAGCTTGGTCTTCCCGCCGCCGCTGCTGTCACCTCCGGATCCGCAGCCGGCCAGCGCGAGGGCGGCCAGCGCGAGCATGGCGGCCGATTTTTTGAGTGCCGATGTTCTGAGCAGGGACATCGTTCACCTCTCTGAGCTCGTTACCGTGGGGGGAATGGCGCGCGGATGGGTGTCCGCGCGGGGGTGACCGGTTCGAGATCGCCGTCGGGGCGGTGAACGAGCCAGTCGAACATGATCTCCCGGTGGATTCCGTCTCCATCCGGGATGGCGAAGCGGTGGTAGGCGACGATCCAGGCGTCGGTGCCGGGCACGCGCAGGACCGTGTGGTGGCCGGTGGCGAGGATGCCGCGTTCGGTGTCCTTCTCCAGCAGGACGCCGCGGTCCTCCCAGGGGCCGAGCGGGCCCGTTCCGACGGCGTAGCGGACGCGGTAGTCGGGTTCGCGGGTGTCGTTCTCCGACCAGGACAGGTAGTAGCGGTCGTGGTGGCGGTGCACGGTGGCCGCCTCGCGGAAGCCGGTCGGCACCCAGGAGACGACCCTTTCCGGATCGAAGGACATGAGGTCGTCGTTCAGGGGGACGCCGTGGGCGACGCTGTTGCCCCAGTACAGGTACGTCACGCCGTCGTCGTCGGTGAACACCGACGGATCGATGGCCACCCCTGGGTAGTCGCCCGCCGCGACCAACGGCCGCCCGAGGTCCTCGAACGGCCCGGTGGGGGCGCTCGCGCGGGCGACGCCGATGTTCTGTTCGGCGGTGTAGTAGAGGTAGAAGGCGCCGTCGCGCTCGAGGATCGCCGGCGCCCAGGCGTGGCGCGCGGCCCACGAGACGTCGGTGCCGAGCCGGAGCACCTCGCCCTCGTCGCGCCATTCGACCAGGTCGGGCGAGGAGTACGCCGAGAAGCTCGCCGATCCCCAGCCGGGGTGGCCGTCGCTGGTCGGATAGAGCCAGTAGCGGCCGTCCGCCACCACGAGGGACGGGTCGGCCAGCCATCGGCCCAGGCCCGAGGGCCGTTCAGCGGACGGCGCGCCATCCGCTGCGAGGCGGGCCCGGGCGTCATCAGACATGGACGTGTCCACTCCTTAGGCGAATGTCGCTTTTATCGATAAAACTTTTATCGATAAATATCACTGCTTGTCAATACCGTGTTACCGGGCCCTCATCAGGCTGCCCGGGAGGCCGTGACCTCAGGAGAGGGCGAGGGCCGTCCAGGAGACCGGCGGCAGCGTCACCGTCACCACGCCGTCGGCGGACGTGGCGGAGTCGTTCTTCGTCAGGCCGACGCGGGTCTGGTCGTCGAGGGTGTTCTTGGCGTACACGTCGTCGTCGTGCAACGTCAGCGCCTCCGTGACCGTCGTGAGCCCGAGCGACGTGACGTCGATCGTCACGGTCCGCGATTCGGCCAGGTCGCGGTTGACCAGGAAGATCGCCGCCGAGCCGGCGGCTTCGTCGAACGTCACCGCCGCGTCGACGAGCGGCGCGGTGCCGTGGGCGCTCTCGTAACCGTCGACCTGGATCCGCGGGGCGAGCACGACCCCGGTGGCCAGGTGCGCGGTGACCGAGAACGGGAAGAACGTCGTCTGCCGCCAGGCCGGCCCGCCCGGCTCGGTCATGATGGGGGCGATCACGTTCACCAACTGCGCCAGGTTCGCGCACTCGACCCGGTCCGCGTTCCTGAGCAGCGTGATCAGGAGGCTGCCGACGACCACCGCGTCGGCCACGGAGTACCGGTCCTCGAGCTGGCGCGGCGCGACCGGCCATGCACCCGCCTCGATGCGGGCGGCGTCCGCCGCCTCGGACTCGGTCGGCGGGCGGCCCTGGTACCAGACGTTCCACTCATCGAAGGAGATCCCGATGCTCCGGGTCTTGCGCAGCTTGTGTTTGACGTGGTCGGCGGTGGCCACAGTGGTCCGGATGAAATGCTCCATGTCCAGGGAGGAGGCGAGGAACGAGCCGAGGTCACCGTCCTTCTCGTAGTAGTAGGCGTGGCACGAGATGAGCGCCACCTGGTCGTAGGTGTGCTCGAGCACGACCCGTTCCCACTCCCCGAAGGTCGGCATCCCCGTCCACGACGAGCCGCACGCGACCAGCTCCAGTCCCGGCTCGGCGCCGTGCATCGCCTTGGCGGCCCTGGCCGCGAGCTTGCCGTAGTCCTCGGCGGACAGGTGGCCGAGCTGCCAGTCCCCGTCCATCTCGTTGCCCAGGCACCACATCGTGATCCCATAAGGGTCGGGGCTGCCGTTGGCGGCACGCAGGTCGGCAAGGGTCGTCCCCACCGGGCCGTTGACGTATTCCAGCAGGTCCAACCCCTCCTGAATGCCGCGGGTGCCGAGATTAACCGCGAGCATGATCTCGCTGTCGGCCAGCCGCGCCCAGCGGGCGAACTCGTCGATGCCGACCTCGTTCGTCTCCGTGACGTGCCAGGCCAGGTCCCTGCGGCGGGGCCGGTGCTCGCGCGGGCCGATGCCGTCCTCCCAGCGATAGCCGGAGACGAAGTTGCCACCCGGGTAGCGCACGGTCGTCACGCCGAGTTCCTTGACGAGTTCGATGACGTCCGTGCGGAAGCCGTCCTCGTTCGCAGTCGGATGGCCGGGCTCGTACAGACCGGTGTAGATGCCACGCCCGGCATGCTCGACGAACCCGCCGAACAGGCGGCGACGTACCGGGGCGACCACAGCGGCGCGATCAACGGCGACGGAGGCGGAAGAAGTCATGGCGTCACGATCTCCTCGAAGGATGAAGAGGTGAGGGCGGCATCTAGCACTACCCATGTCGAGCATGTAACGTTACAAATCCTTTGCTGCAGAGACAAGGGAAACCCCGCAACATGACCAACACGGTTCCCGGCACGGAGGCCCTGCGGTCGGCCTCACAGATTCTCGATCGGCAACTCTCGGCGGGAAGGCAGGTCAAGGGCGCACTCCACCTGCCCGACGACATCGACGGCAGCGCCCTGGCGTGGGACTCGTCGCATCCCGACGTGATCAGTCCTCAGGGCCGCGTACGGCGTCCTGGCGCGGAAAGCCTGCCCGTCGAGGTCACCTTGACGGTCGGTGCCGACGGCGCGCGGCAGGATCAGATCGTAAGCGTTCCGCCGCTGCCAGAGCCCGAACCGCTGTTCGGCTACCTGCTGGTCCACTTCGTGGAAAGCCGCGAGGACGGCGGCGAGCAGATCTACTTCTCCCTCAGCGACGGCGACGACCCTCTGCGCTGGAGGCGGATGAACCAAGGCCGGCCGGTGCTCACCAGCGGGCAGGGCACCGGCGCCCTGCGCGACCCGCACATCGTCCGCTCGCCGGAAGGCGACCGCTTCTTCATCGTGGCCACCGACCTGCACGTCCACACGACGGACTGGGCCGACGCCGTGCGCGACGGCAGCCGCCACATCGAGATCTGGCGCAGCGACGACCTGCTCGACTGGGGCGAGCAGCGGCACGTCCGCGTGTCCGGCGAAGCCGCCGGCATGACCTGGGCACCCGAGGCGATCTGGGACGATGCGGCGCAGGCGTACTTCGTGCACTGGACCTCCTGCCTGTACGAGACCTCGGACCGTACGCACGTGCCGCAGTCGAAGATCCTCGGGGCGTACACGAGGGACTTCTGGCACTTCACCAAGCCGCACGTCTGGATGGACCCCGATCTCGATCCCTCGCTCTCGGGCGGCGGACTGCTCGACGCGACAATCGCCAAGACGGCCGGCGGCTATGTGCGATTCGTCAAAGGCGTCGTCGAGGGCGTCACCGACGAGCAGGGGCAGCCACTCGGTGACATCTTCGCCGAGCGAGCGCCTGCCCTCGGCACGCCCGCGCGGCAGTGGGAACGCATCGGCTCGGGCCTGACCTTCCGCGCCACGGGAGGACACCACCCCTATGAGGGACCGCTGATCTTCCCGTGCAACACCGGCGACGAGTGGCTGCTGTTCGCCGACCACTTCGGCGCGGACTTCCACGGGTACGTCCCGTTCACCAACGCCGACCCCGCCACCGACCGATGGCGGCGCGTACCGGCCGAGGACACCGATATCCCGCCCAACACCAAGCACGGCGCCGTCCTGCCCCTGCGCGTCAGCGAGTGGGAGCGGCTGGCCGCCTCTCCGCTCATGCGCTGAGCCGGCGACGGCGCGCGCGAAGCAGCCCCTTTGCCTGCTCCGCGCCCTTCCTGGAAAAGGTTCGCTACGACCCCGAGGTGCAGAGTTATGACCGACTACCTGAACACCTTCCTGCCCGGAGCCGGGCGGCGACCGCCCAGGGCGGCGCTAATCTCCGACCGGCCGAGTCTCTCACTCAACGGCACCTGGCGGTTCCGGCTCTCGCCGACCGCCGAGGGCGAGCCGCTGGACGCGGACTTCGCCGGCTGGGATGAGCTGTCCGTGCCGTCCCTGTGGCAGCTGCACGGGTACGGTGCCCCCGCCTACATCGGGCACGACTACCCGTTCCCGGTGGATCCGCCGTTCGTGCCCGACGAGAACCCGACCGGCGACTACCGGCTGGAGTTCGAGGCGCCGTTCGAGCACGCGGTGCTGCGCTTCGAGGGCGTGGACTCGTGTTTCAAGGTCTGGCTGAACGGCGTGGAGCTGGGCTTCACCACGGGGAGCCGGCTGCCGTCGGAGTTCGACGTGATCCTGCGGCCGGGGCGGAACGTGCTGGCCGTCCGGGTGCATCAGTGGTCGGCGGGCAGCTACCTGGAAGACCAGGACATGTGGTGGATGTCCGGGATATTTCGTGATGTGGTGCTGATCGAGCGCCCGGTGCTGGACGACGTCTTCGTCCACGCCTCCTACGACCACCGCACCGGGCTCGGGGAACTGCGCGTCGAGACGTCCGTGCCCGCGGAACTGACCGTGCCGGAGCTCGGCCTGGACGGCGTGCCCGCCGAGGGGCCGTACACGATGCCGGTGGAGCCGTGGTCGGCGGAGACCCCCCGGCTGTACGACGCGTTCGTGCGGGCCGACGGCGAGACCGTGGCACTGCGGATCGGCTTCCGCACGGTCGTCGTCGAGGACGGCCTGCTCAAGGTCAACGGCCGGCGGGTGCTGTTCCGCGGAGTGAACAGGCACGAGTGGCACCCGCGCACCGGGCGCACCCTGGACGAGGCCACGATGCTGGCCGACGTGCTGCTGATGAAGCGGAACAACGTCAACGCCGTCCGCGCCAGCCACTACCCGCCGCACCCGCGTTTCCTGGAGTTGTGCGACGAGTACGGCCTGTGGGTGATCGACGAGTGCGACCTGGAGACGCACGGCTTCTACACGATCGACTGGCGCGGCAACCCCAGCGACGACCCGCGCTGGCGCGAGGCGTACCTGGACCGGGTGGCCCGCATGGTCGAACGGGACAAGAACCACCCGAGCATCATCATCTGGTCGATGGGCAACGAGGCCGGGAAAGGTGACAACCTGCGGGCGATGGCCGAATGGGCCCGCGAGCGCGACCCGTCGCGGCCGATCCACTACGAGAACGACTGGGACTGCCCGTACACGGACATCCACAGCCGCATGTACACCGACCCCGATGAGCTGGAGCTGATCGGCAAGTACGAGGAGGAGCCCGTCGCCGACCCCGAGGTCAACGCGCACCGGCTCACGCTGCCCTTCATCCTGTGCGAGTACGCCCACGCGATGGGCAACGGTCCCGGTGCGCTGAGCGAGTACCAGGAGCTGTTCGAGCGCTATCCCCGCCTGCAGGGCGCCTTCGTCTGGGAGTGGATCGACCATGGCATCGCCCACGACACCTACGGCTACGCCTACGGCGGCGACTTCGGCGAGGAGCGGCACGACGGCAACTTCGTCTGCGACGGCCTCGTCTTCCCCGACCGCACACCCTCCCCCGGCCTGCTCGAGTTCAAGAAGGTTGTCGAGCCGGTCAGGATTGAGGACGGCCTGCGCGTCACGAACCTGTACGACTTCCGCGACCTGTCCCATCTCACCTTCACCTGGACGCTGGAGGAGGAAGGCGTCCCCGTCGCGCACGGGGTCCTCGAGGTGCCGTCGCTGCGTCATGGGCAATCGGCCGACGTGGCGCTGCCCGAGCTGCCCGCCACGCGCGCCGAGACCTGGCTGACCGTGCGGGCCGTGCTGGCTGCGAACGCGAGCTGGGCCGAGGCGGGCCACGAGATCGCCTGGGGTCAGATCCCCATCACCCCGGCCCCCCAACCCGCGTCCCAGACGCCGGCGCGGAGGACCCAGGTGTCACAGGCGACGGCTGCGCCACCGCACCGTCCCACCGCGCACGCCGGGACGATCCGGCTGGGCAACGGGACCTTCGGCCGTGACGGCTGGCTCGTCGCCATCGGCGGCCTGGACGTCGAGGGACCCCGGCTGGACCTGTGGCGGGCCCCGACCGACAACGAACGCGGCGGAGGGTCGCGGGAGCTGGCGGTTCATTGGCGCACTGCCGGCCTGCACCGCCTCCGCCACCGGCTGCTCGGCATCGACCACCTCGACGACGCGCTGGTCGTGCGCACCCGCGTGGCGGCCGCCTCCTACGACCGCGCCGTATTCGCCACCTACACCTGGACGGCCGTCGGCGACCGCCTCCTGCTCAGCCTGACCACGCGGCCCGAGGGCGACTGGCCTTTCCCGCTCCCTCGCCTGGGCGTGCGCCTGGCTCTGCCGGCCGGCATCACCGCCGCGGAATGGTACGGCCCGGGCCCCGGCGAGTCCTACCCCGACAGCGCCCGCGCCGCCCGCATCGGCCGCTACACCGCGACGATCGAGGAGATGCAGACGCCGTACGTGTTCCCGCAGGAGAACGGCCACCGCCAGGACGTGCGGTGGGCCGAGCTGAGCGGCCCCGGCCTGCCCCGCCTGCGCGTCGAGGGCCGCTTCGGGCTCACGGCACGCCGCTGGACCACCGAGCAGCTCGACGCCGCTCGCCACCGTACCGACCTGGTCCCCGGCGACGCCGTCCATGTCAACCTCGACTTGGCCCAGCAGGGCCTGGGCTCCGCCTCCTGTGGACCGGGCGTCCTGCCCCGCCACCAGTTGCACGCGGCCCCGGCGGAGTCCTCCCTGGCCTTCTCGACGCCAGGATGAGCGTCAGGATCCGCTCTGTCACAGATTGCGGGATCTTCGGGTTGCGGGTCTTGAGGATGGTCGCACGGCGGCATGCAGGGGCTTTGCGGGCGCGGCGGTGACCCGGTTATTCCAGGCGTGCCAGCCGGGCGTACTCCGTGGCGGTCAGCGCAAGGACGCTGCCGTGACGGGCGTTGGGTGGTAGGAGGTGATCCTTCGCCGCCGTCCATCCGCTTCGCAGGTCGTCGGTGGTGAATGGTATGTAGCCCCGTCCGCCGAACTCGTCGATGAACAGGTACCACGTGCGGCCGGCCAGGCCGGTGAACACGGCGGGGCCCTCGCCACGCTCGAGGGTCCCCCGGCCGATGCCGGTGCTCACCGTGGTGAACACCCCGTCCATGTCAGTACCGCGCTCGTGCACGACGAAGCCGTCGTCGGGGAAGAAGCGGTGCACGGCGTCGGGGGCCGTCAGCAGTGCGAGGTCGATGGTGTCCGTGCCGGCCCGTTCGAGGTACACCTCGGGTGCGGAGGCGGTCTGGAAGTCCCGGCTGCGCACCTGCAGAATCCGGTGGTAGCTGGGCACCGTGCGGTCGCCGTCGGGGTACGACACCGACGAGAACAGGATCCGGAAATCACCCCGGGCCGGGTCGAAGTACGCCTTAGGTGCCCAGGCGTCGCCTGCGTGCGGCGGCGCGATCTCCAGCAGCTGCGGGGGGCTCCAGGTGACCAGATCATCGGTGGACCAGACGAGGATGCTGCGGCTGCCGTGGCGCATCGCGTGCGTCCAGTCACGGCCGTGGTGGATCGACAGGTCGGTGGCCAGGCACCACACCCGCCCGTCGGGGCCGCGCACCAGGAACGGATCGCGGGCGCCGCCGGTGCCGACGGTGGCGCGCAGCGCCGGCCTGCCGGCGTTGAGCGGTCGCCAGCGCAGCGGGTCAGGGCCCTCGCTCAGCGCGAAATAGACCTGTTCCGCGTCGGCGTGGTCGCCGCCCACGAAGTGCGCGAACAGGTATCCGGCGTAGGGGCCGTCTCGTTCGGTGAACGTTGACACGGTGGTTCTGCTCCGTTCGGGATGTGGAGGTGTACGGGTGGCCTCCGACGTCGCGGTCAGCCCTTGATGCTGCCGTTGGTGAGGCCCTGCACGATGTACTTCTGCATGGCGACGAAGAAGATGAGCATCGGCAACAGGGCGATCACCGCGACGGCCATGAAGCTTGGCCAGTTCACGGTGAACTGGGACACCGCCTGCGAGGCGAGCAGCACGATGGTGGTCTTCTCCGGGGAACTCAGGAAGATCGTCGGTGAGATGTAGTCGTTCCAGACCCACACCACCTGGAAGACGCCGACGGTGATGAGCACCGGTTGGATGAGCGGCAGCACGATCCTGAAGTAGATCCGCAACGGGCCGGCGCCGTCGATGCGCGGCCTCAAGGATCTCCTTCGGTACCGAGCGCATGTAGCCGAGGATGAGGAAGTAGCAGAACACCGCGCCGGCGGTGTAGATGCAGATCAACCCGTTGAGGCTGTCCACCAGCCCCGCATCCACGATCAGCTGGTACAGCGGGATGATCGTGGTCTGGTACGGGACGAAGAACCCGACCAGCAGCACTGCGCTGATGACGGTGTTGACGCGGCTCGTGCGGTAGATCATCCCGAACGCGGCGAGGGAGCCGATGAGGAGCATGAGCACCACGGACGCCGCGGTCACATAGATCGTGTTGAGGAACGCCTGGGCCACCGGAGAGGTGGCGAAGATGTCCGCGTAGTTCTCGAGGACGATCGAGGTGGGCGGGGCGAGCGGATACAGCGCCATCTGTGCCTGGGTTTTGAACGTGTTGACGATGATGTAGTAGAACGGCAGTCCTACGAGGCAGGCCAGCGGGATCATCACCAGGCCGAGCAGGACGGCCGTACGGTTTTTTCTCATCAAACACTCCTGCCCAACCGGGGCGCGATCTTGAGCTGCAGGACGGCGATGGCGCCCACGGCGAGCATGAACACCACGCCGAGCGCGGACGCCTGGCCGTACTCGGCCTGCCCGATGCCACTGATGATGATCGTGCCGGTGATCGTGTGGGTGGCGAATCCAGGGCCGCCATTGGTCAGTGTCTGGGGCAGCGCGTAGACGTTGAGGCCACCGACCATCAACAGCAACGTGCTGATGGTGGCCGCCGGCATCAGCAGTGGCAGCGTGATGTTGAAGAACCGCTGCCGGGTGCTGGCGCCGTCCAACGCTGCGGCCTCGTAATAGTCGGCCGGGATCGACTGCAGGTAGGCCAGATAGAGGATGGCGTGCCAGCCGGTACTGGTCCAGATCGCCACGACGATCACCGACAGCTGAGCGAGCGACGAGTCGGACAGCCACGGTACGGGCGCCATCGAGAACAACGAGTGCAGCACGGTGTTCAAGGCGCCCGACCCCAGCGGGCTAAGGATGAAGTTCCAGACCAGGCCGAGGATCGCGACACTCGGGATGGCCGGAAAGAAGAAGATCGCGCGAACCAGTCGCCGGCCGACGAACCGCTGGTTGAGCAGTACGGCGAGCGGAATCGCCAAGATCGTGATGACAGCCGTGGTGGCCAGGGTGAAGGTGATCGTGAACACCAGTCCGGACAACAGCGAGGAGTCGGTCAACACCCGCCGGTAGTTGTCCAGGCCCACGAAGTGGATCTCGGGGTTCAGGCCCGACCAGTCGGTGAAGCTGTAGTAGACGGACTCCCCGAACGGTATGCCGATCAGTACCACGAAGACCAGGACGATAGGGATGAAGAACGCCTGCGCTCCGATCCTCTCCCGGAGGCTCTGCCACAACCGGCGAGGGTCCCCGGGCGCGGTCGCGGAGGGACGATCGGTTCTGTGCGGCAAGGTAATCGACGCCATTGTTCTCTCGCTTTCAGTGACGCACGCACCCGCGGTGTGCGGTTCCCGGCGCACAGCCGGAACCGCGCATCCGGGGTTACTTCAGTCCGGCGAACTTGCTGTCCAGCGCCTTGGTGATCGACGCGGCGTCCGCCTGTCCCTGCATCACCTGTTGGACCCGGGAAAGGAACTCCGCGTCCAAGGCGGAGGTGTTGGGGCCGGGCCATGCCTGCCAGGCGCACCAGACCTTGCCGGCCACCACCTCCGGGTACATGGTCTTCAGCGCGGGGTCCAGTTCCGGCGTGTAGTTGTTGGTCGTGGTGATCGAACCGGTCGTGTCGTGGTACATCTGCACACCCTTGGCGCCGGCGAGGAAGTCCACGAACTTCTGGGCGCCCACCGGGTTCTTGGCCCGTGAGTTGACGGCGTAGGGGGGCGAGGCCGCGCCGGCCCAGTAGCTCTCGCCCTCGGTGTCCCCGGGCACCGGCCAGAAGTCGAGGTCGACGCCGGGCATCGCCTTACGCACGGCGCCGACCGCCCAGGAACCGGTGGTGATCATCGCGACCCGCTTGGCCACGAACTCGTTCTGCACCTGGTCGCCCTTGAGCGCGGCCGAGTCCTTGGAGCCGATTCCCTTGGTGTAGAGCTCCGACCAGGTGGTCAGTGGCTGGGTCCAGGCCTGCGAGAAGGTCGTCTTGCGGTCGAAGATGTCCGCGTCGAGGTGTCCGCCGGCCTGGGCGTCCGCCTGACCGATCAGCGCCATGATCGTGGTGGAGATGCCGTCGCCGGGCTCGAGTACGGGCTGGATACCGGCCGCCTTCAGTTTGGTGAAGTCAGCTATCAGCTCGTCCCAGGTCTTCGGCGCCTCGGTGACATTGATCTTCTTGAGGAGGTCCTTGTTGACCAGGAAGCCGCCACCCCAGGTCGCGACCGAGATCCCGTAGACCTTGCCGTTGTAGGTGTTCATCTTGCGTCCGAAGGGCGACTGGGCCTTGTCCGCGGCGGTGCCGGTCAGGTCTTTGACGTATCCTCCACCCGCCTGCTGGGTGTGGTTGCCGAGGATGAACACGTCGGCCGCGGTCTTCGCCAGCAGCCGCTTCTGCAGTGTGTCGATGTACTGCGGCACCGGCGGCGCGTAAGAGAACTTGATGGTGACGCCGGGGTTCTCCGCCTCGAATTCGGCGATGAGCGGCTTCATGGTCTCCTCGTTGTCCCAGGAGAAGAAGGTCACCTCGCCCTTCCCATCGCTGGGGCCCGCCGAGGTGCCACTGGAGGCGGAGGTGCCACTGGAGCCACCGCCGCAGGCGGTCAGGGTAACGAGCAGGCCGGCGGCAGCGGCGGCCAGGAGGGTTGTGCGTGTTCTGCCATCGTTCTTCAGCGGCCGGCGTTGGAGCGACATGGCGATGCCTTTCCGGATTACTTTGATTGGGGGATGCGAAGTGGCTCGGTATCGGGAATCACCAGGGCGATCAGGCCGTCGGCACGGCTGACGAGCCGGGTGTTTCCCGTTAGAGGTAGGCGCGCCGTCGTCGATGAACACGCTCGGCGGTGCCGTCCGTGGTGGGGTACAGGTAGTAGCGGCCGTCGAACACCGCGAGCGCGGGATCGGCGAAGTGACCGGCGAGGCGCGACCGCGGCTCCCCCTGCGAGGCAGGAGGCCGGGGGAGATCTGCGCCTGTGCGTTGGGACATGCGGAGTTCACCCGAGTTTCAAGCTAGACCTCCGGTCACACGAGGGTCTCTCGGCGGGTTTGTATCGTTACATGACATGGATACGAAGCACAACCATCGAACGGTCTTAACATCGCGTTTACCCGATCCCCTACTCGAGCGGCGCGCCCAGGCTACTCTGACCTGGTCATTTACCCTCGCTTGAGGGCGTAGTGGGGCGCATCGCGGCACTCTTGGGATCAAGACAGGCCGCTCACGCGCAGTAGACGAAGCCGAAGAGCGGCGGATCAGCCCTCGGTGGATTCGCGGATCACCGTGGAAAAGGAGCTGCCGGACTCTTCCCGGCTGCGCCGCAGACCGCGCGTCTCGATGGTGGGGATCGACGGCACCAGGAACTCGCCCTCCCTGATGTTATCGAAACCATTGATCTTGACTTGTTCCGGCACCCGGCACCCGGCACCCGGCACCCGGCACCCGGCGTCGGCCAACCCGCGTAGCACCCCATTGCCACGGTGTCGGTCACGCAGGACACCCCGGTCGAAGTCGAGCCCGTCCGCGACCAGCTCGCGCATGCGCTGCGCGCCGGCGGACATGGTGAACTCGTCTACGCACCGCACCAGCACCGGGCCGGGGTGACGAGCGGATCCGAACCCGGGTGCCGCGGATCAGGATCCGGCCGTGGGCCGGTAAGCCGACCGCGAGGATGGAACCCCGTCCGCCCGACACGACAGTCGGGTCATCCGGCTGACCGCCACTCGAGAACGACAGGTGATCGAGCCGCTACAAGACGCGATTACTATCGCGAAAGATCGAGCCCAAGGCCCCATGCCAGGCGTGAAAGAGACCCATGAGCAAGACACCGAACGCTCCCGCGCCGAACGCCCACATGGGTGCTCGGCCCACGTCCGCCCAATGAACGCACAAGACGGTCAGGATGAGTCCCGCCCAACCGGCGATGAGGTTGGTGACGGGAGAGTCGCCGAAGACGGTCGGGTAGTTCTCCTTCGTTATGCCTTTCACGAAGTGCGGGATGCTGTTCGCGCCGATGATGCCCGCGAGGAAAGCAAGAAGCGCCGTCTGTTCCATGCGTCCTGCATATCGTGCCGGGCTCGGCCGAGGGCGACCGTGCACGATCTCTCTACAATCCCTCCCCGCCCGCACCACGTACGTCATAGACCGGTTACTCGCATGGTGATGTTGAGGCGGCCCAAGGTCAGACCGGTGGCGGGGTTTCCGGTGCCTGGATAGACCTTCGGCACGCCGTGGTAGGCGAAGCGTGAAGGGCCGCCGAAGACGAACAGGTCGCCGCTGCCGAGTCGCACGTCGGTGTACGGCTTGCCGCGCGTCTCCGTGTTGCCGAAACGGAACAGGCAGTCGTCGCCGATGCTCAGCGACACCACCGGGGCGGCGGAACGTTCGTCCTTGTCCTGGTGCATGCCCATTTTGGCCTGGCCGTCGTAGAAGTTGATCAGCGCTGTGTCGGGGGTGTAGCCGTCGGCGGGTTCGCCGTACGCCGCTGTCAGGGCGCGGCGCCCCAGGGCGACCATCCAGGCGGGGAAGTCGGCGACCTGGAGGCCGTTCACGTCGCTCGCGACGCGTGTGTACTTGTACGGCTGCCAGTGCCAACCGACGCATACGGTCTGCACCGACATGACGCCACCTCTGGGCAGTACGGTGTGCCGGATCGGGACCGGGCCCGCCGCCCACTCGCGGCACGCGCGTACCAGGTGCTGTTGCTCGTCGAGCGTCAGCCAGCCGGGTGCGTGGACGGCGCCTGGGGCGATCTCGCGCATCGGGAGCGGGATCATGTCGGGTCCCGGTGGATCAGGTTGCGGGTGATTCGCCAGGTGGTGCCGTCGGTGTCCGCTCCGCGCATGCCCTCCAGTGTTCCAGGGGCGGCGAGGGCGACGGCTTGCGCGGTGGAGGCGAAGCCGAACGTACGCCCGGGGTCCCAGTCCGTGCTCTGCCGGAGCCGTTCGCTCATCCGCGCCCAGCCCAGCGGCGCCCCCGCCACCACCCAGGCGTCCGGCGGACCTGCCGCGAACCGCCTGGCCTGACGGAGCCACGACGCCGCCTCCTCCGGCCAGCCGACGACCGCCAGCACGGTGCCCTGCCACGTGTCGCCTTCCCACACGGCGCCTTCCGCTAGGCCGCCTTTCCACGCGCCGTTTTCCCAGGCGTCCGCGAACGCCTCCGCGGAAGGGCCGGCGTCGCGGCCGTGACCGATCACGACGGTCTCCACGCGCGGCCGGGCCGCGGCCAGCAGGCCGAGCAGTCCGGCCAACTCGGCCGCTGTGTGCCCCGCCATCGCCTGTTCGGTCTTCCAGATCTGGTACGCCTGCGGCAAACACACCGCGCACGGCCGGTACCCCGCCGCGATGGCCGTCACCTCATCCGCGAAGAACACCCGCTCCTCCACATACCCCCCACGCGAGATCGCCCGCAGCGCCGACGGGCAGTCCAGTCGCCCGTACAGCCGCGCCCGCCGATGCCCGCCCAGCGTCCCGGGCACCGCGCTGGGGTACGGCCACCCGTCGGCCCCGATCAGCGTGTGCATCAGGCGGCGTCGTGGAAGACGAGGCCCAGCGTGTGCCGCAGTCCCGAGCGGACCGTGCTGACCCCGTGCCGTACCGGCGACGCCGACCATCCCCGCGACGACTTCACGGGCCGGTCCCGGGTGGTGAAGATCAGCCCCCGGCCCTGCGGCAGCAGGGTCACCGTCCCGCGCGACTGGGCCCGTGGCCGCTGCTCCACCAGCAGGAACTCGCCCCCGGTGTAGTCCTCGCCCGGCTGGTCGAGCCCGATGACCACCTGCAGCGGGAACACCAGATCCCCGTACAGGTCGCGGTGCAGGGCGTTCCAGTCACCCTCCTGGTACCGCAGCAGGATGGGTGTCGGCTTGGTCTGCCCGGCTTCGTGGCACATGTCCAGCCACTCGTCGAAGCCGTCCGGCCAGGGCGCGGGCCGGCCCAGCCGGGCGGCCCAGTCGCGGGCGATCGGCAGCAGGTGCGGATAGAACGCCGCCCGCAGCTCCGCCACCAGCGGTGGGAAGGGCTCGCTGAAGTAGCGGTACTGCCCGCGGCCGAACCGATACCGCTCCATGTCGATCGTGGAACGGAACCGGCCGGCCTCGCCGTACAGAGCGGCGATCTCCTTGCAGTCGGCCGGTGAGAGGACCGGCGGCGTCAGCGCGCAGCCGTACGCGTTGACCTCCTCGGCCAGGGCCGTCCAGTCGGCCTGCATGATGTCCTCCATACGTCGGATGAGGTCGGGTGAGGTCAGATGAGCTGTGGCTGCAGCGCGCCCTCGAGCGTGAGCAGCGCGTGCTTGCGCTCGACGCCGCCCGCGTACCCGGTCAGTGAGCCGTTCGCGCCGACGACGCGGTGGCAGGGGCGGACGACGAGCAGCGGGTTCGCGCCGATCGCCGCGCCGACCGCGCGGATGCGGTCGCGTGGCGCGCCGACGCTCGCGGCCAGTTCGCCGTACGTCGTGGTGGTCCCGTACGGTACGGCGGCCACGGCGGCCCAGACCCGCTCCTGGAAGGCCGTGCCGGTGGTCGCGTGATCCAGGTCGAAGGCGCTCCGCCCGCCCGCGAAGTACTCGCGGAACTGGCGCTCGGCCTCGGCGAACGCGCCAGGGTCGCGCCGCCACTCGGGCCGCACGGCACCGCCGAACGCCACGCGGGTCAGCGCGGTGCCGTCGCCTACGAGCAGGATCTCGCCCAGTGGGCTGTCGATCGTGGTGTAGATGCTCATACCTTCTACAACACCGTCGCCACCCGGAAAGTCAGCGGTTTTCGGACCTCTGGGCAGGCCAGTTCGGGGAGACCAGGCCCGCGTCGTAGGCCACGATGACCAGTTGCACGCGGTCGCGGGCGCCGAGCTTGGTGAGCAGGCTGGCCACGTGGGCCTTGGCGGTGCCGGGGCTGATGTGCAGGTGGGCCGCGATCTCGGCGTTGGACAGGCCGCGGCCGACGAGGGTGAGGATCTCGTGTTCGCGTCCGGTGACGCCGTTGAGCTCGCGGTGCCGGGCAGCCGGGGTGCGGGTAGTGAACTCCGCGATGAGGCGGCGGGTGACGCTGGGCGCGAGCAGGGCGTCTCCGGCGGCGACCACGCGGATGGCGGTCAGGATGTCGTCCAGCGCCATGTCCTTGACGAGGAAGCCGGAGGCGCCCGCGCGCAGTGCGCCGTAGACGTTCTCGTCGTCGTCGAACGTGGTCAGGACCAGAACGTGCGTGGGCAGCAGCTCAGCCGTGATCATTTTGGTGGCCGTGATGCCATCCATTCCGGGCATCCGGATGTCCATCAGCACCACGTCAGGGCGCAGCTCTTTGGCCAGTTGTACGGCCTGCCCCCCGGTCCCGGCCTCGTCGACGACCTCCACGTCAGAGGTTCCGTCGATGACCATGCGCAGCCCGGCGCGCACCAGCGGCTGGTCGTCTGCCAGCAGAACACGGATCGTCATGAGATCGGCAGCCTCGCGGCGACCCTGAACCCGCCCTCGGGCCGCGACCCGGCGGTGAAATGCCCGTTCAGCAGCGCCACCCGCTCTCGCATCCCGGCGATGCCGTAGCCTCCGCCCTCGCTCGCGCTGTCCGCGCGCCCGTCGTCGACGATCTCGACGCTCAGTTCTTCACCCGCATAGCCGATCGACACCCGGCAGCGGGCGGCATCCGCGTGCCGTACCACATTGGTCACCGCCTCCTGGACGATGCGGAACGCGGACTGGTCGACGGCGGCGGGCAACGGGCGGCGTTCGCCCTGCCAGCGGACGTCGACCTGGACGCCCGCGGCGATGGCCGTCGACGTGACCCGGTCAAGGTCGGCCAGCCCGGTGGGCGGCGGGTCGGGCCGGCGCAGGACGCCGAGCACCTGCCGTAGCCCTTTCAGGGTTTCCCGGCTGGTGATCTCGATGGCGTCCAGCGCGTCGCGGGCCTGCTCGGGGCGGGTGTCGATCACTCTGCGGCCCGCTCCGGCCTGGATGGCGATGCTGCCGATGCTGTGGGCGACCATGTCGTGCACGTCGCGGGCGATGCGCAGCCGCTCAGCGGTGACCGCGTGGACGCGTACGGCCTCGCCGTACTCGCGCCGCTGCCGGATCGCGGTCCCGGCCAGCCAGGCGAGCAGGACGCTGCCGGCCAGCAGCGCCGTCAGCGCCAGGAACCCGGAGGCGAGGGCGTGCGGCCACAGGGCGGCCTGCCACACCCCTTCCAGTACGGCGAGCGTGACCAGAGCCGCAGTAACCCCGGAGCGGGTGGCCGCGATGACGCAGACCAGGACGTCCGCGGCCAGGAGGAGCGGCCAGAGCTGCTCGGCCGGCATCCCCAGTGCCGTGGCGGCGGTCAGCTCCGCCAGCACGACGGCGAGCACGAGCAGCGGGCCGCGCCGTACCCATGCCAGGGGCAGCGTCATCGCGACCGCGGCGCCCGCGAGCGGCAGCACCTGCGGGTTCGCGTCGTCGCTGCCGCTCAGCAGCGCGGCGAACTGCAGCAGCGCGAAGGCGGCCACCCCACACCACGTGAGCAGTTCCCGCACGAGCGGCGCTAGCCGCTGCAGGAGCGGGGGACGGGGCGGATGGGCGAACACGCCCCTGATCGTAGCCGCCACCCCGTCTGACCAGCATCGGCCTGGAGGCGTATGCCCACAGGCCAGTCTCCCGGCGCGGATTCTGGCCTGCGGCCAGATGTCGTGCGCCACGGCCTCCGGCAGCGTTGAGCGGGTGATCGAAGTCAACCGACTGACCAAACGCTACGGCGGCGTGACGGCCGTGAACGGCCTGACGTTCACCGTACGGCCCGGCCACGTCACCGGGTTCCTCGGCCCGAACGGCGCCGGCAAGAGCACCACGATGCGCATGATTCTCGGCCTGAACCGGCCCACCAGCGGAAGCGCGACCATCGACGGGCGTCCGTTCGCGCGGCGACGTCACGGGCTGCGGCACGTCGGCGCGCTGCTGGACGCGGGTGACGCGCATCCCGGGCGCAGCGCCGCGGCGCACCTGTGGGCACTGGCCCGCGGCAACGGCCTGCCGCGCCGCCGGGTGGCGGAGGTCCTGCGGGAGGTGGGGCTCGAAGGTGTGGCCCGCCGGCGGGTGGGCGGGTTCTCCCTGGGCATGCGCCAGCGGCTCGGCATCGCCACCGCGCTGCTGGGCGACCCGCCCGTGCTGCTGTTCGACGAGCCGGTCAACGGTTTGGACCCCGAGGGGGTGCGCTGGGTGCGGGGCCTGTTCCGGCGCCTGGCCGAGCAGGGACGTACCGTCCTGGTCTCCAGCCATCTGATGAGCGAGATGGAGAACACCGCCGACCACCTCATCGTGATCGGCCGCGGCGAGCTCATCGCTGACGAGAGCCTCACCGAGTTCGCGGCCCGCGGCGCCGGCGCCCGCGTCACCGTACGCACGCCCGACCCGGACGAACTCGCCGCCGTGCTCACTTTCGACGGCGCTTCTGTACGGCGCGACGGTGGCGGGGTGCTCATGGTGACGGGGATGAGCGCCGGCCGTATCGGTGAGCTCGCCTTCGAGCGCCGGATCATGCTGCACGAGCTCGCCCCGCGTGCCGCGTCGCTGGAAGAGGCCTTCATGGAGTCGACCGCCGGCCACGCCGACTACGTCGTGGGCGGCCGCCGATGAGCCTGCTCGGCGCGGAGTGGATCAAGCTGTGGTCACTGCGGTCCATCCGCTGGGTGATCGTGGTCGGCGTGCTGGTGCTGGTCGCGCTCGCCGTTCAGTCCAGCCTCGACGCCTACGCCGAGTGGCCGGCCTTCCGGGCGCGGGAGAAGGCCATGTTCAACCCGATGACGGAGGCCTTCAGCGGGTTCAGCGCGATCGTGGTCATGATCGGCGCGGGGAGCGTGGGAGCGCTGACGGTCGCCGGGGAGTACGCCAGCGGCCTGATCCGCACCACCTTCACCGCTGTCCCGGCCCGTGGTCGCGTCATGGCGGCCAAGGTGGTCGTCGTGGCGGGGGTCATGCTCGCGGTCGGCGCGGTCGTCGCGCTCACCACGTACGGCGTGAGCCAGGTCATCCTGTCCGGCCGCGGCGCCGGGGCCTCGATCGGCGATCCGGGCGTCGTGCGGGTCCTGGTCGCGAACGCCCTGCTCGCGCCCGTGTCGGCGCTGGTCGGCATGGGCATCGGCGCGCTGCTGCGGCACACCGCCGCCACCGTCGTCGCCGTGTGCGGCGTGCTGGTCATCCTGCCCACCCTCTTCAAGCCGACCGTGCACCAGTGGGCCAACGACCTGTACGCGATGTTCCCCTTCTACGCCTGGCGGACCTGCCTGTCCCTCATCCACCCCCGAGACGAAGCCGCCCTGCCCACGATCACCGGGTCATGGATCGCCTTCGCACTCTGGCCGCTCGTCGCGGCGGCCGTGACCCTCGTCGTCGTGCGCCGACGCGACGTGTAACGCCTTAAGAGAGGAAACCCTGTGAAACAGCGCTACATCCGGGCCCGCCTGGCGCTCGTTCTGCCGCTCCTGGTGACGTCCTGTGCGACCACAAGTGCCGCCAGCGCGACGACCACCGCCATCAATCTGGAACTACCTCGTCCTACCGGCCCTTACCCGGTCGGCCGCGACATTCTGCACCTGGTGGACAAGAGCCGCACAGACCCCTGGGTGCCCAAGGACGGCCCCCGGCAGCTGATGGTGTCGATGTACTACCCGGCCCGATCCGCGACCGGTGCGACCGCCCCGTACATGACCGTCGAGGAGGCCCGGTCGCTGCTGGAGCGCAAGGCTCCCGGCGCCACCGTCCCGGCCGAGGCCATCGCCGCCACCCGCACCTACGCCCACACCGGCGCCGATCCCAAGAAGGGCCGATATCCGCTGGTGGTGCTCTCACCCGGCCGCGGCCTGCACCGCGCCAGCCTCACCTTCCTGGCCGAGGACCTGGGCAGTCGTGGGTACGTCGTCGCGCTGGTCGACCACGCCTACGAGTCCTCCGGCACGGCCTTCCCCGACGGCCGTGTCCTCACCTGCGCGCCCCTCTGCGACCAGCCCAGGCCGCCGGAGGGCGGGCAGGCGACCATCACCAAGAGCCGGACCAAGGACATCTCCTTCGTCCTCGACCAGCTCACCGACCGGCACCCGGTCTGGAAGCGGGCCCGCATGATCGCCACCAAGCGGATCGGCATGGCCGGCCACTCCCTCGGCGGCGACGCCGCCGCCGCGACCATGGGGGCCGACAAGCGGGTACAGGCCGGTGCGAACCTGGACGGCACCTTCCACCCCGCCATCCCCGCCGGCAGCCTCGGCAAGCGCCCCTTCCTCCTCGTGGGCAGTCAGGCCGACCACGTCCCCGGCAAGGACGACACCTGGGACGGCAGTTGGCCGAACATCAGCGGCTGGAAGCGCTGGCTCACCGTCGCCGGCACCAGCCACACCAGCTTCACCGACCTGTCCATCCTGGAGAAGGCAGCGGGCATGTCCGAACCCGGCGGCCTCTCCCCGCAGCGCTCCCTGCAGATCACCCGCGCCTATGTCGGCGCCTTCTTCGACCAGCACCTGAAGCACAAGAAGCAACCCCTGCTCGACGGCCCGACCCCGGCCAACCCCGAAGTCGCCTTCCACAACCCCTGACTCGGGCACGGGCGGTTTGGGCGGGAACGGTACGTTACGCGCATGTCTTCCACCCCCCGCCCGGACGACCGCGCCGCGTCCGCCTTTCGGTTCGCCACTGAGCTGGTCGCCTGGGTGGCGGCTCCGTGGGCCCTAGCCCCTCATTCCGTGCTGCTGGCCGTCCTGTCGGTGGTGGTGCTGATCGGGTTGCCGACGCTGTTCTCGACTCCGGGGGACAAGCGGAATGTCATCGTCGCGGTGCCGGGGCCGGTCACGATCGCGCTGGTCGTCTTGCAGGTCGTGGCCGCCGTGGTGGCGGCGTGGGTCGCCTGGCAGGTGTTCGCCGCCGTGCTGGTGTCCGTGCTGGCCGTGGTCACCGTAGTGCTGGAGCTGCCGCGCTGGCGGTGGCTGGTCTCCCGGTGACGTAGACGTTGTATGTCGGTGTTGTATAGCCTTTCTGGAGGTTCTCCCGGGACTCAAGGGGCCCATGAACAGGCTGGCTGACGAGGACTTGGCGCTGCTGCTGCTGATCCGCTCCTTCGAACGGAAACTGCTCGCGCTCTTCGAGCGGGGCGAGCTCAACGGCACCACCCACACCTGCCTCGGGCAGGAGTACGTCCCCGTGTCCCTGCGGCCGCTGCTGCGGGACGGTGACTGGGTGTTCAGCAATCATCGCGGTCACGGTCACTACCTGGCCCGGTTCGAGGACCCCGAAGGGCTGCTCGCCGAGATCATGGGCCGGAAGGGCGCCGTGTGCGACGGGGTGGGGGGCAGCCAGCACCTGCGCCGCGACCGCTACCTGTCGACCGGGGTGCAGGGGCAGAGCCTGCCGGTGGCCACCGGGGTCGCCCTGCACCTGAAGCGGCACGAGCCCGGCGGGCTCGCCTGCGTGTACATCGGTGACGGGACGTGGGGCGAGGGGGCGGTGTACGAGGCGTTGAACCTGGCGCAGCTCTGGCGCCTGCCGCTGCTCGTCGTGGTCGAGCACAACGGCATCGCCCAGTCCACGCCGACGGAGCTCCAGATGGCGGGCACCATCGCCGGGCGGGCGGCCGCCTTCGGGATCGGGCACACGCGGGTGTCGAGCTTGGACATCTCCGAAATAAGGCGAGAGCTCGCGCCTCTGGTGGAGACCGTCAGGGGTGGGGCGCCGTTGGTGGTGGAGTTCGCCACCCACCGTCTCGGCCCGCACAGCAAGGGCGACGACACCCGGCCGCCGGACGCCTTACGCACCGACTGGTACGCCTCCTACCAGGCCGAACACCCCGACCAGTCGGCCCGCCTCGAAGCGGCGGCCCGCTCCCGCATGGACGAGCTCGCCGAAGAAGTGGCCGCCCGGCCCCTGGCCACCTGGGCGACCGCGTGACGGCAAGGGTCGGCGAAGACCTCAACCAGGCCCTGCATGGCCTGCTCGGCGACGACCCCAGCGTGTACGTGCTCGGCGAGGACATCCTTGACCCCTACGGCGGCGCCTTCAAGATCACCCGCGGCCTGTCCACCCGCTTCCCCGACCGGGTCCTGACCACGCCCCTCAGCGAGGGCGCGATCGTCGGCGCCGCCTCCGGCCTCGCGCTGGCGGGGGAGAAGGCCATCGTCGAGATCATGTTCGGCGACTTCGCCACCCTCGCCTTCGACCAGCTCGTGAACTTCGCCGGCAAATCCGTCTCCATGTACGGCCGGCGCGTCCCGATGCCGCTGATCATCCGCTGCCCCTCGGGCGGCAACCGCGGCTACGGCCCCACCCACAGCCAGAACCTCCAGAAGCACTTCATCGGCGTGCCCGGCCTCTCGCTGTTCGAGATGTCGCCCTTCCACGACAACCGCGCCGTCCTCGACCGCATGCTGGCGCTGGCGGAGCCGTGCCTGCTCTTCGAGGACAAGGTCCTCTACACCCGCCGGATGTACGAGGTGGACGAGCTGTTCACCTGGGACCTCGTCGAGGACGTGGCCGTGGTGCGGTTCGACGGCGACCTCGACTACGTGGTGATCGCCCCCGGCGGCGTGGCGCACCGGGCCATCGCCGCCATGCGAACGCTGCTGCTCTCCCACGACCTCGCCGGAGCCGTGCTCATCCCGTCGCGCCTGTACCCCTTCGACCCGACCGCGCTGCTGCCGCTGCTCGGTCGGGTGGGACTGGTCTGCGTGGCGGAGGACGGCAGCGCGGGCGGCACCTGGGGCAGCCACCTGGCCGCCGACCTGCACACCCGGCTGTGGGGTTCGCTCCGCCGACCGATCCGTCTGGTCAGCTCGGCCGACAGCGTGATCCCCACGGCCCCGCACCTGGAGCGTGCCGTGGTGCTGCAGGACAGCACGATCAGCAGGGCCGTACTGGAGGCGCTCGATGGGTGAGATCCGAGTCCCGAAACTGAACAACAACGACTCGGAGTACACGCTGCTGGAGTGGCTGGCGGCGGACGGCGCGCGGGTGGAGCGGGGTGATCCCCTGGTGACGCTGGAGACGTCCAAGGCGGTGGAGGAGCTGGACAGCGAGCAGGACGGGGTGCTGACGCAACTGGCAAGGGTGGGCGCGTCATGCACCCCCGGTCAGCTGATCGCCCGAATTGGCCAGGCACCGGCCGCTCTCCCGGAGCCAATCCCCGCCGCTGACAGTGGGCTGAGTCTTACGGCATCGGTCGCTCTTCCGGAGTCGGTCCCGGCCGCCGACGGCGGGCCGATCATCACGGCGCCGGCCCGCGCGCTGCTGGAGCAACTCGGCCTCGACCCCGCGCTGGTGGCCGGACTGGACGCCAAGGTGGTACGCCGGACCGACGTGGAACGGCTCGCGGCGGCCACCGGCGGCAGCGAGCCCCCCGAAAACGCGGAGAGCGCCACACCTCCCGACGGCGGACAGACCCGCCCGCTGTCCAACCACCAGCGCGCGGTCGGCAGGACCGTGACGCTGTCACACCAGACCATCCCCGCCGGCTACACCGCGATAAAAGTCGACGTAACCCCCGCCCTGGCGACCGCCCGAGCCCTGACCAGACGCCTTCGCAAGCTGGTCGGCCTCCCCGACCTGCTCATCGCCGCCGTCGCCCGGCTGCACGCCGACTTCCCGATGTTCTTCGCCGAACTCATCGACGACAGAACCGCCCGCCTCCCCGACCAACCACGCATAGGCGTGACGATCGACATGGGCACCGGCCTCTACGTGCCGGTGATCCGCGACCGCCTCGCCGTACCGGACATCGCCGAACGCCTGGCCGAATTCCGCGGGCTCGCCCAGCACGGCGGTTTCACCGAGGCCCACCTCACCGGCGGGAACATCGTCGTCACCCTCCACCACGACGCCGACATCATCATGGCCATCCCGATCATCTTCCCCGGCCACGCCTGCGCCATCGCGCTCACCTCACCGCAGCCCGACGGCGAGCGGATGGCAGCGGCGATCGGCCTGGCCTACGACCACCGGCTGATCAACGGCAGGGACGTCGTCCTGTTCCTCCAGGCGCTGAAGGAGACCCTTGAGACTTCGCCCGAGAGCCTGTAGCCCGACCAGGTCGTCCGGAGTGGCGTTGGCGAGCTCTCACAGTCCTGCCTGTCGCACTGGCTCTGCTGCTGCCGGTGCGTCTGCAACCGCAGAAGAAGCAGGGCTGAGAGCCGTAGCAGGGGCAGGGGGAGGCCGTTGCAATGGCAGCCCCCTGCCCCCCTCCGAACGAAGACCTCGCATGGCGCACATCTGGGTCATGGACCGCAGCCTGGACCAGACCGAGGACGGCGACTTTTCCTCCTGCATGGCTCGCCCGCACGGACGTGATCCCCACACTCCCGGCCATCAGCTGGGTGCCGGGCCGGTTCCGGCGCGGCGAGGTGAACGCCCCGCACGGTCCCTCGACGCTGGCGCGGCTGCCGACCGGGATGTTACGCAGGCCGACACTGGTTCCTCGCTCGCCGAAAGCTACTGTCGGATGCCGACCGCCTGGGAGGGGCGAGATCAGCGTGCCGGACTGACGGCAGACAGTACGCTGAATCCAGCGGGATCGGGCCCGCAGCACAGTGTCCGGGAGGTGCTTCATGACGGCCGAGATGATGGCCCCGGCGTGGATGCATGAGCAGATCACGGCGGAGGAGTACGAGTCCTGGTCCGAGGAGCAGTGCGCCGGTATCGAGATCGTGGACGGGATGGTCGTCGTGAGTCCGAGTGCGTCCAAGCGGCACAACCGGCTGGCCCGGATTCTGGCGAACGCCCTGGATGCCGCCTCGGGCCCGGAGTGGAACGCCGACACGGACTTCGACGTCCGGCTTCAGGACGTCCCTCTCACCAATCGCCGCCCGGACGTCGTCGTGTACCGCGCAGACACGATCGACATCACCCCTACCCGCCCTGAGCATGTGCTACTGGTCGCGGAGGTGGTGTCACCAGGCTCGGAGACCACCGACCGGATCGTGAAGGTCGACCAGTACGCCAAGGCAGGCATCGGCTTCTACTGGCGGATCGAGCAGGCCGCAACAGGCGTTCCTCTCGTGTACACCCACATTCTCGACCCCGCGACGATGACCTACCGGGACGGAGACGTGTTCACCGGTGTCCTCAAGGCGGCGGCGCCCTTCCCGGTGGAGATCGACCTCGGTCAGATCTGACCCACGCGCTGCTCAGCAGCCGACAGCGCGTGAGCGATGCGTGAGCGGACAGCCCGATACAGGGCGGCATGAGCCGGATCAAGTGGCTCGCCGTGCGGTTCCGACCAGGGAAACAGCACCGCGCGGCAGCGCCGGGCACTCCCCGGCAAGGACTCGACCCCACTCCTGATGTGGGTGTCTTTGTCGAGTCCTACGGCGAGGCCGCGACGCCCCGTGACCAAGCAGGACACCGCCAGTGCCAGCGCGACCGGGTCGGCACCAGCAACGGACCGACTGAAGCGATCAACGGCTGCCTGGAACACCTACGCGGCTCCGCGCTGGGCTTCCGCAACCTCGCCAACTACATCGCAAGATCACTACTCGAGGCTGGCGGGTTCAGATCACAACTACACACTCAGATCGGATGAGCCCGGAAAGTTTTGAAAGAAATCCGGGAGGCGTGTCGGATCGGGGCGGTGGTGTTCGTAGCAGGGGTGAGGCCGCCGCAAGGCGCGCGCGACCAACGTCCCGCAAGGAGACACCATGACTGCCACGTACACCTTCGACATCTTCTCCACGCTCGACGGCTTCGCCAACCACAACGGTGACTGGGGCGGCTACTGGGGTAAGCAGGGCCCCGAATTCCTCGCTTATCGCGCCGCTGCCTACCGCGACCCGCTGCGCATGGTGCTCGGGGCCAAGACCTACTCGTCGAACGCGCCGTTCCTTGACGCGGGCTTCGACCGCAGCTTGTTCGACGGGTGGATCACCCGCATGTTCGACTCCCCGGTCACGGTGCTCTCCAGCCGGCTGACCGAGCCGCTCAAGTGGCCGGACACGACCATCGAGTCCGGCGATCCTGTCGAGGTGGTCACGCGCCTCAAGGCCGAATCCGATGTGCCGCTGCGCTCCCACGGCAGCCTGACGCTCAACCGGGTGCTGCTGAACGCCGGCCTGATCGACACCATCGAGGTGACGGTCTTCCCAGTGATCTCCGGGACGACCGGCGTGGACCGGATCTTCGACGGTGCGGACGACTTCGACCTCGAGCTGCTCGAGGCCCGAACCTTCGACGGCCACACACAGGTGCTGACCTATCGGCCGACCCGACACAGTTGATCGGCGACGGGGCGGCGTTGAGCCATGCCGGGATCGTCATCCTCGCCACCTGCGTGGTGTATGGCGCTGTGCTCCTGACGTCGACACGTTGACCACCAGCGAAAAACTCTGCACGCCTCAACTCGACGACTCCGCGTGGGGTTGACTCTCTCGTCGCTGACGATGGTCGTGGCCACACGTTAATCGCTCAGGTTCGATTGGCGCTGGTGCCGGTCGCAGGGCGCGACCGCGCTGGGGTTCCGCCTGGAACACCTACGCGGCTCCGCCCTGAGCTTCCGCAACCTCACCGACTATGTCGCCCGGTCACTGCTCGAGACCGGCGGATTCAGATCCCAGTTACACCCTCGATCGTAGACATTCAGCCTGTGCGCGATAAGTGACGGGCGTTCTGGTCTCGTCACATGGTGTGATTTTGATCATCTCGGCCGGGCATGGTGAGATCGT